>JAJDNX010000023.1 GCA_022340485.1 Gammaproteobacteria bacterium | reverse complement strand
ATCAGCCGGTTGCCATTGGTGATACTGAACCGCGCGCTATCCGCGCCGCCAACGATGGAGTAGCTGGCAGTCTCCGGCGGCTTCGGATCCTCATCGGTGCTACTCAGGGTGCCGATGAGGTAACCACCGCTGGTATTGGTGTTCTCGGGCACCGTGGTATTGGACAGGGCGATATCGGTCGGAACCCAGTTTCCAAGGGTATAGGTGTCAACGAGCCCGTCTGTGCGGCTGAACAGTTTGAACGTGATTGCCGTGTCGCTTGCATTCACCAGCATGGCCCCATGGTCGTCGCTATAGCGCACCTGGCTGCCACTGACAGGGGTTTCCAAAAAAGTGCCAAGAATGTCACCGCCCAGACCGTTGATGAAATAGGTGATGCCCTGCGTGGCAATACGCTCATAGACATGGTCATGACCGGCAAGTACGACATCGGCGCCCCAGGAGGCAAAGGGCCACTGCATCACGGTACTGACGGCTGACATCCCGGAGGTATAGGCAGGATGATGAAAGTAGACGATATTCCACCGCGCCGTTGAGGCTGCGAGCTGAGTCTGCAGCCAGTTTTGCTGCGCAACCTTGGTATTGTTATAGGTTCTGCGTGCAGCCTGACTGTCCAAAACGAAGAAGTGCACCGGCCCCTTCACAAAGTCGTAGTAGCGTTCATCGCCGGATGTATTCGCCACCCCCGTGCCCGGCAAGGTAAAGTAATCCAGGTACTCATTCACCCCACCCCCATCCGTATAATCGTGGTTGCCCAGGCTGGGGAAAAACCTGTTGATTGCACTCTCGTTACCGGAGCAAAAGCTGCCGCTTTGCGCATCGGCCATGAACTCGCAATAAAACTGCCCGACGTCGGCGTTGTAATCATCCCCCTCATAGCGGTTGTCGCCTGTCGTAATGACGAACTCCGGATTCCAGCCAGATACCATGGCGGCAACGTCAGCTTCAGCCCCAGAACTGGTACGATTTCCGAAATCACCTATTATGGCAAAACGAACCGTCGCTTCGGCAAGACCACTGGTTGTAAGCAGGAGCAGTAGGAGACTATAGAGAATTGCCCTATTAATCGATTCGTGATCAACCATAATGGGCTTTTTTATTATTCAGCTGAGAACCGTGACGAAACCTAAATACAATAGTTAAATGATATAGCATAAAGCTGAAAAACCTGTGAGTTTATTTTCGATGTCCATGGTTTTTTTGCGGTTTTACCCTTCACTCGACCACCCTGGCTTCCACCCCTGGCTACTCCAAGTAGCAGGTCATTGATGGCATTCCAATAGCGTTCCCCGGGTATTGAAGCGCTTAGCACTTGTATTGTTGAATCAAAACCATGCATAGAAACTACTGGCTCGCCGGTGCCTTATCTACCTGCATCCGGGCAAGCAACTGTCTACGATCCGATATCGGCTGGGTGAGATTGCACCCAAGAAATCTGCAGGCCCGGCATCATGGATCAGGAACCGGCTCATGGTGATCTTTTTTCCACCCGGCGCCTGACGCAGCGTTCGGCCTCCCGGACGTGGTAAACTACGGCAACTGCCTTGATACTCGGGTGCTGGCCTGTGCCAAAAAAAAGCCAGCCTGCAATTAAATTCCTGAAGAAATCAACGCGCTCACCGATCTTTTGATATCCCCATGACCATGGCGGCTGCGATTGTGCAATACTCTGTGCATTCGTCGTGTGTGAAAACTAGTCACACGGGATAGCGCTAACATGTAATTTGGAGGTTGTTCATGAAGTTACGATTCATCAGCCTGATTCTTGGGGTACTCCTGGGATCGGCCCTTATTCCAGCCAGTGCGCTGGCCTGCGAACCGGAACAGGATGGCTGCCTGGGCTGTGATGATGACGAGTTGCCCGTGTGCCTGCAGGCATTCGTTATGGAAATCTGTCAGGCCTCAGGCAGCCCGGCCAACTGCGACAGCGGACGCGCCTATGACGATGTGGAACGCTATGTGCTGATCAGCACGGGAAGTCATATGTCTCGCATACGCTCCATGGTTCGCAGTGCACGCAAGTACCAGCAACACTAGCCGGCAATTCCTCACGGAGGCAAACCGTTTCTGCAGGAATCTCCATCTCCTTGGTGCCCAAGCGCCGTCTCCGGCGCGTATCGCGCTGGAAGCCGCTACCGCAGGATTATCCAGCGGATCGTGGCGGTAAACCGGTATGCCGGGTGAGGATCCTTTTGCTCTTTGCACGACGCTGCTGCGCAGTCGCCGAGTTCTTGCGCCGCGGTGACCGGTAGGCCTTTTGTTCTTGTGGCTGCTGCCTGGGTACAAGCTGATGGCTGGCGTCGCCAATCAGGTCCTCCCTGCCCATCTTTACAAGTACGTTACGCAACAGCGGCCAGTTGTTCGGATCGTGGTAACGCAGAAAGGCCTTGTGCACTTTGCGTTGTTGCGGATCCTTGACGGTTTCCACGGGGTCACTCTTGTAGGTAATTTTCTTCAGCGGATTTTTTCTGGTATGGAACATGGCCGTTGCCGTGGCCATTGGTGAAGGGTAGAACGCCTGCACCTGGTCAGCCCGGAAACCGTTCTTTTTCAACCACAGCGCAAGGTTCAACATGTCCTCATCGCGGGTACCGGGGTGCGCTGCGATGAAGTACGGAATCAGATACTGTTCCTTGCCGACCTCTTTAGAGAACCTCTCAAACAATTGCTTGAACCGGTCATAGGAGCCGATGCCCGGCTTCATCATCATCGCGAGCGGGCCATTCTCGGTGTGTTCCGGGGCGATTTTGAGGTAACCGCCGACGTGATGCGTCACCAGTTCCCTGACATATTCCGGGTCTTCGATCGCAAGGTCATAGCGTAACCCCGAGGCAATCAGCACCTTCTTTACGCCCCTGAGCTTCCTGGCCGCGCGGTAGAGTTGTGTCAGTGCCGAGTGATCGGTATTGAGGTTCGCACAGATACCGGGGTAGACACAGCTGGGCTTGCGACAGGCGGCCTCGATCTCGCGGCTCTTGCAGGCAATGCGATACATGTTCGCGGTCGGTCCGCCGAGGTCCGAGATCACACCGGTGAAACCCGGCACCTTGTCACGGATCTCCTCGATCTCGCGGAGGATGGATGCCTGTGAACGGTTCTGGATGATGCGGCCCTCGTGTTCGGTGATGGAACAGAAGGTACAGCCACCGAAGCAACCGCGCATGATATTCACCGAGAAGCGGATCATTTCCCAGGCAGGGATGCGTGCACCCCCGTATACCGGGTGTGGCATGCGTGCATAGGGCAGTCCAAAGACATAGTCCATTTCCATGGTTGTCAGTGGTAACGGCGGCGGGTTGAGCCACAGATCCTTGCCAGCGTGTTGCTGTACCAGCGCCCGCGCGTTGCCGGGATTGGTCTCGAGGTGCAGCACGCGGCTGGCATGTGCATACAGTGCCCTATCATTGCGCACCTTCTCGAAGGACGGCAGGCGGATAACGGTCTTGGCCCGGTCAAGTTTCTGCACCGGTGTGAACTCGACGATCACTGCACCGTTTTCATCAAGACCGAACTGCTGTGCATTGCGGCGTTGCTTCTCGCAATCGCTCATTGTCTGTGTGTTGATGTAGGGATTGATGATCTTATCGATGCTGCCGGGACGGTCGATGCGGCTGGAATCGATCTCGCTGAACCCTGCGGGAGTGTCGCGACGAAGGAAGGCCGTGCCACGCACGTCGGTAATGGACTCAACACTTTCCCCCAGTGACAGGCGGTAGGCAAGCTCGGCAATGGCACGCTCTGCATTGCCATAGAGCAGGATGTCGGCGCCGGCATCGAGCAGGATCGAATGACGAACAGAATCTTGCCAGTAGTCATAGTGTGCGATGCGCCTTAACGAGGCCTCGATGCCACCGAGGACGATGGGTACGTCGGGATACGCCTCACGGCAGCGTTGACTGTACACCAGTGAACACCGGTCGGGGCGTGCTCCACCCTCCCCGCCGGGTGTATAGGCATCGTCCGAGCGCGGTTTGCGGTCGGCGGTGTAGCGGTTGATCATGGAATCCATGTTGCCGGCGGTGACACCAAAGAACAGGTTCGGTTTACCGAGCACCTCAAAGGCCTCTTTCGAGTGCCAGTCGGGCTGTGCGATGATGCCAACGCGAAACCCCTGTGCCTCCAAAAGTCTGCCGATAACCGCCATGCCAAACGATGGCTGGTCGACGTAGGCATCGCCTGTGACAATGATGATGTCGCAGGAATCCCAGCCAAGCGCTGCCATCTCTGCCCGCGACACGGGCAGGAATTTGGCAGTGCCGTAACACTCGGCCCAGTATTTCGGATAGTCAAAGAGGGCGGTGTCGGCCGTGGGGATAGAGGATGCGGACATGGATCGTTTCAGCGAAAGGGATATCTTACCTGAAATCGGGAGAGAGGTGATCACCAGGCGTGTGGCTTGTGCATTCGGCAGTTTCGCCCTGCCCGGGATTCAAGGTACGGCCCGGTAGATCGCTGCTGGCATCACTATCGAGGACCATCTCATCATGGAAGGTGACATGGTCGCCATCTCCAGCTGCCCGCGCCGGACTTGAAATCATGGGGGCGATGCCAGGTACGTCACTTCACAGCGTTGCCCATACCGCCACTCCCGAGTTGTCGTTAGCCTGGATAACGGCTTGATATGACTCCGATGCGTCGGCAACGCAGCGCGGCGTTTTAATAGGCACTATTGCGGCTAAGATAATCCAGACGGCTTTGTTGAGCCACGAGCTCATCTTCAAGCTCGAGAATCTCCGCTTCGACACTGTTCATTTCCTGCTGCAGTTCGGTAAGCTCATAGAGAATCATCACCCGTTGATCACTCTTGATTCCATCCGCAACCAGCGCAGCCAGTTTCTGCGTACGGTCGTCTTCCAGGCCTGACAGCCGCTGTTTACGCTGATTGATGTGAGAGTGGGTCTTGTTGACTGCGGAGCGTGCCAGGTAGCGTTCCCGGCCGGCATTGTAGCCATCACGAAAATCATCCTCCAGTGCAGTCGGGCAAACGACGGCAAGAGCCTGCCCGGCATTGCCGAGGCGGAAACCGTTACTTGCCTTGCAGTACTGTTGCAGGCCTTGCTGGCGGCCGGCACGGTAAGCATCCAGGTCAGGGACTACTGCGTGTTTTGCACAATCCTCACGGTACTCGCCGACACGGGCCGCGGACCTGCCGGCAACGCCATCCTGGTAGCCGATCAGGCGCCAGTCGGCCAGCATACATTCGTCCTTGTCGAGGGAGGCACAGCCTTGCAACAGTACCAGTGCCGCGAGAATGGCCAGAGTAATGGTTGGTTTGCACTTGCATCTCTCAGTCATGATCGTTCCTGCCCGGTTGTCCTGTCCTTGCGCCGCGCATGGCGGCCGTTGATTCCCTATCTATAACGTCAAGTTGCGGTAATTCTTGGAGTTACCACGGGACAGACCCGTTTTTCATGCCCCTGCCGGGGCAGTTGCCTGGTACCGAGAGTGTTGCACTGGGGGCGGATTGACTGCTCAAACCGCCTTTCTGAGTTCTTTGGGAAGATCGTAGCCGGCGAGCTGCATGCTGTAGAGTATCAATTCGAGTGCCGAATCCACATCAAAGCGGTCTATGTTGATAACGAGATCATAGTAACGACAGTCGTTGATATCTATTCCATAGAGTTGCTTCAGGTAATCGGCACGTTGACGGTCCTTCGTCTTGATGCGTTCCCTGGCCGCCTCAAGATCGATTTTTTTGCGCTTGGCAACCCGTTGTGCACAGGACTCCAGACTGCCGACGATGCGGATATGGAAGGCCTTACCGGGACCGAGTATCAAGTTAGCACCACGTCCCACAATGACACCGCCTTTCTGCGAGATATTCAGGACAACCTTCACCAGGTGGTGCAGGTAGCGTTCCCTGGGGAAGGGCCTGTTCCTGAAAAATGCACCCCAAGGGCTGTTGCTGGAATTCTCGAGGTTCTCTTCAAGCCTTTTCACCAGTTCGTTATCCACATCTGCTTGTGCCGCCACCCCCTCCAGGATCTCGCGGTCACAACACCTCACGCCGAGGCGATCCGCAAGCACCTGGGCAATGTGGTGACCCTGCGAGCCATAACCGCGCGACACGGTAACGACATAACTTGCCTTGCGCTCCTGCGTCGCCTTCTTTTCGGCGGCCTTGCGTTGCTGCGCGAGTTCGACACCGATTAGCGCCTCGATCAGGCGTTCTACACTGCACTTCATGATTTCACCATCCTGTTGCAGCTGAATTTTATAGTAACCGTGGCAACCTGGACACCACGTCTCCGTCCCTAGCTGCTGCCGGGTGTTTGCAAAAGGCGTGTTCCCGATCTGGCAACCACAAGGGATACCGGTATGCTTGCGAATATGCACTGGATTACCCTTACCATACTGTCGGCTTTTTTCCTGGCCACGGCGGATGCCCTGTCGAAGCGTTACCTCAGCCATTACCGGGCGGGGGAACTGGTGCTGGTGCGCTTCGGGGTATCCGGTGCACTGTTGCTGCCACTGTTGCTGTGGCAACCCTGGCCGCAGTTATCAACCGTATTCTGGGGGTGGATAGCGCTCTCCCTGCCGCTGGAATTGATCGCCATGTGGCTGTACATGCTGGCGATTCGTGAAGCACCGCTGTCTCTGACCCTGCCCTATCTAGCCTTCACGCCAGCGTTCAACACGCTGACTGCCTACCTGTTGCTGGGTGAAACGGTCAGCTGGAGTGGCTTCTCGGGCATCCTGCTGGTGGTCAGCGGGGCGTGGCTACTGAACCTCGAGTCCGCACAGCCTGGTACAAGGCGGAAGGTACTGGCACCATTTCGCGCCATCACCCGGGAACGCGGCTCACGCCTGATGCTGGCAGTAGCCGCGATCTACAGCCTGACCTCTGTTACCAGCAAGGGTGCACTGCTGCATGTCACCCCGGAATTCTTCGGCCCGCTGTATTTTGTGTTACTGGGTAGCGCCTCGGTAGTGATCTTTGCCTCGCGGGATGTGTCCAGCTGGCGCGCACTCTCCAGACACCCCGTAGCACATCTTGGCATTGGTCTTTTCATGGCTGCCATGGTGGTGACTCATTTTTATGCCATTGCCCATATCGAGGTGGCCTACATGGTGGCCGTGAAACGCACCAGCCTGCTATTCGGCATGCTCTATGGGGCGTGGTTGTTCGGAGAAAGGGGATTACAGAAGAACCTGGTCGCGGGTGTGTTAATGGTGCTGGGCGTGTTGTTGATTGTCAGTTAGCTGCGATCTCATGGTATGGCTCACTCATCACACATGACATCCGGGTGAAGTTAGCGGGTAGCCTGCTGTTCGTGTTAGCCAACAGACGCCTGAGTGTTTTACAGTGGCATTGAATGGATCAGTGCAACAATCCTGATTATGCAGCCCTTCTGTTTTGATGCAGGATTAATTGGCAAACAGCTTACCCTTCAGGTAGGACCGTGCAAAATCAATACGTGCCCCCGAGCCAATGCAGGTGAGTAATGGCTCGAATACCCTGAGCATGTCTTTTCTTGCATGGCACAGGCACTCTGAAAACAGCCAGTCAATATCCAGATCCATACCTTTGATTTCGGTGGCATACTGGTTCGGGTGACTGACACGATGCGGTGACGATGGCGCGTCCAGCAACAGCAACAGGGCAACATTCATTTCAATCGGTATATCGACGCTGCCATGGTCTGTATCTGCAGCAACCGTATCTGTGTCGAGAGCGATATGAATCAACTTGATGAAGTCGTTGATCGTGCTGCCACTGTCCTCATTCTCCAGCAAGCGCTGCTGATACTTGCTCACCTGGTTAGCGACACCACGGCCATAGCGCTCCCGAAGCAGCTTCCGATAGGTGACCAACCGGTACGCCTTGATGCCGGTGGTAAAAATCTCATGGTAGACAGGATCGATGTACCGGTCTTTCGATAGCTGCTGGAAAGGATCATCCAACTGTGACAAGTAATCCACAGGAAGCACCGCGAGGCCGTAAATTCCAACATTGATGTTACTTTTCAGCACCGGATTCCTGCGAGTGTGGATAGAGGTCACAAGTCGTGATTCTTGGGTGCGCAAACAGTAGCCATTTATTGATATCATCATCTAATCACTTTATGCCAACAGCATGTCAGTACATGCAGGATTGGGTAGATCGTCATGGATACGCAGAAAATCACCTCACTCAGCAGTGTTGCCGCCCTGCTTGGTCAGACCTTGCGCAGTCTTGGCCACGACCCTGATCCCCTGTTCGTAAAAGCCGGGATCGCACCGGAAGATGTCGGCAACCCTACGAAACGGATCCTGACAAGCCGAATGCAGGCATTATGGCGGCTCGCGCTGGATGTGACCGGCGACCCGGCACTTGGTCTGGTCGTTGCGCGGCAGTTTCAGCCGGCAGTACTGCATGGCCTTGGCCTGGCCTGCCTGGCGAGTGACACGCTGCATGATGTTCTTTTCCGGCTGGTGCGATACTCGCGGATCATGAACGAACTACTCGATTTTCAGCTGGAAGAATCCGCGGAAACAATTGATCTGCTGGTAAAAGTGCCGGACCCTGGCCCCGACTTCGTGCACGCCTCCATGGACCTGGGCATGGCTGCCTTTCTTCGCATGTGCCAGATCACTGCTGGCAATAACATCCTGCCTGTGCAAACCTGGCTGCAACGCCCCACGCCTGTGGACACAGCTGTATATCAAGAGGTATTTGGGGCGGATATTGTATTCGAAGCCGATAGCAATCGCCTGTGTCTTGACAAGGGAGTTGCGCTTGCGCCACTGGCAACCGCACACCCGGAACTGGCGCGTCTGAATGACCAGACCGTCATCGACTACCTGGCGCGCCAGGACCGCAATAACATCACCATGCAGGTGCGCTCCAGGATTATCGAGCAGCTGCCGGAAGGCAGACCCAGCCAGGGGGAGATCGCCGTCAAGTTAAATACCAGTCTGCGCAGCTTACAGCGCAAGCTGCACCAGCAGGACACCAGTTTCAAGGAGCTGCTGAACGACACTCAGCGGGAGCTTGCCCTTTCCTACATCCGTGATTCAAATCGCAGCATTGGCGAGATAACCTACCTGCTAGGATTTTCCGAGCCAAGCAACTTTACCCGTGCATTCAAGCGCTGGACCGGGAAATCACCCGGTGAATACCGCGACTCCGCAGACAGAAAGGCCTAACCGGAGGCCATTATTGGCCTGGAACCGAGGTTTTTTCGTGTTTGATCTTCTCGTAGATCTCTTCACGGTGTACGGGTACATGCCGGGGAGCATTTACGCCAATCCTGACCTGGTTGCCGCTGACACTCAAAACGGTAACCGTAACCTCATCACCCACCATCAGTGTTTCATTTACCCGCCTGGTCAATATCAGCATCAGCCTCGCTCCTTGTCATGATCGTACATCCCACTGGATTGTACGCAGGCATTATGTGGAGGATGATGCGGCAATTCAGCGGCTGGTTGCGCCAGTCTGTTATCCGGATATGTCAGCGACAAGGTGCCTTGCAAGGTCACCGGTCAAGGTTGTTTATGTATTCTTCCAGTTGCCTGAATGCACTGGCGTCAAGTGTTTTGAACTGTATGCCAACGTGAAAAACGTCCTGTGCGAGACGTTCGGAGTGAATAATCCTGGCGCCGGTCTTGATGACGACAGTCTGTTTATTGTCCGAGGGCAAGTTGAACTGGACATCAATCTCGACATCCATGATCAAGCCAACAGTTCTTTCGCTATCGGGAATGATGTAGTTGACGGTATTCTGGGAACAGCTGAATTTCAGTCCGCCAATCGAAAGGTCGAGTATCTGTGCGGCGCACAGGGTGCCACCCGGCTGCCCGACTTCACAGGGTAACACTGTGGTGATCCGAAGGTGTTTTCTGTTGCTACGAAAGTGTTGTTGCGTATCGGTATACGGCTTCACGTATCTTGCACCTGCTGTTCAAGCATCCACTGTGGCATTGCCCGCCAGCCTATTATGCCTGTTTACTGAATCCAAAAAAAAGTGACCATAGGCTTGAACCTGGTAAAGGTCAAGTGTACTCCCCGGAAGCGTTCCAGGTACCCTGCACCGTGACAGTTGCCAGTTAGCCGGCAAAGCGTGGCAATACCAGACCGTCCCGGAGGAAACGGACCAAGCGGTACTTGTCGCCACCCACCACTAGTGTTGGAAATTTGACGACTAGAGTATTAGCATATTATTTCTTATTAATTATTCTCCTGATTTCATGAAGCGCCTGGCTACAGAAATGACCTACCTCGTCAACCGCGTGCTTTTTGGCATGGTCTTCGTGCCGGGAATACTCTGGTCTGTCAACGAACTGCAAGCGCACTACATGACCAGTAACAGCAGCGCATCACCAGGCGAATATTACCTGCAGTTTTACAGCCAACCGGACAACCCTGTCACCTGGTTGTGGCTGGCATCGCCCTATTTGCTTTTCCTGCTGACCAGGCGAGACGGCCGTTCGAGGATCAAAAAATTGCAGCCATCCCTGAGCAGGACCGCTCGCAAGGGGCACGTTGAAGCCATGGAATCGCCGCTAGCTGAAGGTAGCAATGCGTCTGCTGTACCTGTTAGAGGGCAAGTAACACTACAGCTCGCGGCCATGACAGATAACGTGGCCATTGTACACATGCTGATCGATGCTGGTGCCGACGTAGATGCAGCCGATCCCGCGAGCGGCATCAGGCCGTTGCATATTTCTGCGACCAATGGCTGCAAGAATGTCTGTGAACTATTGCTTATGCATGGCGCCGATATCGATGCACAGATCGTTCAGGGCGACACCGCTCTGCACCTTGCTGCAGCCAACAGGCATAGCGAAGCCGTGTCACTGTTGCTGAGATTCCACGCCAACCATACCGTTGAGAACCACGCAGGATTCACAGCCGAACAGGTTGCCACCGCGATGGGATATGACAACATCGCAGAACTGATCCGGCAATACAGCAAGACCAATTGACAGCAGCCAACCACAAACCACATCGACTCTGCTAAAGTTTCAACGGTAACCCTTAATCAGAACCTTGCCGCATGGACAGTAACTTTTGCCACCTACACCACAGTACATGCGAGCTGTTCTGGCTTGCTGCCTTGCTGTTACTTGCCTCCTGCTCAAGTACGCCACCCTCCGTCACCGAGGAACTGTCAAAAGTAGACTATGGTGTACTACTGACCATGCCGGAAGAACCGATCCTGTACGACGAACAGGTAAGACCGGTTCTGGAACAGCGTTGTGTGGTCTGTCACGGTTGTACGGACGCACCCTGCCAGTTAAAGCTATCCTCATACGAGGGCATCACCCGGGGGGCCAGCAAAGTCAGGGTCTATAATGGCACCCGCCTGTCGAGCATACCTCCGTCCCGCCTGTTTATCGATGCACAGACCACGGCTGAATGGCGCTCAAAAGGATTTCACCCCGTACTCGCTGAAAATGCCGACACCCCGGAAGGAAGGCTTGAAGAATCGGTACTCTACCAGTTACTGCACCTGAAACAATTGCACCCGCAACCGAAGCTTGGCATGTTGCCGGACAGCATGGATACCGGTCTGAACCGAAAGCAGGTCTGCACCACGCGCGAACAGTTCGACAACTATGCAAGGCAGCATCCTGACTGGGGTATGCCCTATGCAATGCCAAACCTGCGTGATGAGGAATATCGCACGCTGGTGCAGTGGCTGGCACAAGGGGTACCGCCAGCGGCGGCACAGACACCCTCCGGGAACTCACAGGCACAGCTCGAGCGTTGGGAGGCCTTCCTGAATGACACCTCTCTGAAACAACAGCTCACCAGCCGCTACCTCTATGAACACCTGTTCCAGGCACACATCCATTTTGAAGGGACACCAACGCGGGAATTCTACCGCCTGGTACGTTCCAGCACGCCACCGGGACAACCCGTACAGGAAATCGCCACAGTGCGTCCCTATGACTCACCGGGAAGCGCACCGTTCTATTACCGTTTGTGGCTCTATCCCGCGAGTATCGTGGCCAAGACGCACATGGTTTATACCTTCTCGGACGCGCGCATGGCGCGTTACCGGGAACTATTCCTGGAACCGGAATACCGCGTAACCGAGCTGCCCTCCTATGAGGTCGCAATCGCATCCAATCCATTCAAGGCCTTCAGGGATATCCCGGTCAACTCGCGCTATCGTTTCCTGCTCGACGACGCACACTTTATTATCGAGGGTTTCATCAAGGGGCCGGTGTGTCGCGGACAGATCGCTCTGAATGTCATCGAGGACCGCTTCTGGGTAGTGTTCGCTGACCCGGATGCAGACCTCGCCTCCAGTCGCCCTGAATTCCTGGATGAAATGTCCAGCTACCTGGCGCTCCCCTCTCAGGAAGGCAGCACGCTGAGAATCCTGCGGACATGGAGAGACTACGCGCGACGTCAGAATATTTATATCAATGCGCGCTTCTCCAACCTGTACAACCAAGCATCTGGCGTCGGGGACCTGCAGGCTGCCATGAATTATATCTGGGACGGCGACGGTCACAATCCCAATGCGGCACTGACTATCTACCGGCATTTCGACAGTGCTTCGGTAGAAGATGGTTTCGTCGGCGAGTTTCCCGACAGCGCCTGGGTTATCGACTACCCGCTGCTGGAACGCATTCACTATTTACTGGTGACCGGCTTCAATGTCTATGGTAATGCCGGTCACCAGTTGCTGACGCGCCTGTATATGGACTTCCTGCGCATGGAAGGTGAGGACAATTTCCTTGTCTTTATTCCAGTCAGCGACCGCAGGAAGATTCTGGACTCCTGGTATGTCGGGATCCGCAGCAACATGGAAAAATCGATGGGCAGCATGGACTGGCTGGAGATCGAGACAGTTAGTGGTTATAAAACCGATGACCCACAAGGCGAGCTATACGAGGCGATGATCGGTCGACTGGGCCCGCTGGCAGGGGCACCATCTTACCTCTACCGCTGCACGGGAGATGCCTGCGTTGATCGGGCGGCTGGCAAGATTAAACAACAGGCAGACCGGGCAATGCGCACCATTGCCGGCCTCAGGGGCGAACAACTGAAAGTCTTTCCTGATGTTGCCCTTGTACACATACAAACAGAGAATCCGGAAAATGATCTGGCCTATACCGTCATACGCAACAAGGCCTATACAGACGTGACTTCCATGTTTTCCAACGAAAGAAACCGCGATACAGCAGACATCGAGCATGACACCCTGACGGTTGTCGAGGGTATAGAAGGCTCCTACCCGAACTTTTTCTTTGTTGTGGAACCCGCTGAACTGGAAGACTTTACCAGCCGTACGATGGCGGTACGTACGCCCGATGATTACGAACGCCTCATCGGCGTCTACGGTGTTCGCCGTACCAGCGATGCATTCTGGGAAACTGCCGACTGGTTCCAGGATTACTACGCCACACAGGATCCACTGTTGTACGGCATACTCGATCTCAACCGCTACGCAAACCGCTAGCCGGGACTTTGGCCACAGGAGAAATCCGGCTCAGGAACAGGTCGCATTCGAGGTTTCAGCTTCGTCGGTAGCACGATTTTGTGCCTGCAGAGCCGCGTGTATGCGATTGTCATTTTCGCTCGGGGAAGAGCCGGGAATATGCCCGCTGGGTGCTTCAGACTTCGATCAGGCAACCTGCACCGGAATCGCATTCCGCGTGTCTTTAATGTGGTTGTTCTCGTCGAGATAGATCAGTGTGGGCTTGAAGATGCCGGCTTCCTGTTGCGAGAAAACAGCATAACTGCAGATGATGATGCGATCCCCGGGGTTGGCCTTGTGTGCGGCGGCACCGTTCACAGAGATAATGCCACTGTTATCTTCGGCACGAATGGCATAGGTAGTGAAACGCTCACCATTGTTCACGTTGTAGATCTGGATCTGTTCGTATTCGCGAATATTGGCGGCCTGCAGCAGCATAGCGTCAATCGCACAGGAGCCCTCGTATTCGAGTTCCGAGTGCGTAACATTGGCGTGGTGCAGTTTCGATTTTAACAAGGTAATTTGCATAGCCGGGAGAGCCACTTCCATTCATTAGACGTGCGCAATTATGCGGACTCTAACCTGGGACTGCAACAAATCCCCAGAGTTTCAACCTGAAGTTGACGAGCTAAGTACTTGAAACCTTGACATTGTCAATCAGTCGTGTACTACCCAGCATGGCCGCCGCCAGCACCACCCGCGCTTCGTTTCCTGCCTTCGGCATCCCCAGATCGGCACAGCGTCTGACGCTGACATATTGTGGCCTGAAGCCAGCGTCCCGGAGTTGCTCCATGGCAGACGCCTCAACGGCATCGACATCAGGCTCACTTTTCAGCAGCAGGTCCCTGACATCCAGCAGTGTCTGGTAGAGTCGCGGGGCAATGGCTCGTTCAGCCGCACACAGGTAGCTGTTACGAGAGCTCATTGCCAGGCCATCAGCCTCTCGTACCGTCGCAACCGCTTCTATGCTAATCGGCATGTTCAGATCGCTGACCATGCGGCGGATGATCAATAGCTGCTGAAAATCCTTCTCGCCAAACACGGCAACATCCGGCTGTATCATATTGAATAACTTGGCTACAACAGTGGTCACACCGTTGAAATGCGCAGGACGAAACTCGCCTTCCAGTACAGTGCGCAGCCCGGTGGGGGCCACGACTTGTGTGGTGTGCTCTGGCCCTGCGGCATACATTTCAGAGACGTCGGGCATGAATAACAGGTCGGCATCTGCATCGGCCAGTGCCTCAATGTCACGCTCATGTGTAACCGGGTAATTTTTGAAGTCTTCGTCTTGCCCGAACTGCATGGGATTGACGAAAATGCTGACCACCACGCGCTCGGCAATGTCACGGGCATGCCTGACCAGTTTCATGTGACCGGCATGCAGATTACCCATGGTCGGCACAAAGGCAGTCAATCCGGCCTGTGTACGCCATCGCAGGATATGGGCGCGCAGCTCGGCGACGCTGGTGATGATTTTCATGGCCTTGTCAGTACTCGTGTTCCGCTGCCGGGTAGCTGCCTTCCTTCACCGCTCTGACGTAGGCAGCCACTGCCGCCGGCACGTTACCGGTATCGCGCAGGAAATCTTTCACGAAACGCGGTGGCTTGTGCGAGAGGATACCCAGCATGTCATACAGCACCAGGACCTGTCCGTCACAACCACGTCCGGCACCAATACCGATGGTAGGTATGCTGACTGCATTTGTAATGTCGGTTGCCAGTGAGGCCGGGATGCATTCCATCACCAGCATCGCGGCACCCGCTGCCTGCAGCGCCCGGGCATCCTCCATGATGGCTCTCGCACTTGCCTCATCACGTCCCTGTACCCTGTAGTCCTCGGGTTTCTCAACCGACTGCGGTAATAATCCGATGTGTCCACAAACCGGGATACCGTGCCGTACGAGATTTTCGACAATCGCTACCTTGCCGATACCGCCTTCGAGTTTCACCATATCCGCTCCACCCTCAGCCACCAGCCGTCTGGCATTGGCAAGTGCCTGTGCGGGTGTTTCGTAGCTCTGGTGCGGCAAGTCCACGATGCGAAGGGCATGTCGCCCCGCCCTGGCAACATTTGCGGCGTGGTAAACCATGTCATCCATACTTACATGAACCGTGGTTTCATAGCCCAACAGCACCATACCCAGCGAGTCACCAATAATGAACAGCTCAACCCCGGCCGCTTCCAGCAGCCGTGTAAAAGTAGCGTCATAACAGGTCAGGCAGGCAATTTTCTCACCCCGCTGTTTCATTGCCTGCAGCTCACTGAGCGTAACCGGTGTGCCTTTCTTGGTGCCTGTCATTATTCCTGGAACCCTAGATGAACTCTCTTGCTACGGAAAATACCGGGCTAGATCACTGCAGACAGGGGATTGAAATAATGCTTACCGGTCTTGGTGACATCGATTTGTTCCAGTAGCGCCTCGTAGTCCCTGTCATTGTCAACCAGGTTGATATGTGCCGCGTTTACGATTAGCAGGGGAGCTGCCTCATAGTTCAGAAACAGGCGTGAATAGGCTTCGGAGAGTTTGCGCAGGTATTCGGCGTCAATTCTGCGTTCGTATTTAATACCGCGACGTGCGATGCGCTTTAGCAATACTTCTTCAGGTGCTTGCAGATAAATCACCAGCCCCGGTACAGGGGCATCAACCGTCACGTGCTGATAGACCTGGTCATAGAGTTTCAGTTCTTCCGCATCAAGTGTCAGCTCGGCAAACAGGCGGTCTTTCTCGAGCAGAAAATCAGCAACGCGTACCGGTTGGAACATATCGCCCTGACGCAGGCCTTCTATCTGGCGAACGCGCTGAAACAGGAAAAACAGCTGCGCAGGCAAGGCGCCCGAGCGCGGATCCTGGTAGAAACGTTCGAGAAAGGGATTCTCGTCCGCAGCTTCCAGTATCAGGTCTGATTCAAAGCTGTCGGCAAGGCGTCGTGCAAGGCTGGTTTTGCCTACCCCGATTGGCCCTTCGACGACGATATACCCGGGACGTTCGTTACTCATTAAGCAGTTATCAGTTTTCTCAGTGAATGACTCTCGCATGAATTGATCAGCGAATACAAAAAACCCCGGCCCGGTATCTTGACGTTGCCGGCGATCTCTTCCAGCGGGACAATGACAAAATCGCGTTCGTGCATTCGCGGGTGCGGCACGGTCAGCGTTGCGGTGTTGATTACACTGTTACCGTAGAGCAACAGGTCCAGGTCGATAATCCGCGGCCCCCATGGCTCGCCGCCCCGGGTACGCCCCTGCTGGTCCTCAATACTGACCAAAGACCTGAATAATTCTTCGGGCGACAGCAGCGTATCAAGTGAAACCACCGCGTTCACATAATCGGGCTGATCCGCCGGACCCATGGGCTTGCCGGAGTAGAGGCTGGAACGCTCCACCAGGATGGTATCAGGGATCATTTCCAGTTCTTCAACGGCTTCCAGAACCTGTGCAACCGGATCGTTCAGGTTACTGCCTATTCCTACATATGCACGTACTGTCATTCTGTCTGTCCTCCCGGTGAGCGCCGCGGACGGTTGCGACGGCGTTTCCGTGGTCGTTTGCCGGTTGCCTGCTTTTCATGCTGCTCCGGACCCGTTTCCTGGAATTCCGTCCACCAGTCAGCCAGCTCTTCGGGTACTTCGCCGGCTTCAGCACGCAGCAACAGAAAATCATAGGCTGCGCGGAAACGAGGATGACCCAGCAACCGCACACTGCGGCGACCTCCCTTGCTCTCCAGCCGCAACTGTAACATCCATATTTCGCGCATGGGCAGAGAAAAACGTCTCGGGGTTGCCATCACCACGGCCTGCTCGGCAATAATCTGTGAACTGGCATGTTGCAGTGCCAGCACCGGGTGTTGTCCTTCCGCCTCGAGTTTTGCAGCCCGCTCGCGAACTGGCTGCCAGAGAAGTACCGCAAACAAAAAGGCCGGTGTCACCGGCTTGCCCTGCTCGATGCGGGTATCGGTATTGGCCATGCCCCTGGAAATCAGCGTTAGCGGAAAATTGTTTTCTTCGTGTGTCAGTGATTGCTCTGTGAGTGGAAACAACTGCCCGAACAGATTGTAATGACGCAGCATTTCAAAGTTTGCCAGTGCAGCCCCACCCAGGAACAGCTTGAGCATTTCATCAAACAGGCGCGCCGGCGGAATATCGCCCAGCAACGGTGCCAGATTTTTGATGGGCTGTTCAGTGAGCGGGTCCATGCGAAAACCCAGCTTTGTGGCGAAGCGCACAGCGCGCAGCATACGTACCGGATCTTCCCGAAATCGCGTATCGGGGTCACCAATAAGCCGCAGTACACCCCGCTCGATATCAGCCATGCCACCGGTGTAATCGATAATCGAGAAATCGGCTATGTTGTAGTAGAGCGCATTGACACTGAAGTCGCGACGAAAGGCATCGCCTTCGATGTCGCCAAAAACATTGTCACGGACAATACGGCCTTCATCGTCAATATGCTGGTCGCCATCCTCATTGCCACCATGCTGCAAGGCACGAAAGGTTGCCACCTCGATAATTTCACGGCCAAATACAACATGCGCCAGCCGGAAACGACGCCCGATGAGACGGCAATTTCTGAACAGCTTGCGGACATCCTCTGGATGGGCATCGGTGGCAACATCAAAGTCTTTTGGTTCCCGCCCAAGCAGCAGGTCACGCACCCCCCCTCCGACCAGGTGGGCCTGGTAACCGGCATCTTTCAAACGGTATAACACCTTCAGTGCGTTAGGACTGATATTGACCCGCGAAATCGAGTGTTCCGGACGGGAAATATGGGTAGCTGCGCTGCGGGTTTCGTTGCGTCCTGTGTTGCTCACGTTTCCTGCTTGTGGATAAAAAGGTAGCGCGTATAATAACACCGCTTTCCAGTGCATGTACTGGTCATATGCTCTCTTCGTCTAGTGGTTAGGACGCTGGCCTCTCACGCCGGTAACACGAGTTCGAATCTCGTAGGGAGCGCCATTCCCCTCGCCTTTGTCCAGCTACGTGAACAGACAGCCGCATGCAGACAACCCGTAATGAGCCAGCCAACCGACCCGCAGGACTGATTGTGCGCCTGCTGGCCATGTTTTATGACTCGCTGCTGCTGTTCTCTGCACTACTGATCGCTACCGCGCTGGCACTGATCGTCACCCACGGGACATTGAGTTACCACAACCCGTTTTTCCGAACCTTTTTATTCCTGATCTGTTTTTCCTTCTATGCCTGGTTCTGGCTGCATGGTGGCCAGACCCTGGGCATGCGTGCCTGGCGCCTGCGTTTGCAACGACCGGATGGCCAGCCCATCAGCATCTGGCAGGCATTGCTGCGCTTCATGGTGGCAATACCGTCACTGGCACTTGCCGGGCTCGGCTTGTTCTGGATGCTGTTCGACAGGGACAAGATGGCCGTACACGACCGGATCTCGGAATCCGTGATCGTGCGATTACCCAGAAATCCGTTGAGTCATGCGAAACGCGGCTGATATCGCCGTAACCGTGAAAAAACCATGGATGTTTTCTGCCGGTCTTTCTACAGGCGCCGCACGGCACGAATGCCGATCAACAGGAAAATGACGCTCGGCGTGAAGGTCGCCAGTACGGGGTCGAGATCGTATACCCGCCCCATCTGGCCCGCGACCTGGCTAACGATGTAAAAACCAAATCCCACCAGGATCCCGATGAAAATGCGGTGGCCGGCAGAGGCCGTCCGCAAGCTTCCAAACACAAAGGGCACCGATATAAACAGCATCACCAGAGCTGACACTGGTGTAATGAAGCGACTCAAGAGTGCATATTGGTACTGCTGTGTATTCAGTCCGTTGTCTTGCAGATAGCTCATGAACTGTTTAATTTCGCGGGCCGACATATCCTCGGGCTCCAGCACCACGATACCCAGTAGCTCAGGCGTCAGCAAGGAATCGCGGGGCAGCTCCTCGACATGGTCAACCTGCACACTGTCTGTGCCAAACCTGGACTGCTGCACATTATGCAGCACCCATTGACCCTTCCGGTAGTTCGCCGACACAGCGCTGGTCGCTATCTTCAGTTTTGCGTTGTCATCAAACTCGTACACCGTAATATCTGCCAGTGTATTCTCTGAAACCACCTTCTTGGCGTTTATAAACAACCTGTCATCACGTACCCATAACCCGCGATTACCCATAAAACTGACGCGGGCATCGGTCGCCGATGAACGTATTTGCTGGGCATACTGCTCTGCACCCGGCGCTACAAATTCACCCACCAGGACGGCTATAAACAGCATGAGAACACCTGCCTGCATGACGGAAAGGACGATGCGCCATATCGACAAGCCACTTGCTCGCAGCGCGATCAGCTCACTGTTGGACGCCAGCATCCCCATTCCGCCCAGACTGCCCAGCAAGGCCGCCACCGGAAACAGTGCATACATACTGGCAGGAATGGTCAACACAACCGTCATCAGCATTTTCAGCAAGGTATAGTCGCCCTTGCCAACCGAATCTATCTGCCCGATGACGCTGAAGAATGCATCCAGACCAACCACAACCAGCAAGGCGGTCAATGTCGCGGTGGTCACGACAGTGGCGATATAACGGTCGATGATTTTCACCGGCCACGCCCTAGCAGATTCAGCAGTGGCCTACTTCTGAGCAGGACAGTTGCCAGCAACAGAGGCAGTGCAGCCACCCACCACATCCCGATAGCGGGAGGTACCACACTGTTCTTCACCCAGACCTCGGCCACACCCATCAGGTTGTAGTAAATGACAAACAGGAGAACCGCAACGACCAGCCTGCCATAACGACCCTGGCGTGGCGTTGACTGGCTGAGGGGAACCGCGAGAATCAGCAACACCATGACGGACACGGGCATCATAATTCGCCACTGCAGTTCTGCAATGTCCTTACGGTCGGCCGACTTCGCCAGCACCGCAGTCGGGGTGCTTTCGCGTTCATCGACGACCTCCGCGGCAGCAGGTAATTCGATACGCACACCATATTCAGCAAACCGGGCAATACGGTAATTGGCAGTACCTGGCGTACCTTCATAGCGGTATCCGTCCACCAGCACCAGGAAACTGTCATTACTCCCGGCATCCTGCTTGCGGTAGGCCGACTTTGCCGTCAGCAACTGTGGCAGCTTGCTGTCATCGTCCTGGTTGCGCATCTCGATAAACAGGTTCTCCATGCGCTGTTTATCCGCAGAGAGCTTCTCGGCATAAAATGTCAGCTTGCCATCCTGAATTTCGTTAAACCGGCCGGCACCCAGCAGAGTTAGATCCGCCTGTTCCTCTGCCATCATTGTCAGCCGGCTGCTGACTCCCTGGATTTCAGGACTGACAAACAGCGCTAGCCAGGTCAGTAGCGCAGCCACCACCAGCCCGAAGCCAAGCAACGGTTTGTAAATGCGCCAGACACCGACACCACAGGCTGACATGACAGTCATTTCATTGTCACGGTACAGGCGCCCCAGTCCAAGCACCACACCCAGTGCCAGCGCAAAGGGCACGATATGCACCATGTACCACACCATTTTCAGACCCAGCAGCTTGAAGATAACATTGGCGGCAATATCACCGGAGGCTGCGTCCGCGAGAAACAGCACCAGGCGGTTACTGACAAGGATCAAACACAAAACCATGGTCACGGCCAGCCAGCCGTAGATCACTTCTTGCAGCAAATACCTGTCAAAGATGCGTAACATTAATTGAGCCTTGCTGAAGCATGAAAATAATGTCTGCTTCCAGTACACTCCACCCATTGTTTTCCTGCCCGGATCGGGGCCGGGTGAATGCGGCTACCGTATACACATATGCCGTTATCTGCAATCACAACACGTACCATTCGAGGGCAATGCATGAAATTCAACGTCACAACTGAAACACCCGCGAACATAAAGACTGGCTGTGTCATTCTTGGTGTCTATGAGCGCCGCATCCTGTCTTCTGCCGCCGCACAATTCGATCAAGCCACGGACGGCATGCTCAAAAAAATATTGAAGAATGGCGACATGGATGGCAGCAGCGGGCAAACGTTGATACTGCACCACCCGGCTGGTGCAAAATGCGACCGAGTTCTGCTTGTAGGTTGTGGCAAGGCCGATAAATTCAACAGCCGCGGCTACCAGCAAGCCGTCCTTTGTGCGGCGCAGGCCGTCAATGCATCGGGCGCTAGCGATGCGGTCAGTTACCTGGCCGTACTGGAGGTCCCCGAGCGAACAATCTACCAGAAGGTGCGCACCCTGGTAGAAGGCGCGTGCAGTGCCGCCTATACACCGGACGCGCTCAAGAGCAAGAAGGACAACCCGGTACAACCGATACGCCGACTGACTGTCGCTGTAGATGCCCAGGACATGGCTTCAGCCCGCAAGGCACTGGTCGATGGTGAAGCCATTGCCAGAGGTGTTGAACTGGCACGCACACTGGGTGACCTGCCCGGTAACATCTGCACCCCTAGCTACCTGGCAAAAGCGGCTCGCGAACTGGGCAGAAGCAGCGATAAACTCAAGGTCAGCGTCATGGACGAGGCCAGCATGGAGAAGCTGGGCATGGGGTCATTACTGTCGGTGGCCCGTGGCAGCCGCCAGCCTGCCAAGCTGATCACCCTGAAATATAACGGCGGCAAGACCGGTGAAAAGCCTTTTATCCTGGTAGGCAAAGGCGTGACATTTGATTCCGGTGGTATTTCTATCAAGCCGGGTGCCGCCATGGATGAGATGAAATATGACATGTGTGGTGCAGCCAGCGTGCTGGGCACGCTCAAGGCCTGCATCGCCATGAAAATTCCCCTTAATGTAGTGGGCATCATTCCAACCACCGAGAACCTCCCGGATGGCAATGCCAGCAAGCCTGGCGATATCGTCACCAGCATGTCGGGACAGACCATAGAGATCCTCAACACCGACGCAGAGGGCCGCCTGATTCTGTGCGATGCCCTTACTTATTGCGAGAGATTCAAGCCGGCGGTAGTAATCGATATCGCCACCCTCACCGGTGCCTGTGTGATCGCACTGGGAAGCCATGCAGCTGGCCTGCTGAGTAATGATGACAAGCTGGCAGATGAATTACTGGAGGCCGGTGAAGCCGCTGGCGATCGCGCCTGGCACTTGCCCCTGTGGGAAGACTACCAGCAGCAGTTGAAGAGTAATTTTGCCGACATGGCTAACATCGGTGGACGCGAGGCCGGCACGATCACAGCCGCCTGCTTCCTCGCCCGCTTCACGGAAAAATTCCGCTGGGCGCACCTCGATATCGCGGGGGTAGCCTGGAAGGGTGGCGATGAAAAAGGTGCCACAGGAAGACCGGTATCGTTACTGACGCAGTTCCTGCTAGATCGCAGTGCCAGCTGATGACGCGGGTAGACTTTTATATATTACAGGACAGTCGGGTGGATGCCCGGCAGCAATTCACCTGCAAGCTGACAGAGAAAGCCTATAAACAGGGACACCGGGTTTACATCAACACAGCATCTGAGCAGCAACTTAAACAGCTGGATGAGCTGTTGTGGACATTCCGGGACGGAAGCTTTCTGCCACACGAATGCTACCATCCCGGAGCAGCAGGCGATCAACCGATACTGCTGGGGCATGCCATCGAGCCGGATACCCCCAATGATGTCCTGGTCAACCTTGCGGATGATATACCTGCCTTCTTCAGCCGCTTTAATCGTGTCGCCGAGCTGGTTGGTGGCGATGATGCACAACGGCAAAGTGCACGAGACCGCTATCGTTTTTACAAGGACCGTGGTTACACATTGAAGACACACAAGCTATGACAAAGACAAACGAAGACCTGCTGCTGGATCCTGATGGCATACCCATCCTGACGGATCTGGTAGCCGATGATGCCACACCCAATGCTGACGCAGAATCGCGAAAACCCGGTAGTAATGATGTATCTGTCGAGGAACTCGCCAGGTTGCTATTGAACAGCAATGCCTTCAAAAAGCAACTGGATGTAATCGCCGCGGAGCTGACACGTTCAGTCCGCCAGCAGCTGGAACTGGCGCTGAGACCGACACTTGAAGAGGCAATTACCGTGGCGTTTGATGACAGCAATGCTGCCTCTTGCGAAGCCGTTCGCAAACAGCTCGAGGCAGACCTCCCGGAACTACTTGCCCGTGCAGTGCAGGAATAGCAGGCTGTTGAAAATTGCCTCCCGGGACACGATAGTGCACTGAAATCAGGTGCGAAGTGCACATTTTGAAGGCGTAAACTGCGACTTTTCACGACCTACGGCCATGTCACACACACCTGGGGCCTGTCCATCAGCCCGCTAGTTACCCTTACCGGGAACAGTTCAGGTCAAAATACATGCCTTCAGGTATAATCTCCCGCCCTGGCCAGATACCGGTCTTGATAACAGAGCCTGACCCCCGATGGACAAAACCTACGATCCACACACCATAGAACAACGCTGGTACGAAACCTGGGAGCGCTCGGGTTATTTTGCCCCGGCCGGTGAAGGCAAGCCCTACTGCATCATGATCCCGCCACCGAACGTGACGGGCAGCCTGCACATGGGGCACGCCTTTCAGGACACACTGATGGATGCACTGACTCGCTACCATCGCATGCGTGGAGACAATACGCTTTGGCAACCGGGTACTGATCACGCCGGCATCGCCACCCAGATGGTGGTTGAACGGCAACTCAATAACGAAAACCTGACCCGCCACGACATCGGCCGGAAGAAATTCATTGAGCGCATCTGGAACTGGAAACATGAATCCGGTGGCACCATCACCCGTCAGTTACGACGCATGGGCTCTTCGGTGGACTGGAGCCGGGAACGCTTCACCATGGATGAAGGATTGTCACGAGCCGTCAACGAGACCTTTGTCAAACTCTATGAAGAAGGCCTGATCTACCGCGGCAAGCGGCTGGTCAACTGGGATCCGGTGTTGCATACGGCAGTCTCCGATCTTGAGGTCGTTTCGGAGGAGGAATCGGGCCATTTATGGCACATGCGCTACCCGCTCGCTGATGGATCCGGTCATGTGGTAGTTGCAACGACACGACCGGAAACCATGCTTGGTGACAGCGCTGTGGCCGTGCACCCTGATGACGAACGGTACCAGGCGTTGATTGGTAAGAGTATTCGTCTGCCACTAACCGACCGTGTAATTCCCGTGATTGCCGATGATTATGTCGATCAGGAATTCGGTACTGGCTGTGTAAAAATCACGCCGGCACATGATTTCAACGACTACGAAATGGGCAAACGTCATGATTTACCCATGATCAATATTTTTACCATTGATGCCTGCATCAACGACGAGGTGTCCAGCAACTATCGTGGCATGGACCGTTTTGTTGCCCGCAAGCGTATCCTGGAGGATCTCGAAAAGCTTGGCCTGCTGGAGAAGATTGAAGACCACAAACTCATGGTGCCGCGTGGCGATCGTTCAGGTGCCGTGGTCGAGCCGTACCTTACTGACCAATGGTTTGTAAAAATCGCACCGCTCGCGGATCCTGCCGTCAAAGCCGTAGAAAACGGGGACATACGGTTTGTACCGGACAACTGGAAAAACACCTACTTCGAATGGATGAGAAACATCCAGGACTGGTGCATTTCGCGACAGATCTGGTGGGGGCACCGTATCCCGGCATGGTATGACGATGCCGGGAATATTTATGTCGGCCACTCTGAAAAGGATGCACGTGACAAGTACGGGCTGGTCGACGAACACGAGCTGCGACAGGATGAGGATGTTCTCGATACCTGGTTCTCATCTGCACTGTGGCCGTTCAGTACCCTTGGATGGCCCGACAAGACAGAGGCGCTGAAGACCTTTTACCCGACAAGCGTGCTGGTAACAGGTTTCGATATCATCTTTTTCTGGGTGGCCCGCATGATCATGATGGGACTCAAGTTCATGGATGCGGTCCCTTTCCGGGAAGTTTACATTCATGGACTGGTACGTGATGCACACGGACAGAAAATGTCCAAGTCCAAGGGTAATGTACTGGATCCGATTGACCTGATTGACGGCATCGAACTGGAATCGCTGGTTGCCAAGCGACGCGCCGGACTGATGCAGCCGCAAATGGCTGACAAGATCGAGAAAGTCACCCGCAAGGACTTCCCCAATGGCATCCCGGCGTTTGGCACCGATGCCTTGCGCTTCACCTTTACGGCACTCGCATCTACCGGTCGTGATATAAACTTTGACCTTGGCCGTATCGAGGGCTACCGGAATTTCTGCAACAAGTTGTGGAACGCGGCCCGATATGTGCTGATGAACACCGAGGGTAAGGATTGCGGTCAGGACGGCAGCGAGGTCCTGCTGAGCGCAGCTGATCGATGGATTATCTCGCAACTGCAAAAAACAGCAATTGAAGTCACCAGCGGCATTGAAAAGTATCGCTTCGACCTGGCTGCGCAGGCGATCTATACCTTTATATGGGATGAATATTGCGACTGGTATCTGGAGTTATCAAAACCTGTACTTACCAATGCGGCAAGCACAGAAGCCGCCCTGCGTGGGACGCGCAGAACCCTGGTACGGGTTATGGAGAAGGTGTTGCGACTGATTCATCCATTCACTCCCTACATCAGTGAGGAAATCTGGCAGCGCATGGCCCCTCTGGCGGGTATTGAGGGTGACACAATTATGCGTCAGCCCTACCCCGTTTCCGATCCTGACGCGATAGACCATGAAGCCATCAGCGAAGTTGAGTGGGTCAAGAAGTTTATAATCGGTGTCCGCAAAATCCGCAGCGGCATGAACATCGATCCGAGGAAAATGCTCCCGGTACTGCTACAGGGTGGTGCATCAATCGACAAGGACCGGCTCAGTAACAACCTGCACTACATTATTAGTGTCGGCCGCATCGAAAGCGTTACCTGGCTCAACGACAACGAGGAAGCTCCCGAATCTTCCACCGCGTTGGTTGATGATATGAAGATATTCATCCCGCTCGCCGGACTAATTGACAAGCAGGCCGAGGCAAGCCGGCTTGCAAAAGAGCTTGAAAGGAAAATTAGCGAGCTGGAGCGCTGCAAGAATAAACTGTCCAATTCGAGCTTTGTCGACAAGGCACCAGCAGCAGTCGTGGAAAAAGAACAGGCAAAGGCATCAGAACTCGGGAATGCCATTAGCAACCTGCTGGAACAGCAGCAGAAAATCCAGTCCTTGTGAGTTAAACACCTGACAGCTTCATTACAAGACTGACCAGACCCCATATGGTCAGAATAAACACTCCCGTCATAAGCAGACCAATAATTATGTACTGCGATGGCTTCCCGTGGGTAAAGTCCTGTTCGCGCTTGCGGTTACTCTGCACACCGAACATACTCGCCAGCACGCTACCAAGCACGCTGAAAAAGGAAGGCGCTTTCTTTTCATTTCCATTTTCAGCTTCCACTTTACCCTCCCCGGACTTGACGTTGGCGATATTGTACTGACAACGCCAGTTGCCGCAAGGCAATTGCCCCCCCTTTAGTCCTCACGTGCCAGCCCTGCTGGGTTATTTCATTCACGCATTGAAGCCAGAGTATTCAGGCAGTTTTTGCATGCGCTTGATTACTCAGGTTTTTTTCTCCTCGGCCGTTAAATCTTAAGTAGAGCTAGGACGAATTTTATCTCCTTGCTAATCATGTAGTTACACATTTTTAGTGACGCAGTTCTGTTTGCAAGCAACGAGTTCAAGGAAAGCAGCAATCGATCGACACTGAAAGAAAGGGCGCGCACCGAGAGAGCATATGGCAACCATACTAATTATTGACGACCAGTTAACCAGCCGGCATATCCTGCAACAACTGGTAAGTACCATCGGCGAAAACACCACTGTAAAGGCATTCGCAAATCCACTGGAAGCACTGCAATGGACTTCAGGGAACCCCACTGACCTGGTACTGGTGGATTATAAAATGCCGGAATTAAATGGCATTGAATTCATCAAGCGATTTCGTTCCCATACATCATCTTCACATGTTCCCGTGATTATGGTGACCTCCATCGAAGACCGCTCTGTCCGTTATGAAGCACTGGAAGCAGGTGCAACGGATTTTTTGATGAAACCGGTTGACCATCACGAATGCCGTGCACGCTGCAACAATCTGCTGATTCAATATCAACAGTACAAGATTATCAGTGATCGGTCGCGCTGGCTTGAACGTCGCGTATCAGAAGCGACCAGTGAAATCCGTCTGCGTGAGCGCGAGACCTTGCTGAGGCTGGCTCGTGCCGGAGAGTATCGCGACGAAGAGACCGGCAATCACGTAATACGCATGGCGAAATATTCGCGCGTTATCGCGGAGTACCTCGGCTTCTCAAATGATGATGCCGATGTAATCGAAATGGCGGCACCTATGCACGACATAGGAAAAATCGGCATCAGAGACGACATCCTGTTAAAACCAGGAAAGCTGACCGCCGATGAATTCGAAATCATGAAACGCCACACGATTATTGGCTATGACATTCTGAAAGACAGCCCCTCGAAATTCCTGCAGATGGGTAGTGTGATCGCACTTTGCCATCATGAGAAGTTTGACGGCACAGGTTACCCCTATGGCAAAAAGTACGATCAAATACCCCTAGAGGCACGTATTGTTACTGTTGCTGATGTATACGATGCACTGGTTTCTGAACGCCCCTATAAAAATGCCTGGTCAACTGATGCCGCAATCGATTACATGGAAAGCCACAGTGGCACGCACTTCGACCCGGATTGTCTTGCTGCATTCAAGGAACAGCTGGATCTTGTGACCAAGATACAGGGCATGCTGCCGGATCTACCGTTGGTCGATGCAAAATAATGATTCAAATTTCAGATACCCATCTCCTCGATCCGTGGAAAAGCTTACCAGATAACATACTGGTAGAGCTTAAACGTGAATCCGCTGGCGAGCGTGAACAATCGATACTTAGAGTTGCTATAGTAGGAATCGTATTATCATATTTTATTACGCACTATTATTTAATCGGGATAACTGACATATTATCGCAACCAGTTGTAATCATGGTTGGGTTATATGAAGTAAGTTCAATTCTTGTTCTATTCTCCTTCAAATTTATCCCTGGCAAGTCACATATAAGGCGATTCTACACGCTGTGCATGGACTTGATTGTTCTATCTTTTGGACTTCACTTTGGCCAGGATGCTGCTACAGTTTTCTTTGCCATTTACTCATGGGTAATGGTTGGATTTGGCATGCGCTTTGGCCAGCTATATCTCCTTGCTGGAACAATAATCGGTGGCACTTGCTTTACTGTTGTATTACTAAATACTGATTACTGGATTGAACAGAGAACCGCTGGTATAGGATTATTAATAGGTCTAATTGTTCTGCCTGTCTTTTTTTCTTCGTTACTAAACAAGCTAACAAAAGCAAAAGCCTCAGCAGAAGAAGCTAATAAGTCGAAAAGCCAGTTCCTTGCAAACATGAGTCATGAAATAAGAACTCCTTTGAATGGAGTAATTGGAATGAGCGACTTACTCATGGGCACTAATCTAAGTAAAGACCAATTAGAACTTGCCACAACATTACAGACATCTGCGAAGACACTTTTAGCACTGATTGAAGATATTCTTGATATATCCAAAATTGAAGCAGGAAAGTTTTCTATTGAGAATACAGAATTTGACTTACATAGCCTCATAAACAATACAATATCCATGTTGCGCGTTCAGGCTGAGACAAAGAATCTTATTCTCTCTTCACACATATCGCCCTCCACACCATACAGACTTATTGGTGACCCCCACCATCTTAGGCAGGTATTTATTAACCTATTGGGTAATGCAATCAAGTTCACAGCCAGAGGAAAAGTTGAGCTGCGGGTTAATACTCTCCATGAAACACTTGACAATGTAACCATTAGGTTCGAGGTAATTGACACAGGCATAGGTATACCTCTTGAAACACAACAAACTGTGTTTGAGAGTTTTACACAAGCAGATAGTTCTACTACACGAAAATTTGGCGGGACTGGGCTTGGCACAACCATTTCCAAACAAATAGTTCAATTAATGAATGGGGAGATAGGTGTACACAGTGTTGTCGACGTAGGTAGCACTTTCTGGATCCAACTACCTTTTGGAAAACAGCCAGTAGATACGAGTATCGAAGAAAGTAGCAACTTTGGCAGCATGAATTCACTAATAGTATGTGATAGTGAATGCGAACAGCTTTCTAAGCTACTGGATAGGTGGAATGTTAGTTATAAAATCATCAGTAGCATCAAAGACTCCTTACCAGTACTTGTTGACAGCACGCCTACAGGTAATCCTTTCAACACTGTAATAGTCATTGATAGTGACAACTATAATAATGTTGATAGTTTTCCATTACATATTCATTCAGACTCAAGGACGACAGATATCCCGATAATACTAGTTAAAAGCCTTTCCGATGCAGAAACGCTTGAGCATTATTATGAGCAAGGATACGCAACCATATTAGAAAAACCACTTGATAAGTCTGCTCTTTTTAATGCTATACATGCAATCGGTTATAACTGGGAAAGTAACAATATTTACAATATTTTCGATCAACACACATCACACTATGACAATTATAGACCCCTGAGAATACTCATTGCCGAAGACAATAAAACAAATCAAATTGTGATATCGAAAATACTTGAACGTGCTGGGCACCATCCTACAATAGTTAATGATGGTCAAGAAGCACTCGATATATTAGATACTTCTGGAGATAGCGAATTCGACATAATTATTATGGATATGCAAATGCCCATTATGGGCGGCATTGAGGCTACAAAGATTTACAGATTTACACGAATAGGACTGAAAACACTCCCCGTGATAATTCTCACAGCCAATGCCACAACCGAAGCATTGAGGGAATGCGAAGAAGCCAAAATCGATTCCTATCTCACAAAACCTATTGAAGCCAAAAAGCTACTGGCAACAATTCACTCCCTAACAAAGCAAACTGATGAAAACAACGTTGAGGATGGAGAAGGACATACATCTAAAATTGATAATAATGACAAGAATGTCAAAGATGAAATTATTGATATTAATGTGATCAACGAATTATCCTCGCTCTCGAATGATAGTGAATTTTTATGCACCCTTATTGATGGATTTATTTCGGACACAAAATCGCTATTAAGAGCAATGGAAAAGTCACTTTCTGAGAATAATTTTCAAAGTTTCCTCGAACATGCACATGCTTTAAAAGGAAGTGCTGGGAGTATCGGCGCTTTAAAAATACAAAATCTATGCAAAATAGCATTAGACCACAAAACTAATGAGCATAGCTATCTAGAAATACTACAGAAAATATACCGGGACTTCAGAAGAACTGAGGAATCGCTTCTTGTACATATTCAAGAAAAAACCATGATTCATGAAAATACAAGCAGCAAATTGTCAGAGGACTACATCTAACTACTACATCTAATAGTCTTTAAATTGCATGCTTATCTCGCAAATTATCTGCTAAGCTTTCATTCTGTGAACTTCTTTGAACTTGAGCCTTTGCAAGTCTTTCCATTATGCGTAGTTCTTTCCGTGTTAAATTCATAGCTGTTTCAACCCACATTTCTACAACACTATAGAGATCATCATATGTAAGTGGATTTTCAAGTGCGACAACTTTATCAATTGCGCAAAAGCTGTTCTGATGACGACTGTGTTTCTTTATAAATGCGCTAACAGCACTTAAGCCCTCACCTTTTTTTACTAACACATCCACCAGTCCCATATCGTAGAATTCATCTGCTGTATAGACCTGTCCGCTAGTAATTATATTTTTTGCCAAGGATCGTGATACACGTCGTGTTAATAACTGATATGCACCCATTCCAGGGAAAAGGCCAAACATGATTTCGGGAAACCCCATTTGAACACCATGCTCAGCTATTACAATACTGCTTGACAGTGCTGCTTCAAGACCTCCACCAAGTGCATCTCCAGAGACAAGAGATATGGTTGTCATTGGAAGGTTATAGTTAATAGCATTAGGATATACAACATCTATACATGCAATCCCATACCGCAAGAGTGACTCGCTATCTCCTTCAACTATCGCATGTAAAAATAGCTCCAAGTCACCACCATAATTAAAAATACCATCACGACCAGATGCAAGTACTTCATATTTTACAGGATAGAGTTCTCTATTTTTAAGGTATTTACCTTCCCACTTTAATAGTCCTTGTTGATATCTTTTTAACTCCCTTAGAAGGCCTGTTGTAAAACAACCTCTACCTTGTGGCTTCATGTATAACCATAAAATTCCACTCTCATGATCAAAATCAATATCCAATTGTTTAAAATATCTAGGATTATGGACGTGATTTAATTCAATATGACCCATACCATTCTCCTTATGTATTCAAATTATTATTTTATTAAACATTTTATTTAATTCGGACTTGAAATTCACAAAATTTTTTGAGTTGACTAAGGTGGTAGTATCTCTATATAACCTTACTAGTCAAGGTGTTTTTTTAACCGCCATGGCCCCACTACATGTAGTATTTAAAGGGGGGATTAATTCCACATAATATGACTTCTTTCCAACAGCGAGGGTAACGCGTCATGCACCCAGCTTATAAATACTATTCTGACACGTGTATAAATCAACAACCGATACCATGAATACTCTCATAATCATGCAGGTTGAATCTGCAGACCATTTTGGGAATGATGGCGCCTTAAATTACATTCAACGGATCCACCCCGGATAACTATGAGCAGCACAACGCCCGATAAGGCAACACAGACATCTCCAGCAAAGAGCCGCAAGCGTAACAGCAAAAAAGTTGCCAAAACCAGTGCCCGCAAGAGCCAGGGCAGTAGCACAGGTGCCAGAAAGAAGGCGACAACAAAAAAGGCCCCCGGAAAAAAATCCGTGTCAAAAAAGAGGGTTACAGCTAAATCCTCAAAAAGTTCTGGCACCAGCAAGAAGGCTACCGTCGCACAAGAGCGAACTATTCCTGAACCCACGCAGGCAAACACGGCACCCGCTAACGGTACAACAGAGGACAGCAAATCACTCTCCTGGATGGCTGCACAGGCCGCCAATGCACTCAAGGCGGTCAAGGCCAGCCAAGCCGAAAAAGGACAGGCGGTCCTTGAGAGGACCAGGAAACAGGCGACAGAAAATCGTATCGATGATGACAGCCTGATGAAAATCGCGGCTGAAATGCCCTTCGACGATGACGCCCTGAGTGAATTCTCGGCGGAGGAACCATTTGAAGAATTCACTGGGCAGGCAGAAGCCTCCCTGCCAGCAGCGCAACCCGTTCTGGATAATGCGGGTGATCTCGCTGGCACAATAGCGGACAGCAACGTGGCACCCGCAACCGCGTTTGCAGAAACGGAAGAGGTTTCCGTAGTAGCCATGCCTCCCGCGGAGCAGGCAGAAGCCACCACCCTGCCGAGCCCTCCCCCAACACAAACGCCTGCCAAACGACCAGCTGGCTACCTGCCAGCCGCGGCCGCGGTCCTCCTCTTCGTCGCGCTGCTAGCAGGCTACTATTTCTGGCCCGAAGACAACGACAGTAGCGCCCTTGTGGCAACCCAGGAAAGCAATGACATCGAGGCACCTGCTGCAACAACTGAACCCAGCCCCGTCACCGCACCACAGGGCATGACCGTGGAGAATGTCGCCACTACCCCGGTTG
>JAJDNX010000104.1 GCA_022340485.1 Gammaproteobacteria bacterium | reverse complement strand
ATAACTGAAGCCCGGCCTGTGCCGGGCTTTTTTATGCATTAGCATGACCAGCAGCAGCTTCCTCAACAGATCCTCCGGCCACCTTCTGTACGAAGGCCAGCCGTTACCCCGATTCAGTCGGACCCCCTGTTTTTACTGCTGCCAAATTGACATTCTTGGCATAGAGGAACAAAATTGCAGATGGTCAAATAATCAACAAGTCAGCCTGCAATACCCGAATAATAACCCCTGAGGAGCCGCTACCATGTGGAAGTGCAAGAATCTGTCTCTGCTGTTCACCCTGTTTCTATTCGCTGGACTCTCATTTCATTCCTTTGCAGGGCCGGTCTGCGGTGATGGCGTTGTTGAGGGTGACGAAGAGTGTGATACTGGTGAAGCCGCAACCAGTCTCTGTAACAACAACACGGATCCTGCTGGAGGTAATGGTCCCTGCATGTTTACAATCTGTGGGGATAACATTCTGCAGAGTCCCAATGGGGTTGGATTCAACGAAGAATGTGAGCCACCGGGTACAGCGACCTGCGATTCCATCTGTCAGACGATAACGACCACAACAACGACTACGACTACGACTACATCGACTACGACCACCGCGGCAACCACCACGACAACGGCGCCGGCAACCACCACGACAACGGCACCGGCAACCACCACGACAACAGCACCGGCAACCACCACGACAACAGCACCGGCAACCACCACGACAACGGCACCGGCAACCACCACGACAACGGCACCGGCAACCACCACGACAACGGCACCGGCAACCACCACGACAACAGCACCGGCAACGACCACCACGACACAAGGCGGTGGAGGCACAACCACCACGACGACAACGGCCGCAAGCACCTCGACGACGGCCGCAACCACGACCACCACGCAAGTATCGGGCGGCGGAAGTAAGGATGACGACCTGTTCGACTTTGGCGGTGGCGGTTGTACCATCCGCAATACAGCGTCAGCCGCTATGGACCCGATCTGGCTGTTGCTGCTGCTTGCGCCCGGATTTGGCATTCTGCGCCGACGTCTGGCCACCTCAAGGGCAAATGGAGGGAACCATTTTTAACTCACCCTGCCAGCAGGAGTTACTGATCAAGCCGGGCCTCTCGCCCGGCTTTTTTCTGCTACAGAAACAGGATTTCATTACCAGCAACAGAGCCTCACCTGTCCTCTTCGCGGACAAAAGGCAGACGCTATTTGTTGACATGCACCTGCCTATTGAATGAGCATCCAGCAGAATAGTAAACACTGCATATAACTGCCTCTGGGAGAATCGATTGTCATACCACATGAACCTTTCAGAGATTTGCAGGGCACTCCGGTTCCTGATGTTCGTGCTTCTGCAATGGGTCATAGCGGTACCCGTCGTCACTGCTGCTGACGCAACACCGGCCGACCTCGACACCTGGTCCGAATGGGTGCTCGAGGATATCAAGGACTACGGCTGCCCGATTGATTACAACGCAACCACCAGGCGCTGCAGCTATCCCAGTCGCCTGGAACTTCAACTGAACAGTGACAGCGGTACCTTCTCCCAACGATGGTTCATCTACCGCGAATCGATCGTCTACCTGCCGGGTGACATGGAGCACTGGCCGCTCGATGTCAGCACCAATGACGCACCTGCGGTAGTCTTCGGCCACAACGGCCGCCCTGCCATTACCCTTGGTGAGGGCCTTCACACCATCAAGGGCAGGTTCGAGTGGAGACAACTACCTGCCTCGCTGTTCGTCCCTGCCGAATCCGGTCTGGTCACATTGCAACTGGATGAAAAAAGTGTTGCCCATCCGGATATCCGCAAAGGTCAGTTGTGGCTGAGTGACAACAAGCCGGACTCTGCAACTACCCGGCGCACAGAACTCAAGGTCTTCAGGAAGATCACAGACACCGTTCCACTCCAGCTAACCACCCGCATTGAGCTCGAGGTATCCGGGGAGCCACGTGAAATCAGTCTCACTGGGGCCTTGCCCGACGACTTCGAACCGGTAGCCGTCAACAGTCGCCTGCCAGTTCGGCTCGAGAGCAATGGTCGGCTACTGTTGAAGTTGCGGCCAGGTCGCTGGGAAATCGAAATCAGTGGCCGTCTGAACCGTGAAGTCCTGTCGCTTGAACTGGAAGCCTTTCCGCAACCGTGGCCATCCTCCGAATTATGGGTATTCGAAGCGCAACCCAACCTGCGCATGCTGAAGGTCGAGAAACCGGCCAGCATCGACGCCAGCCAAAGCGCCCTGCCCGAGGAATGGAAAAACCTCCCCGCCTACCGGATGAAAGCAGGTGAATCCATGGTCTTCGAACAAATCCGGCGTGGCGACCCGCAACCCGAACCCGATCAGCTGACTCTGAAACGCGTGTTGTGGCTGGATTTCACTGGCAAGGGGTATACCGTCAGCGACCGAATCAGTGGCACCATGGCACGCGGCTGGCGCATCAACGCCGGTGACGAACTGCTGCCGGGACAGGTCACCCTAGATGGGAAACCACAACTGATCACACGCTCGGAAAGCGGTGCTGTCGGAATCGAGGTTCGTCAGGGTACGCTCAATCTGGCTGCCGACAGCCGCATCGAGGCCTCCGTGAAGCAGCTCTCCGCTACCGGCTGGGCCCATGATTTCAACAGCGTCTCTGCCAGCATCAATGTACCGCCCGGCTACCGGGTACTCGCCATCAGCGGCGCCGACCACTCCCCGACCACCTGGCTAAGCCGCTGGACGTTACTCGACTTTTTCATCGTATTGATCACCACCATTGCGCTGTCCAGGATCCATGGCAAGCGCTGGGGACTTATTGGCCTGGTTGGTTTCATTGCACTCTGGCATGAACCCGGTGCCCCCGCCTATATCTGGCTGAACCTGATTGCAGCCCTGTCCATCATGCAGGCGCTTCGCAATACTCGGGCCTATCCTCTGGCACGCAACTACCTGGTCCTGTCCTCGATTGCGCTGGTGCTGCTGGCATTACCCTTCCTGGTCGAGCAGGTGCGCAATGGTATCTACCCGCAACTGGAATACGCCTGGCAATCAATGGGGGCACAGGTGACACAACCGCAGGTAGCGGCAGCAACTGAAAAAAAGGCACCTGGACGAGGCGTACTATCGGATCTCGCAGAGGAAAGCTACAGCGCCCTTGCTCCCCCGTCTACCCGGTACAAGTCGGAAGCACCGGTCAGACTGGACAAGCTGGTACAGGACCCGAACGCGAAACTGCAAACGGGACCCGGACTGCCCGAATGGACCTGGCACAAGTACCCGGTGACGTGGAATGGCCCGGTGAAAAGTGACCAGCAACTGTCTGTCTATCTCATCAACCCTACGATCAACCTGCTACTTAACCTGTTCCGTGTATTCATTGTGATATTACTGGCCTGGAGGTTGATCCGACAGCCTATGTTGGAACTGCTGACCAATACCCGTCAAATGACCGTACCGGCACTGCTTCTGGTCATTGCCTCTGGTTCCCTCTCTGTTCCTGTGGACACCCATGCAGCCTACCCGCCACAGAAGCTGCTGCAAGAACTGCAGCAACGCCTGCTGGAGCCTCCGCAATGCCTGCCGCATTGTGGTGAAATTGCACAAATGTCGATACGACTTGATCCGGAACAGGCAATCTTTGTGCTGCAGGCGCACGCGGCGGAGGACCTTGCCATACCGCTACCGGTAGCATTGAACGACTGGACACCATCCAGTGTGAGCATTGATGGCGAGCCGGCGAACAGATTGTTCCGTGACGACGCCGAGGCCCTGTGGATAAACATCGACAAAGGAGTACACGAGATCACCTTGCGGGGCAATATTTCCCATCTGCATTCCTTGCGACTGGACTTCCCGTTGTCGCCGCACCACGTCGAGGTCTCGCTCAAGGGTTGGACCAGCGACGGCACAGACAGGCTGTCACCTTCCATCCGTTCATTGACGTTCACACGCGAACAGACGGAAGTTTCCGGCAACCTGTTTGACACCAAGTCGGAGATCCCGGCATTTGCACGCGTCTCTCGTCATATCCGCATGGGGCTGGACTGGCAGGTGGTTACCACGGTGACGCTGGAATCCGGCACCGCATTGCCGGTACTGTTGCGTATACCACTCCTCGATGGCGAGGCCGTCGTTACTGACAATATCAAGGTGGAAAACCATGAAGTGATTGTCAGCCTCAGCGAGGCGAACCGCTCACTGAGCTGGCTGTCATCACTGCAACAGGCCGGTAGCCTGACGCTAAGCGCCCCGCAGTCACGTCCATGGTCAGAAACCTGGAGCATGGAGGTCACACCGATCTGGAACCTCAGCTACAGCGGCATCCCGGTGATTTACCACCAGCAGGCCGGTGGCCAGTGGAACCCCGAGTGGCGCCCGTGGCCCGGCGAACAGGTAACCCTGACCATCACACGTCCGCAAGGCATTGCAGGCCAGACCCTGACCATCGAGCACAGCCTGCTGAAACTAACCCCCGGCAAGCGTGCCACCGCTGCGGAACTGGCCTTCACACTCCGCAGTTCGCAGGGCCAGCAACACACCATCACCCTGCCACAGGACGCGCAACTGGACTCGGTCAGCATCGATACAGCCACTCTGCCCATCCGTCAGGACGGGGACCGTGTGACCCTGCCACTCCATCCCGGCAGCCAGGACATCTTCCTCAAGTGGAAAGAAGCACGTGGCATTGGCTGGCACTTTGCCAGCCCGTTGATCGACCTCGGTATCCCCAGCGTCAATGCCCGCGTGGTGATTGCCCCCGGTCACGACCGCTGGGTATTACTGGCGGGTGGCATCCGCCAGGGTCCAGCCATTCTCTTCTGGGGCGTCCTGATCATCGTCGTGCTGCTCGCGATTGCGCTGGGCCGCATCAAAGGCACGCCGCTGAAAACCCACTCATGGATACTCCTGGGTATCGGACTCAGTACCGCGACACCGTTTACCGCACTGTTGATTGCCGTCTGGATCTTTATTCTCTACTGGCGCGGGCAGATCACCGGGCTTGATAATCCACTGCGTTTTAATACCTTGCAGATCCTGCTGGTTATACTGACGCTGATTGCCGTCTCTGCCCTGTTTGGGGCTGTATCCAATGGACTGCTCGGCAATCCGGATATGCAGATCGCCGGCAATGGATCCACACGCTGGCAGCTGAACTGGTACCAGGACCGCCTCTCCAGCCAAATTCCGCAAGCCTGGCTGGTTTCCGTACCGGTACTGGCTTACCGGGTCCTGATGCTTGCCTGGTCGATGTGGATGGCATTCGCATTGATTAACTGGCTGAAGTGGGGATGGGCGTGCTTTTCAACTGGCAGGCTGTGGATGCCTGTAAAAAAAGCCGCGGCGAAACCTGCAAAGACAGGCGATGAAACGCCGCCAGCCACAGGCAGTCCGTGAGCCTGCTGCAGTCTTTATTTGGCTGCCTGGCCGATACCGGCGAACAAGTAACGGCGATCATCCCACCGATACCGGGACACGCATGAAATCGTGGAGCGATTATCCATCATGAACAGCGCAAGTTTGATCAGTCTTTTCTGGCAATTCGGGTTGGCTGCGATACTGGGTTTTCTCATCGGCCTCGAACGGGAGATGCGCGATGACAAGAGTGTCACGCTTGGCATTCGCGATTTCGTACTCTACGCGCTACTGGGCGCCCTGTGCGGCCACCTTTCCACTGCGTATAACAACCCCTGGCTGATCATCAGTGGCCTGCTTGCCCTGATTGTCCTGATCATGTCCAGCTACTGGGCGAATCGCGATCATGGGCCTGGCATCACCACCGAGGCCGCGGCTGTGCTGACCTTTTTTCTCGGCGTATTGATCATGCACGGTTCCAGCGAGATCGCCATCGCACTCTCCATCGTCACCCTGGCTGTACTGTTTACGAAGCCGCAGATCAAGCGTTTTCGTGCCAATGTGCAGACACACGAACTGCGTGCCGTCGTACTTTTCCTGACGATCACGTTCATTGTACTGCCGGTGCTACCGAGGACCTCCCTCGACAGCTACCTGGGCTTTACGGTGGCCACTCTGACCAAGGTAGATGCCGCGCGCGGACGGGTACAGATGGAGTTGCTCCCCAACAGGGACGTTGAAGTGGGCGAACTGCTCGAGCTGGTATCACAGAACCGCGTAAAACTGGGCCAGGCAGAGGTTAGCGCAGTGAAGGGCGAAGAGATCCAGGCTGTTCTGAAGGAGCCGGCTGCCACAGGACTGCGAGCGGGCGTACAGGCGCGGCAACCGCTGGATGTAGAGTTCCTGCAGGTCATGCTGTCAGCACTGAAACCCTACAAGATCTGGCTCATCGTGGTACTGGTTTCCTTCGTCAGCTTCATTGGTTATGTACTGATCAAAATTATCGGCAGCAGTGCAGGTATCGGTCTCACCGGACTCATCGGTGGTCTGGTTTCCAGCACGGTTACGACACTGAGCTTCGCACGGCGCAGCAGGGAACACCCCGAGGCAAGTCGCCTGTTTGCAATGGCGGTGATTCTTGCCAGTTCCGTGATGTTCCCACGGCTGGTGCTTGAAATCGCCTTCGTCAACCAGTCCCTGATGCACAACATCGTGGTCCCCCTCGGAGTGATGGGCCTCACCGGGGCGCTGCTCGCCTTTTACCTCTACATGAAGTCCCGCGACATGGCGTCAGACGCGGTGGCGGTACGCTTTGACAACCCGTTCAGTCTCAAGTCCGCAATCAATTTCGCCCTGGTGTTCGCCACCATACTGATGGTCACGCGTCTTGCGACCTTCTACCTGGGAAATGAATGGCTGCCGCTGGTGGCCATTGTCAGTGGTCTGACCGATGCTGACGCCATCGCATTCTCCCTCAGCAGCCTGGAGCATAACGGACTGATACCGCTCGACTGGGCAAGTTTCAACCTGGTGCTGGGTGCACTATCAAACACCTTTATGAAACTGTTGCTGGTATTCGGCCTCGGGCACCGGGCGCTTTTCAGGCAACTACTGTTGTCTTTCCTGGTTATTGGTGCGGTTGGTCTAATAACGATGTTCCTCTATTACGACCTCGGCCCGTAGCATGATTGCCGGAGACCTTCACAGACAGCCGTTAACTGCGTGTCGTAGCGGTAACAATCCCTAGCAAGAGAGTCACTGACAGCGCGGTCAGACTGGCAGCAGTGTAAAAGGCCGGCGCCTCGCCGAACCATTGCCACAAGGCGCCGAACAACACGGCACCGGGCAAGGCCAGCAGACCCGAGGTCATGTGATAGAGCCCGAAGGCGGTCGCTTTTTTACCAACGGGCGCAAAATCGCCGATGAGCGCACGCTCCGCCCCTTCTGTAAATGCCAGACTGGCGGCATAGGCAAGAAACAAGACCCAGATAGTCAGTTCACTGCTCCCGGCAAGGCCCAGGCTAATGAGGATCAGGATACGCATGCCCCACCCCGCGACCAGCACGGGCAAGCGCCCGAAACGATCGGACCAGTAGCCCCCGGGCACGGCTACCAGGACCTTGACCGCACTGGCTGCCGCCCACAGTAGCGGTACCCAGACAATCTCCAGACCACGCGACTGGGCCCACAACACCAGAAAGACCTCCGGTGTCGTGGCCAGGGCAAGTCCACCTGCTGCCATGATCAGTGCCCGTAAACGTGGATCCAGTCCACCCCATCCCAGTGACAGGGAAGACTGATCCGTTGCAAGTTTTGCGGGGGTGGCCGGGAGACCGTACCACAACAGCAGCATCACCATGATCCCGGGCACCACAGACAACAGGAACAGCTGCCGCATCTCGACACCACCTCCCAGCAGCGCGAAGGCCAGCAACGGACCGACAACGGCACCGGCATGATCCAGTGCCCGCTGAAAACCAAACACCCTGCCACGCAGATGGCTGTCTGTGCTGGCGGCAATGATCGCATCTCGCGGCGAGGTACGCAGCCCCTTCCCGACCCGATCGAGAAAACGCAGCAGCAACACCCAGGACCAGCCGAAAGCCAGTCCAATCAGGGGACGTGCGGTGTTTGAAATGCCGTAGCCACTGAGTACCAGTCCCTTGGAGTTCCAGCCGCGGTCATCCAGGCGGCCGGCGACCAGCTTGAGCACGCTGGCAGTTGCCTCGGCAACCCCCTCCACCAACCCCACCACAACGGGTCCGGCACCCAGGGCGGCGGTGAGAAAGACCGGCAACAACGGTGTAATCATTTCGCTGGCCGCGTCGTTGAAAAAAGAGACCAGGCCCAGGATGACAACGGTTCGTGGCAGAAATTTCACTTGCATGTGTGATCGCCGCTAGCGGCAGGCTGCGTAGCGCATGGTCAGCGGCAACCCAGCTGCATTTTTTCAAGGTGCCGGCGTGACAGCATACTGCTGCCTATTGACAGGATCCTGGTGGACGATGACGTGTGCGCTCGGGAAGATCTTGCAGATCTCCCCGACGACCTGATCAGCAATGTCATGTGCTTGTTTGAGCGACAGGTCTTCATCGAGCTCAAGGTGCAGTTGCACAAACTTGTCAGCACCGGACTGGCGGGTGCGCAGATCATGCACACCACGAACATGTGCATGGTTCCGGGCAATCTGCAGTATCCCCTGCCTTTCTTCCTCTGGCAATTCCCGGTCCATCAACAAATGAAAAGCATCGCTGGCTATCTGCCAGGCGCTGTAGAGAATGTAGACAGCAATGCCAATAGCAAATACCGAATCGCTTGACTCCCAGCCGAAAGATACCAGCAGCAGGGCGGCGATAATGCTGAGGTTGGTCAGCACATCCGTCATGTAATGCAGGGAATCGGCACGGATCGCCGTGGAACCTGTGCGCCTGACAACATAACGCTGGAAGGACAGCAGGGCCAGGGTAGCCACAATTGCAAAGATCATGACCGCGATGCCTACCTGCATCTCCACCAGTGGGTGCGGATACAGCAAACGCTCTACAGCATGCATAATGAGGAACACGGCGGATCCAGCGATAAAGGCAGCCTGTGCCAACCCCGCCAGCGACTCGGCCTTGCCATGACCGAACCTGTGCTCGGCATCCGCCGGTGTCAGTGCATAGCGCACTGCAAAGAAGTTGATCAACGAGGCGGCTGCGTCCATCAGCGAGTCTACCAGTGAGGCCAGCACACTGACCGAGCCAGTCAGCAGCCAGGCCACAAGCTTCACGGCAATCAACAACCCGGCAGTCGCCACCGAGGCGCTTGTGGCCAGCTTCAATAACCGTGCACGGCCGTGTTCTGAAACCGTTTCAGACATTGGCCTGCCCCTTCAAAAAAACATCGCTGCTCATCTGACGGGCGTCCGAGGAGCGGCAACAGCCGCGCCACAGGCCGGTGAAGGCCTCTGCCGTGGGTCCAGGGAAGTTTTCTGGATCGTGCTTGTCATAAACCGCCGGAACTATCGCATTACCTTGAAGCGAGCCTACACGACATCGCCGGAGCGGAACACCCGATTTTTGCATCGGCCATGGCGCTGGCTCCGCTGCAAACGGCCCCGTGCGCAGGTTTGAGAACGCCTTACATCGGATCGCCGTGTCGGCCTATAATACCGCCAGTTTGACCGTGGGCGGGGTTGGCAAGCTCGTAACGGTGGCTTGCCCCCATTACTATTGCGTTACCAGGAGAATTTTTTCATGAACAGTAAGGAGAAGTACGTCTTCGCATTCGAAGATGGCGATGGAAGCAACAAGATGTTACTGGGCGGCAAGGGTGCCAACTTGTGCGAAATGACCCAAATCGGAATCAATGTGCCGCCCGGCTTCGTCATTTCAACAGCGGCCTGCCTGTACTACCTGGAGAACGCCGATAAGGAACTCCCTGCCGGTGTAATGGATGAAGTCCGTGCAGAAATGCGGGCACTCGAGCAGAAAACCGGCAAAACCTTCGGTGCCCGTGAGAATCCACTGCTGGTTTCGGTGCGCTCCGGCTCGGCCATGTCCATGCCGGGCATGATGGATACCATCCTCAATCTCGGGCTGAACATCGAAACCCTCAAGGGTCTGATCGCACAGACCGGCAATGAACGATTCGGCTGGGATGCCTATCGCCGTTTCATTCAGCTGTTCGGCAAGGTCGCGCTGGGTGTGGCGGACGAGGCCTTCGATGCTGAATTCGAGTCGGTCAAGGAGAAGGCAGGTGCCAAGCAGGACATTGCGCTCACAGCCCGCGACCTGCATGAAATTGCCGACCGTTTCCTTGAAGTCGTGGAACGCGAGACCGGAGCGCCCTTCCCGGATGATCCGATGGAACAGCTGGAGATCGCCGTCAAGGCGGTATTCAACTCCTGGATGGGCAAGCGCGCAGTGGACTACCGGCGCGAGTTCAACATCACTCCGGCGATGGCAAACGGCACTGCCGTCAACATCGTCACCATGGTGTTTGGCAACCTCGGTGATGATTGCGCCACCGGGGTAGGCTTCACCCGTTACCCGGATACCGGTGAAAACCGGCTGTTCGGGGAATACCTGGTGAATGCACAGGGCGAAGATGTGGTCGCCGGTATCCGCACACCCAAGACGATCGATATGATGCAGGATGAAATGCCGGAGATGTACCAAGAACTGCAGACCTTGCGTGAGCGGCTGGAAGCCCATTACTCGGAAGTCCAGGATTTTGAGTTCACCATCGAGAAGGGTCGCTTCTATTGCCTGCAGACCCGCAATGGCAAGATGAATACCACGGCACTGGTACGTACCTCGGTGGAAATGATGCGAGAGGGTCTGATCGACAAGCGGCAGGCCTTGCTGCGCATCAAGCCCGATATGCTGGAACAGCTGCTGTTTCCGCGCCTGGACCCCTCCGCCCGCAGCACGCCGGTAGCACGCGGTCTGTCCGCTTCACCCGGTGCGGCAGTTGGGCACGCCGTATTCGATGCCGATCGTGCCGAACAGCAGGGACGCGGCGGGCAGCGTGTCATCCTGATTCGCGAGGAGACCAAACCAGAAGACATCCACGGCTTTTTTGCCTCACAGGGTATTCTGACGGCGCGCGGCGGCAAGACCTCACATGCGGCAGTGGTGGCCCGCGGCATGGGCAAGCCCTGTGTAGCAGGTGCCGAAGGTATTACGGTTGATGTGCAAATGCGCAAGGCCTTTGTCGGTGACTACACCATCAGCGAGGGCGAACTGATTACGATTGATGGCACCACGGGTGACGTCTACCTGGGCGAAGTACCGATGATCGAGGCCGACTTTTCATCTGAACTGGCCACCCTGCTGGGTTGGGCCGACGAGTCCGCCCGCCTCAAGGTCATGGCCAATGCCGATACCCCACATGATGCCGAACGTGCACTCAAGTACGGTGCCATGGGGATCGGCCTGTGTCGTACAGAACGCATGTTCAACGATCCGGAAAGGCTGCCGGTGGTGATAGAAATGATCGTTGCAGAGACCATTGCGGACCGGCAAATCGCGCTGGAGAAGCTGCTGCCGATGCAGCGCGAGGACTTCAAGGGGATCTTCAAGGCCATGGCACCACGGCCGGTAACCATCCGCCTGCTGGATCCGCCCATCCACGAGTTCCTGCCGTCAGAAAATCAGCTGGTGGAAGAACTGGATCAACTGCGTCACCTGAAGGATACCGTAACGGGCATGATTATCCTGTCCGATGCCGTGCAGTTCATGTACACAGGCCAGGAACGGCCCAGTGTCGAGTGCCTGACTGATCCGCGGCTGGTCGAGGAGGCCATTGAGAAAAAGGAAATCATGCTGAAAAAGGTTCGTGCCCTCTCCGAGGTGAACCCGATGCTGGGTCACCGCGGTGTGCGTCTCGGACTGTCATTCCCGGAGATCTATTCCATGCAGATCACCGCCATACTCGAGGCCGCGGCTGAATGCAGCAAGGAGGGATTTGACATCCACCCGGAAATCATGGTGCCGCAGGTATGCACCTCGCAGGAGCTGAAGCGGGTCAAGAGTTATGTCGATGCCGTGCGCTCGGTGGTCGAGGACAAGTATGGCGTGAAGGTGAATTTCAAGTTCGGTTCCATGATGGAGGTTGTACGTTCCTGCATGCGCGCCGGCAGCCTTGCCGAAGAAGCCGAGTTCTTCTCTTTCGGCACCAATGACCTGACCCAGGCAACCTTTTCGTTCTCGCGTGAAGACGCCGAGAACAAGTTCCTGCCAATGTATAACGAGCTCGGGATACTGCAGGATAACCCGTTCGAGGTGCTGGATATCAAGGGTGTCGGTCAACTGATGAAGCTGGCCGTTGAGTGGGGACGCCAGACACGACCGGACATGAAGGTGGGTATCTGTGGTGAACACGGCGGACACCCCGACTCAATCCGGTTCTGCCACGGGATTGGGCTGAGCTATGTCTCCTGCTCGGGCCCGCGGGTGCCGGTGGCCCGCCTGGCGGCTGCCCATGCATCACTGGCAGATACCATATCAGCGGCCGGCACCCAGTCGGTATAGCCCCACCCTGCCCCCGGCTACTGCGAAGCGCGGATACACATCGTAGCCGCACGCATGCAGCCGGGGGTACCTGCCGGGCACAGGACAGGTGTCCGGCAGGTGCCGCCTTGCAGCTCCCCATGGTTGTTGTTGTTCGTCCTCCACATGCTTTTTTACCGACTGAAACGGTGCGCCTATTTCGATTCATGAAACCGTTTGTTACCATTTTATCTATCGTCAGAAGCTATCAATAAGCCATGAACCTGCGGGACCTGAAATACATTGTCGCGGTCGCGGAAAGCCGGCACTTCGGCAAGGCGGCACAGCGTTGCTTTGTCAGCCAGCCAACCCTGAGCGGGCAGATCAAAAAGCTCGAGGATGAACTGGGGGTTACCATTTTTGAACGCAGCAACCGCGCGGTGGAGATCACCCCTGCCGGTGAAGCCATCCTGGCACACGCGCGGCTGATCCTGGAGCAGGCCGATGTGATCCAGCAGCTGGCACGCGCTCACCAGGACCCGTTGGCGGGCCCACTGCGTATCGGTGTGATCCCGACGCTCAGCCCCTACCTGATGCCACTGATTCTTGTGCCGCTGAGAAAACAATACCCGCAAATGCAACCGGTTTTGTCGGAAGAACTGACCGACACCCTGTTGCAACGGCTGCGCGATCATGAAATTGATGTTGCCCTGCTGGCCACTGCGGTGCCACAGCAGGAGTTCGACACGATGCCGCTGTTTGTTGAACCGTTCTGGATTGCCTACCCGAGCAAGCACCGCTTTTACACCAAAGACCGGATCACGCTACGCGATCTGGACCATGAAAATCTGCTGCTGCTGGCCGAGGGGCATTGCCTGGCCGAACAGGCAATGGACATCTGCCAGATACACGAGCGGCAAACACAGGGCGAGATGGCTGACCTGCGTGCCTCCAGCCTGGAAACCCTGATCCAGCTGGTCGGGGCTGGCTTCGGCACCACCCTGGTGCCAGCCCTGGCGATGCGCGGCTCCTGGACAACCGATAGCGGTGTGGTCGCCCAGCCCCTGGCCATCAGGGGGGCCGCTCGCCGTGTGTCGCTGGTATACCGCCACAGCTTTCCACGCCACGCCGCACTGCGTGCCTTTGCCAGCACCATACTCGACAATCTCCCCAACACGGTACAGGCAATCGGCAAACAGCGGAAAGCAGGTAAAAGACTGGCGGGATAAGCCGCCAGCAGCCTTCCCTGTTCCGCAGCCGCGGGACAGTTAATCGTAATTAACTATCGTATTTATATATATAAACGATTTTACCGATTATTTCGTTTGCCTGATACTGCTCTCCGTAGGCAGTTTTAACCTGACAGCAAGGAGACAGAACATGTTAGAGAATCGTGAAGGCCAGCAAGTGCCACAAGTTACCTTCCGCACCCGTCGTGACCATGAGTGGGTAGATGTCAGCACCAATGAAGTCTTCCAGGGCAAGACGGTGGTTGTGTTCGCCCTCCCCGGTGCTTTTAC
>JAJDNX010000005.1 GCA_022340485.1 Gammaproteobacteria bacterium | reverse complement strand
CGGACTTCATATTGTCCGACCTGCGCTTGCCTGGTAACGAAAACGGCATTCAGGCACTGGATCTGATCCGCAGCAGGCTGGGCAACGATATCCCTGCCATTCTGATAACGGGCGACACCCGGCCGGAACGCATCCACCTTGCCCGACAAAGCGGTTACCGGGTATTACACAAGCCGCTGAAACCTGCTCAACTGCGTACCGCCATCCATCAGCTGCTCACTTAGCGTACGGTCATTCCTGGATGAGTCCATGGCGACGGGCAATACTCACACATTCCGTCCTGTTTGCAGCACCGAGCGCCCGCAACAGCGCGCTCACATGTACCTTAACAGTATTTTCAGTCAGAAACAGCATCCCCGATATCTGCTTGTTTGAATATCCGCAGGCCAGTAATTTCAGTACTTCATATTGTCTTTTAGTGATGCCACTGTTACCGGGCGCGTCACAGTCATGCTCGTCATCTACCCGCAGCGGCGACTGGCGCTGGAACTGGTTACATATCTCATCGGGCATGAAGATCTCGCCCTCCATGACGGTACGCAGAGCGCCAAGCAATTTCTTACCGGAGTAGGATTTGGGTATAAACCCCATGGCGCCCGCTGCAATCACCGAGTTGATGGCATGCGGGTCATCTTCTCCCGAAATAATGATGACTGGCAGACAGGTATTGCGGACACGTTTGTGTTGCATGATCGCCAGACCATCCAGTCCCGGCATGTGCAGATCAAGCAGCAAAAGATCCAGTGGCGCACCTGAATCCAGTTTCCTCACTGCCTCATCGGCTGAGGTAGCCTCCATGATTTCAACGTCATCATCGAGCAAATTGATAAAATGCCGTATACCATCGATGAACAACGGGTGATCATCAACAATCAGAATCTGCACTGACAGGCTCCATGATCTGAATGCTTATTGCCTTTTTCACTGCAACATGCTCATGCACAGAGCAGTAATTATAAGCAAATCGGGCACATGAAAGTTAATACTTTTGTGTAATTGTGCTCCTGCATATGGCGCAGTATTTTATCCGCAAACCTGAAACAAGCTGACGTTTATGAGTACCAGGGATTCCCATGCCGGCACACACAGCAAGAACGGCTACAGGTCTGCGTTAACGGAGGACGATGATGAACATCATAAAAGGACTGATGATTCTTTTACTGCTGTTTGCGGCACCAGTGGTTGCAGGAGAAGTTGCAGTCCAGGTCGCTGCTGCAGGCAATCCGGCGAACCCGGTAGAGAAGCCGGATAAAGATTGCGAATAATATCGACAAAGCCAGTTCAGTTGTTTTTGACTCTCCGGTACGCTTCGCAAGACTGACGTATATTCACAAGGATGATATGAACGTGAAGCATGCTGGCATCCTCCTGATATTCACCCTGTTTTTCACTGCTGCACAGGCAAAGCACAACAGTGACCACCCTTTGTCTCCAGAGGACTGGAAGGAAATCATGGAGAAAGTTGTTCTCCTTGAGAACAGTGGTCTCATGCCGACGCTGCTACCGGTCATCATGAGCAATAGAGACATACTTCAGCTCACAGATGAGCAGGTAACTTCATTCCGCGCATGGCGAAAGAACAACTACACCAATATGGTGAATGTCATGAATGAAATTATCGAGAAGATGGTTCAGTTTCGCGTTGAGTCTTTAAGGCCAAGCGTCAGCAGTGAACAGCTCATTTCGTTTCAGTCAGAAATCCAGGAATTACAGCGCCAGCTTTTGGTAATCAAGCTTTCCTGCAGGGATCTTGTCATGAAAAGTTTCACCCCTGCACAATGGGAAAACTTTGCATTCGTCGTTTCTGACAATCCCAGGCTTGCAGGCCTTCTGTCTCAGGATAACCCGGGGTCACACTGATCTGACCAAATGCGATGACTCAATCGTGAGTCCGTAGCAGGGATGACAGGAGTGCCGAGCGAACAACAAGACCGGCAGGGTGCCGGACAAATAGCGCTACGGGTAGTATTCAGACAACAAAATACGCTGTAGCAGGTACGTCCTTTATTTGCGTCTCTGGACAGGGAAAGTCTGTGTATCATGGCCAGCAGTGCGGTGACCGTAACAGACTAGATCGCCAGATTTAACTACCGGCTTCTCTACACGGTCCGGTTTACCGGACCGTAGGATCGTACCCTGCCGGACTCAATCCTATTCAGGCAGCCTGGGGGGAGGTGGAGCCTGCTCCTTGCCACTTGAGGGATTCACCACGATGGTGCTCGGCTGGCCACCATAGCCCGGGTAGCCGCCCCAGCCGCCATAGGGGCCACCCCATCCATAGGGGCCACCCCCGTAGGGGCCGTAACCATAGGGGCCATACCCCCCGTAGTAACCACGGCCATAGCGGTAATAATCATCATCGTTGTTGTCAAACCATTCGCCCGGGTTCAACATGTTGCCCATATTGAAGGCGTGTGCGATGTTCGTCACCGCTAGAATTGCCACGCCAAGGGCGGCTGCTGTCGCTACTGAAGTGATCTTTTTCCGATTCATTGACGGTTACCTCACGTTTATCGTTATCTGATACGAACCTGGGTTCGAAGAGTTTAAACCAGTATCCGGGCGGATCAATAGTCTCTGCGCACACCTTAAAGAGAGCCGCCCTGATGCATTTACCGGTTATAGATAATCGGCATGCAATTTTTTATTTATTTGGCAACGTTACAATGATATATACAACCATATTGTGTGATTTACAACCATATTGCATGATAATGTTATGAAACGGTGCCCTGGTACCAGGAGCAAGGAAAAAATACGCAACTGAGCGGTCTCTAGTAGTTTCGCTCAGAAACAGGGAAATAGTGCCCGTTTCGAATTCAAACTAATGAAGGACCATGAGCCTGCGGATTGCCTGGTTTGTGGCGTCAAACAAAACCGCCCGGGGGGTAATAATGAAAAAGCTGCCACTATTGTTAACTCTGATTCTGCCGATCCTCTGCCAGGCAGAGGCCTACCAGTCGACACTGTTGGTACAAACCGGTCAAATGCGCGAGAGCGACCTCATCGTGCGCACCGTTACTGACCTGGAAAGCAGCAGGATCTGCCTGGCATTCTATATTCGGACCACCGGAACGAGTCCCGTGATGAACTGTTATGACGCCGTTTCCGGATACGCCGCCAATATCAACCAGGTCGGACACTTCAAGGAACAACAGCTGATTGTGCGTAAAATGAAAGATACGGTAAACGATGTATCCTGCCTGGTGGCTTATGTCGGCACACCGGGGACTTCACCATCCATCGACTGCTACAAGAGCAGAAAGTCTGCCACGGATGACCTGGTGCGAAGCGGGCATCTGCGGGAGGGGGACCTTGACGTTTATCGGGTCGTCGACAAGGACAGTACCAAAACCTGCCTGGTAGCCTATGTCGCCACCGGTGGTACTGCGCCTTCTCTGACCTGCTATAACAGCCAATCAGGAGACAAAGGCGGCCTGGTACAGAACAGTTTTTTGCGGGAAGGTGATCTCATTGTGCGCAAGATCGTCGACCGGGCCAACAATAAAGAATGCCTGATTTCCTATGTCAGTACGGAGGGCACCTCCCCCCGCATCAACTGCTTCGATCAAAAGTCCGCGCCTCGGGCCAGCAGTGCCCCGACGACATCCATCCCGGTCACACCAAATCGCTGAGACAGACGGCAAGGACTGCACAGGGTTTACACACGGCATGACATGATCCCCCCGCCGATGGGGGGATCATGTCAGTTGTGCGTTGAAATAGCGGGTAATCCTGATTGTTTGCCCCACCCTGCACTGCCTTAACCTGCAAACAGGGGGACTGGTTTTCAGAAACTGGCAGACACGTACGCAACCGGCCCTTTGTAATCGATATTATATTTGTCCGTTCGTTTCGATTTATCAATTGCCAGGTCCATATGAATGTAGTTGTAACCGATGCCAACACCAAAGTGGTCGGTCATGCGATATTCAAGATTGGCAAAGGCCGACGTGAGATTACCGCTGTAATCATTGTAGTCCAGGCCAAACCAGCCGACTCCACCTTCCAGGGCCAGCTTCGGTGTGAAGGCATAGGTGCCAAATCCCAGAAGATTCGGCAACGGGGCCGTCAGGTCAACCGAATCTGACTGGACACTGCCACTCTTATCATTGATGCCACCACTGACCTTGAGCTTCGTATCGAATCTCACGAGGTGCATACCACCACCGATACCGAGTTCGGCACGCTCGTTCTTCAGCAGGGAATAGCCGACCTGGGTGATATAAAAGTCCGTATCGAACTTCGTATCGACCGCCAGAAAACCCGAGGCCTGAATGTCTCCGAAGTCCAGAATATCGAAATCCTCGCGGACGTTACCGTCTATATCCAGGCCGAAATAGTCGAAGCTAAGGCGCCAGCGCTCAGTAAACCGCCAGCGCGCTGAGAAGGCCGCATTTGTTTCCGTGTCATCAACACCCAAATCACTGGTGCTGAGCTTATCCGTAGGCTCGCCATTGCGCGTGGAACTGAAATCACCGTCCGCCTTCAACCAAGTAGCCCCAAGCCTGAAAGTAAATTTATCATCCAGCATAGGGTTGAGAGAGTCGCTGCCAGCAGCATGGGCCGAGCCTGAAAGAGCACTTCCAATCAGTATCGCGAGTAGTCGAAATTTCATGTAACCATCTCCTGTGAATACCCCACACCTGTGCGCCGGGTACACGGATTCTACCGTATACGACTTGGCCTTCAAGAGAGTAATTGACAAGATCAGCCCTAGCGGCTGGATAGTTGTCGGTATTTTCCAAGCATCCAGTGCCCTATTTCACCGAGATTCCAGCGCATGCCAATGGTGTAGACATTACCCAGTCGTTCACCATCGGTGAGTCGGCCATGATCAAACTGTGCGTTCGCATAGATCATTTTCTGAAAACCATCCTGGGAATACCGCAGGCCGATGACGCCGTACTTGACTTCATAGTCCCCGCTCAAACGGTCGCTGTCTGGACGCAGATAATTCCAGCCGCCCGTCAACCAGATCTTTTCACGCAGCTGGTATTGGCCGTACACCTCCCAGCCCCAGCCGTCAAAGTACGTACCCTGGTCTGTTGTTTCGTGATTCAGCAAGCGTGATACGACAGTCCCCAGGTACCATTTTTCACCAAACTGGCGGGTGCCCACCAGGATCGCCTGCGCATTGCCATCGAGTCCGGCAAGACGGATATCGGGGTCATCAAGGTCTTTAATTTCCGCAATATTATAGGCTATGCCCAGCGAAAACTCGGGCCGGATATGGTGGATGGCACTCAGGCCGACGGCTGTACCGTAATGTTCACCGTCGACCAGTGGAATGGGTTCACCCTGCTGCACCTGCAGGTTCAGGTTAAATGGCTTTATGCCAAGGACCTTGGATAATTTACCGATCTGAAGTCGTGTCTGTATGACGGACTGGGCCCTGCCCGTGCCGGTCGCACCGCCATCCGTACCAGCGTTGTAGGTTCCGGAGGCATCCCCGCCGGTACCGGCAAAGCGGTCAGTAAAACCGGCCACCTTGTAATAGGTTGACCAGCTCTTGCCGTAGGTCAGGAAATAGCCGGGCGATTCCAGGCCGACATATAACAAGCGCTTGAAAAAACTGTTGCCCGACTCGCCCTCCGGAGGGCTGTCTTTGCTGTTGATCAGAAAATTCAGCTCATTCAGCAGATTGAAGCCCAGCTCGACGCGTCCGAAGGCCTTCAGCTTTGGTAACAACTGGTAATTTGCATCGGCACCAACCCGCGAGCCACCGTCTGACAGTGCATAGTCACTGCCGTCGACACTGCGGAATCGCAGGCGGTAGTTCCCATAGAGGCTGAAATCGTACTTTTTGATTACAGGCTGCTCGGGTTCCTCCAGGGTACCGACCTCCTGCTCGCTCATGGGGTCTTCACTGGCGCCTGCCTCACGATTGACTGCCTCCTGCGTGGCGGATGATTCAGCCACTGTGACCTCACCCTTGCCCGCAGCCGTGGACTGCACAACCGGAGCAGGTGCAACTGAAGCAGCGACGGGGCTTGCGGCATGCAGTGACCACGGCAACAGACACAACGCCAGGCTGATGAGGGAAACTCTCATGACAGTGTGTTCAATACAGGCTCTTTACCATGTACCGGTGCAAGACGCCGGCATCGATAAACAGCCCTCCACTCTCCACAAAGCCGAAACGCACATAGAACGGTACCGCGCTGATCTGCACGTGCAGGAAGACGCGGGTGTGTCCCTGCAAAACGGCATATTCCAGTAGTGCTGCCAGCATCGCCGCAGCGACGCCCTGTCTGCGACAGTCTTTCAGTACGGCCATCCTGCCGATGTAACCATCCGCTTTGATTCTGCCGGCACCAACGGGGCGCCCCTGTGCATCCGTCGCCAATACATGGTGACAGTGCGGATCGTGCTCATCCAGTTTGAGTACTACAGGGACCTGCTGTTTGACGACGAACACCTGGCAGCGAACGGCAGTCAGCGACTGTTTATGTTCCTGCCAGCCGCCCTGTGTCAGGTGGAACGAAGGATTTACCCCGTGCAACACCCACTACAGATGTCAGTCCCGTTCCTCAAGCCATGCCATCTGGATGGCCTCGAGAACTCGTTCGCCACAATGCTGAGGATCATCGTCAAACCCATCCAGTGCCATGACCCAGTTGCGCAGATCGACGAAATTCACATGCATGGGGTCTGCGTCGGGATGTGCCGCTTCAAGCTCAATGGCAATATCAAGGGTGTCAGTCCATTTCAGAGCCATCTCTACTCCTGAGGTTTAGTGATTTTCACTGACCATATTAATCGTGTACTTCGGTATTTCCACCACCAGGTCCTGGTCCGAGACAATGGCCTGGCAACTCAGGCGCGAATCCGGGTCCAGGCCCCAGGCCTTGTCGAGGAGGTCATCCTCATCTTCATCGGACTCGTTCAGCGAACCGGCACCTTCCCGGACATACACATGACAGGTAGTGCAGGCGCAGGATTTCTCGCAGGCATGCTCAATCTCGATGCCGTTTTTCAGTGCCGCATCACAAATGCTGACACCGGGTTCGGCTTCGATCACGGCGCCATCCGGACAGATTTCCTCATGTGGCAGAAAAATAATTTGCGGCATAACGGCTTACTCAATTGGTAGTCATGTAAAAATAACGCTAGCATCCCACTCGTCCCGGGCCACGCGCAGTGATTGCAGCTGATACTCAGGAGGGTTTGAATTCATCCAGCTTGTGTCCGGCCATTACCTTGCGAATATTGTTGTTCATACGCCGTTCGACATAGGTACTGCTGGCCTTTTCAACGGCCTCAATCGCCCTCTTGATGGCGCGATAGTCATCACCACCGCGCTGCTCTTCAAGCCGCTTTGCCGCCTCGTCGATGGCATTGCGTTCTGCTTCATCCAGCAACTCGTCACCATCAGCGGCCAGGGCAGAATGCAGCGCTTCCAGCACCCGGTCCGCCTCGACCTGTTCCTCACGCAGCCGCCGGGCATCGCGATCAGCGGCTGCAGAGGTCATGGAGTCCCTCAGCATGGTCTCGATTTCGCTGTCATTCAGACCATAGGATGGCTTGACTTCGATACTGCTGCTAACCCCCTGTGTCTGTTCCTCAGCCGTTACATTCAGCAAGCCGTCTGCATCGACCTGAAACGTTACCTTGATACGGGCTGCACCGGCCACCATTGGCGGGATATCGCGCAACTCGAACCTTGCAAGAGAACGGCAATCTTCCACCAGCTCGCGTTCCCCCTGAACCACGTGCAAGGACATCGCGGTCTGGCCATCCTTGAAGGTGGTAAATTCCTGGGCGCGGGCAACCGGAATGGTGCTGTTGCGCTGGATAATCTTTTCAGTGAGGCCACCCATGGTTTCAATCCCCAGCGACAGCGGGATCACATCCAGCAGCAACATCTCGTTATCAGGCTTGTTACCTGCCAGGATATCCGCCTGAATGGCCGCGCCGACGGCGACCACCTTATCGGGATCAATATCAATCATGGGTTCGGCAGCGAAGAACTCGGCAACCCGCTGGCGCACCAGCGGCACACGGGTCGCACCACCCACCATGACGACGGACTTGACGCTGGCGGCGCGTATGCCTGCATCGCGTAACGCACGACGGCAGGGTCCAAGTGTTCGCTCCAGCAGCGGCGCAATCAATAAATTGAACTGTTCGCGGGACAGCTGACCTTTCCAGGTCGTGCCACCTTCAAGTGCAAGTTCAATCGTGCTTGCGGAGTGACTTGACAGGTCTTCTTTCGCCGCTCGTGCAACCTGCATCAGTCGGCGCATGTCTACATGGCCTGCATCCGCCTTCATGCCGGCCTGTTGCATAATCCAGTCGGCCACCAGGCGGTCCATGTCATCACCACCCAGTGCGGTATCTCCCGCGGTGGCCATGACTTCAAACACACCCTTGTTGAGGCGCAAGATGGAAACATCAAAGGTACCCCCGCCCAGGTCGTAGATTGCAATCACACCTTCCGAGCCCTTATCCAGTCCATAGGCAACCGCTGCGGCAGTCGGCTCGTTAAGCAAACGCAGGACATTCAGGCCCGCCAGTCGCCCGGCGTCCTTGGTGGCCTGCCGCTGCGCATCATCAAAATAAGCGGGCACCGTCACCACGACACCACTCAACTCCCCGCCGAGGGTCTCCTCGGCACGCCTCTTGAGTACCCGCAGGATTTCTGCAGAAACCTCGACGGGGCTCACGTCGCCCGCCGCGGTATGCAATAACGGCATGCCACTCGATCCCGGCACGAATTCATAGGGCAGATACTCGCCGATGCCCTTCACATCCTCAACACCACGCCCCATCAGGCGCTTCACAGAGGCAATGGTATTCAGCGGGTCTTCGGTCGCCGCGGCCAGTGCATCGTGGCCAACAACCACCGGGCCATCGGCCTGATAGCGCACCACCGATGGCAACAGGTGGCGCCCCTCCAGGTCCGGCAGGGTTTCTGCCACACCACTGCGGACACTGGCAATCAGCGAGTTGGTGGTGCCCAGGTCGATGCCTGCTGCCAACCGGTGCTGGTGTGGCGCGCTGGATTGACCAGGTTCTGATATTTGTAAAAGTGCCATTTGATCAAGTTCTAACTACTTACCAAGCGTCCCCGCTGCCTGCGCGTGGGATACATCATTGAGACGATGAGAGGTCTGGAATTTAACTACTGCGCTCACGGTTAACCGGCAAGTTCGTCCTCCAGTTCCAGCTCCAGCTCCATGGCCTCTTCCTGCAGCTTGCGGTAAAACTGCATCTTTGTAAGGCTGTCAGCTGCCAGATCAAGACTGTCCGCATCCCCGGCACTGAACTGCTGCTGCAAGCCACTCGCCAGTCGGGCAATATCATCTGCAATCCGCTCAATGATCACACCCAGCTCCGCAAAGGCATCGGCGACATTGCGCACCTCATCCAGTGCCTCACGCAACTCCATCTGTTCCATCAGAAAGTTGATATCACTGTTCGTGTGGTGTTCATCATCAAAGCTGCGACCAGCCAGTTGCAGCAGGTAACGGCCGCGCTTCAACGGGTCCTTCAGGATCTGATAGCCCTCGTTAATCAGTGTCGCCTGCTGCATGGAAATGCGACGCTCCTGGTCCGTGGCATTCGCGAACCGGTCGGGGTGCATGGCACGCTGACTGGCGCGATAGCGTTCATCCAGCAAATCGAGATCGACATCAAAAGACTTTGCCAGACCGAAACGCTCAAAGTGGGTTGTGGAATGATCCGCAGCCATGGGGACAACCAGCAGGAAACAAGACAGCAGTCAGCAACAAGCTGACATCAGACGTTAAAACTTTCCCCGCAGCCACACATATCCTTGACATTGGGGTTGTTGAATTTGAAGCCCTCGTTGAGTCCTTCCTTTGCGTAATCAAGCTCGGTACCGTCGAGGTACACCAGGCTCTTCGGATTGATCAGCACCTTGACGCCCTGATCTTCGAATACCACATCATCCTCTTCAATCTGGTCGGCGAACTCCATGACATAGGCCATTCCGGAACAGCCGGTTGTTTTCACGGCAAGGCGCAGTCCGACGCCATTACCGCGCTTGTCGATAAATGTTTTGACCCGTTCGGCCGCTGCTGCTGTTAATGTAATTGCCATGATCGCTACCTGCTAGTGAGCGGCCCACTGGACGGAATCCAGATCAATACCTTCCTTGAACATATCCCAGAGCGGTGACAAGTCACGCAGCTTATTGACCTTTTCCCGTAGCAGATTGGCCACGTAATCGATTTCCTCTTCGGTGGTAAAACGGCCAATGGTAAAGCGTATGGAACTGTGCGCAAGTTCATCGTTACGACCCAGTGCCCGCAACACATAGGAAGGTTCGAGGCTGGAACTGGTGCAAGCCGAACCTGAGGACACTGCCATATCCTTCAGTGCCATAATGAGGCTTTCACCTTCAACAAAATTAAAGCTGACATTCAGGTTGCCCGGCACACGCTGATCCATATCGCCATTGAGATAGACCTCTTCCATATCCTTCAGGGAATTCCAGAGCCGGTCACGCAGTCTGCGTATGCGCGCTTCCTCTTCCACCATTTCCTCGCGCGCAATCCGGAAGGCCTCTCCCATACCGACAATCTGGTGAGTTGGCAGCGTTCCGGAACGCAGGCCGCGTTCATGACCGCCCCCGTGCATCTGGGCTTCCAGTCGTACACGCGGTTTACGGCGCACATACAGGGCACCGATTCCCTTGGGACCGTAGATCTTGTGTGCCGAAAATGACATCAAGTCTACCTTCAGCTTTTCCATGTCAATGGGAAGCTTGCCGGCACTCTGCGCGGCATCGACGTGAAAAACAATATTGCGCTCGCGGCAGATTTCACCAATGGCTGCTATGTCCTGGATGACACCGATCTCGTTATTTACGTGCATGATGGACACCAGCACGGTATCGCCACGCAAGGCTGCTTCAAACTTCTGCAAATCCAGCAACCCGCTGGGTTCCGGATCCAGGTAGGTGACTTCATAACCCTCCCGCTCCAGCTGCCGGCAGGAATCCAGCACGGCCTTGTGTTCGGTCTTCAGGGTTACGATGTGCTTGCCCTTTTTCTGGTAAAAGTGTGCGGCACCCTTGATGGCGAGGTTATCCGATTCAGTGGCGCCCGAGGTCCAGATAATTTCCTTGGGGTTGGCATTGATCAGCTGTGCTACCTCCTTGCGCGCCTGCTCCACGGCTTCCTCGGCCTTCCAGCCGAATTCATGCGAGCGCGAGGCCGGGTTGCCAAACTGCCCCTGGCGCGTCAGGTAGCTGCACATTTTTTCCGCGACACGCTCGTCAACCGGTGTGGTGGCAGAGTAGTCCATGTAGATCGGTATGCTAACGTTCATGTCAAATTACCTGTAAAAACTTCGTCTTAAGGTTAATAACCAGACTGCTGCCTGGCGGCCATACTATTCAATGCGGGTTCAACAACCGCAATTTCAACACCGGTCTGCTGCCGTCGTACCACCGCACTGACCTTGTCACGCCTGAGAAAACTGGCGAGTGTTATGCCATGCATGAATTCATGGATTTCGTTACCCAGCTTTTCCCACAATGCGTGCGTCAGACAACGCTGGCCATCCTGACAGTCCTCGCGGCCACCGCACACGGTGGCGTCAATATTCTCCCCGATCGCATTGATGACCTGCGCAATGGAAATATCCTCAGGTGAATGCGCCAGCCGGTAACCACCCCCGGGGCCACGCAAACCTTCAACCAGGCCGTCCTTTTTCAGACGCACGAATAGCTGTTCCAGGTAGGACAACGAGATACCCTGCGTCGCTGAGATACCCGCCAGGGTCACCGGCCCCTCCTCATAGTGGATCGCAAGATCCAGCATGGCAGTCACTGCATAACGCCCTTTGGTTGATAGCCGCATGATGTTTACCCGTCCACACACTCGTAAGACTGTGGTAACCAGGTGAAATAATAACCTACTAAATTGCTCAGGTACTAAGTATGCGGGAGACTCGGAATACGAGCAAGGTTTTGGACCTGCTCAGAAGGGATATATAAAGCGGGAGGGGTACCTCAGAATCCTACACGCGACAGCGGCTTGTCGAATGAACCCGGAACGGTGTCATGCGGCAGCAGTACCCTTCCGGGGATGAATCGGTGTCCCTGCCTGAGGCAATAACCCAACCATTTTTGCAGGAATCGATTCATACGCCATTTTTCAGACAGGGTGTAGCGGTGGTACATGCGATTGTAGACCGCGTGACGAACACCACGACGCCGCCCACAGGAAATGACTTCTCCAACCTGGGCATCGTGGTACATGCGAACCCGCATGTCGGGAGCCGGGAAGCTGCCTTCCTCATCATGAAAATAATAGCTGAGATTGAGTGTAGTGGTGAACTTGCAGCGTTCGATGATATTCAGATGCAGATCCAGTACACCCTCGACACGTGACACCACTTGGTCAGACATGGCATCGAGTTCCGGCACCAGGTTGCGCAGGCGAATGTAATTGCACTCGTACAATTCCATCAGTCCCGCGAAGTTGTGTGCAGGTATGCCGTTGTATAAAAAATGTGTCTCTGTGAAATGCATGACAGAATCATATCATGTTAACGAGTATCTGCTTAAAAATAACAGGCCCTACAGAAGGCTGGTATTTGAACGGCTATCGGCGATAATGAACGGATCTTAATCAGGTCCAATGCTTGACATATTTCTGTTTTGATGTCTCTAGATTCGATTACAACCGCGTTGCGCAAACATCTGCCGAAAGGCCGTGTACTCACACAGCCGGAAGAATTAAGGCCTTATGAATGCGATGCACTGTCAGCCTATCGGCAACTGCCCATGGTCGTTGTCATACCCGACACATTCGAGCAGGTGCAGTCGGTGTTGCGGCTGTGCAGCGAACACAAGGTGCCCGTGGTTGCCCGTGGTTCGGGTACGGGTCTCTCCGGTGGCGCCATGCCGCTGGAAAATGGCGTGCTGTTAAGCCTCGCAAGATTTAACCGCATCCTGGACATCGATGTACACAACCGGGTTGCACGGGTGCAACCCGGGGTCACCAACCTGTCGATTTCCAATGCAGTTGCAGATGATGGACTGTATTACGCGCCCGACCCGTCTTCGCAAATTGCCTGTTCCATCGGTGGTAACGTTGCCGAGAACGCCGGTGGTGTCCACTGCCTCAAGTACGGACTGACCACACACAACATACAGGCGCTTGAGGTACTCACCATCGACGGCACACACCTGACCATTGGCGGACAGGCACTGGATGCACCTGGTTACGATCTACTCGCACTGATGACGGGATCTGAAGGTATGCTGGGAGTCATTACCGAGGTCACCGTCAAACTGCTCCCGAGGCCGGAGGTTGCACAGGTGGTCATGGCTGCATTCGACTCCGTTGATGCGGCCGGTGCGGGTGTCACAGCCGTCATTGCCAGCGGCATCATACCCGCCGGTCTGGAACTGCTCGATAAACCGGCCATCGATGCCGTCGAAAAGTTCATCCACACCGGTTACCCGAAACACGCAGCCGCCATCCTGTTATGCGAGCTTGACGGCACACAGGAAGACGTGACGGCACAGATTGAACGCGTCAACCGGGTATTCAAAGAAGCCGGTGCCATCGATCTGCAGGTGTCACACAACGAAGCAGAGCGCCAGCGTTTCTGGGCAGGCAGAAAGGCGGCCTTCCCGGCCATGGGCAGACTGTCACCGGACTACTATTGCATGGACGGTACCATCCCGCGCAAGCACCTGGCCCATGTACTGAATCAGATCAGCACCCTGTCGGAAGCCTACGGCCTGCCCATCTGCAATGTCTTTCATGCCGGCGATGGCAATCTGCACCCGTTGATTCTCTACGATGCCAACCAGGCGGGCGAGCTGGAACGCACGGAAGAACTGGGCGGGAAGATTCTTGAATTATGTGTCGAGGTTGGCGGTACGATTACCGGCGAGCACGGTGTTGGACTGGAAAAAATCAACCAGATGTGCGTACAGTTCAATGCTGCCGAACTGCGGCAGTTTCATGCCATCAAGTCAGCCTTTGATGCTGACAATCTGCTGAATCCCGGCAAGGCTATCCCTACCCTGCACCGCTGTGCCGAATTCGGTGCCATGCATGTACATCACGGAGAGTTACCACATCCCGAGCTTGAACGGTTTTAACTCCTGTACAACACCAACAGCTACCGGCTATCTACCCACATCTGATGTCTGAAACTCAAACCATCCAGGAACAGATACAGGTCGCCGCTGCCAGTGGTACGCCCTTGTCGATACAGGGCGGAGGCAGCAAGACCTTCTATGGTCGCACCCCGCACGGAGAGGCCCTGTCTGTCAGTGGCCACCGCGGCATCCTGGATTACACACCCTCTGAACTGGTGATATCCGCACGTGCGGGGACCTTGCTCACCGAACTGGAATCCGTGCTTGCAGAGGAGGGCCAGATGCTGGCTTTTGAACCTGCGCATTTTGGAGACCGCGCCACGCTGGGTGGTACCATCGCCTGCGCATTCTCCGGCCCGCGCCGCCCCTACGCCGGAGCGGCACGGGATTTTGTGCTGGGCATTAACTGTGTCAACGGTAGTGGCGAGTGGCTGCGTTTTGGGGGGCAGGTGATGAAGAATGTAGCGGGCTATGATGTCTCCAGGACTCTGACGGGGTCACTCGGCACACTGGCAGTCCTTCTCGACATTCATTTGCGCGTGCTGCCCCGGCCGGAGACCGAGATCACGCTGCAGCTGGCGTGTGACGCGGCAACCGCGATCCAGCGTTGCAACACGCTGGCAGCAAAGTCACTGCCGATCTCCGCCAGCTGTCATGTGGATAACAAGCTGATTATTCGCCTGTCAGGCATGGAACAGGGCGTCAGGGCGGCAGCAGCCGGCATCGGTGGCGAGGTCCTTGAGGCTGCCGATGATTTCTGGCGACAGCTACGCGAACAGCAACTGGCATTTTTTTCGGGTGAGCAGCCACTGTGGCGCCTTTCGGTCCCACCGGCAACAGAACCGCTTGCAATTGAGGGGGACACCCTGCTGGACTGGGGGGGTGCACAACGATGGCTCAGGAGCGAACAGCCAGCCGGCACCATCCGTGCGATCACCGGCTCTGTCGGGGGACACGCCACCCTGTTTCGTGGCGGCGACCGCAGTAACGAGGTATTTCACCCCTTGCAAGCAGAACTGCTGGCACTGCACCGGCGCTTAAAAATGAGCTTTGATCCCGCTGGAATACTGAATCCGGGCCGGATGTACCGCGAGCTGTAACCATGCAAACCTCATTGCCACAGCAACTGTTGCAAACCACAGGCGGACAGGAAGCAGATGAAATCCTGCGTAATTGTGTGCACTGCGGATTCTGCAATGCGACCTGCCCGACCTACCAGCTGACCGGCGACGAACTGGACGGTCCGCGCGGCCGCATCTATCTCATCAAGCAGGTCCTCGAGGGCCAGCAGGCAACGCGTACGACACAGCATCATCTTGACCGCTGCCTCAGCTGCCGCGCCTGTGAAACCACCTGCCCTTCCGGCGTGGAATACCACCGCCTGCTGGATACCGGACGCGAACTGGTAGAACAACGGGTCGAACGGACTGTCGGCGATCGCATGCTGCGGCGTACCCTGCGTATGCTGCTACCATGGCCGGGCCGTTTTGCCCCCTTGTTGCGGCTCGGCCAGGTGGTCCGGCCACTGCTGCCTGCAACACTGAAGCAGCACATCCCTGCAAGGCAGGTGATCCGCAGGGCACTGCCTGGCAAGCCGCACGACCGGCTAATGCTGTTACTGGATGGCTGTGTACAGCCTTCACTCGCGCCACAGATCAACAGCGCAACCATACGGGTACTGGATACACTGGGCATCCGCGTGGCGAGCGAAAAAAGCAGTGGTTGCTGCGGCGCCCTCAGCTATCACCTGAACGCTGCCAGTGAGGCGCGGGCCTTCATGCGTGCCAATATCGATGCCTGGTGGCCTGCAATCGAACAAGGGGCAGAAGCCATTGTCGTAACGGCCAGTGGCTGTGCACCGATGGTCAAGGACTATGGACATCTGCTGGCTGCAGACAGCGCCTACGCCGGCAAGGCAAAACGCGTCAGTGAACTGGCAAGGGACCTTAGTGAAATCATTAGCGCCGAATTCAGACGCGATGCCTTTGCAGAAACGGGGACGGATGTACGCATTGCCTTTCATTCGCCCTGTACACTACAGCACGCCCAGCGCATCACGGGCAAGGTGGAAGACATCCTCACCCGACTCGGGTTTACACTCACCGAGGTAAGGAACAGTCACCTCTGTTGTGGCTCCGCAGGCAGTTATTCGCTGCTGGAGCCCGAACTCGCAGGCGCACTGCGTAGCAACAAGCTGGCTAGCTTGCAAGCAGACCGGCCTGCCATGATCGCGACCGCCAATATCGGTTGCCTGACGCACATGTCCGCGCATGCCGGGGTACCGGTGGTGCACTGGATAGAATTGCTTGAACCACTCATACCCCAACAGGACCCGTCATAAAATCACCATGAACGACAATCTATTACCGCTAGTTATTGAACCGCAGGAACTGGAGAGCTCACTCGGCGCTGACAATCTGCTGGTTGTTGACCTGTGCAAACCGGAGAACTACCGCAGGATGCATGTACCCGGTGCAGTGCACCTGGAATATCCCCAGATCATCGCCATCCGCAGGCCGTCGATGGGTCTGGTGCCTGACGATGCCACGCTTGCCAGCGTGTTTTCCGCACTGGGCATCGACGAGCACACGCACGTGGTCGCATACGACGACGAGGGCGGCGGCCGCGCCGCGCGCCTGCTATGGACACTCGAGGTGGCCGGGCATACTCGGTACTCGTTGCTCAACGGCGGCCTTCATGCCTGGGCGAACGAAGGCCACCGTCTTGAGGCCACACCGGTCGTGCCGCTTGCAAGAACGTTTCACGTCCGGCGTAACAGCGAGCCGAGTGTAGACAGTGCCTATATCAGAGACAGGCTGGGCCATGATGATTGCTGCTTGCTGGATACGCGCAGCCCTGACGAGTACAACGGAACCAGGAAGTTTGCCGACCGTGCCGGTCATATTCCGGGTGCGGTGAACTTCGAGTGGACCCAGGCCATCGATCCCGCTCGCAATATGCGGCTCAAGACCAGCGAAGAATTAGCGGCATTATTGTCACCGCTTGGCGTCACCGCAGACAAGGAGGTGATCACGTACTGCCAGACTCACCATCGCTCCGCGCACACCTACATCATGCTCAGGCAGCTTGGCTTTGAAAAGGTGAAAGGCTATCCGGGATCCTGGTCGGACTGGGGCAACAATCCTGATTTGCCCGTCGAGTAAAACACAGCTACAGGAGCGCCGTCCCCGGCACGATGGCTTGTTTATGCAACGAGTCGCTGCGGGGTCGCTGCCCATGAACTATGACTAGTATTTAAAAAAACACTCCCGGTAATAACGCAACTCACGGATCGAATCACGGGTATCATCCAGCGCCAGGTGCGTGCTGCCTTTCCTGAACCCGCTCAGCAGATTCGGTGGCGCCCAGCGTGCCATCAATTCCTTGATGGTACTGACATCCAGATTTCTGTAATGAAAAAACGCTTCCAGCTCCGGCATACACCGTGCCAGAAAACGACGGTCCTGGCAGATACTGTTGCCACACATCGGCGAGGCACCTGCCGGGACATATTCAGTCAGAAAGTCGATCGTCTGTCGCTCCGCCTCGGCCTCACCCAGGGTACTCTGACGTACCCGTTCGATCAGGCCGGACTGGCCATGTTGCCGTGTATTCCATTCGTCCATGGCGTCCAGTACTTCGCTGGATTGACGGATCGCCAGCACCGGACCTTCCGCAAGGATATTTAGTTGCGCATCGGTCACAATGGTGGCAATTTCTATGATGCTGTCCTTGGTGGTGTCCAGTCCGGTCATTTCCAGGTCAATCCAGATCAGGTTGTTGGCATCTTGCGTCATGTAGTACATCATCCATTCAAAGAGTAAGGTTGAGTCGCATTGTAGCAGAGGCTAATCTGCCAGATGCCACTATAAGGGACCATCTTATTGCATGAATACCTTCACTTATTTTTTTCTGCTGGCCCTCGCCGGCTCACTGGGCGTTCGCTTCTGGCTGGCTGCACGTCAGTTGTCACACGTCCGCAAACACCGCGATACAGTCCCGGCATCATTTGCCGGCCGTATTCCGCTCAAAGATCACCACAAGGCGGCAGACTATACCCTGACCAATACCCGCATTGGCATGATCGCACTGCTCTACGACAGCCTGCTGCTGCTGGGCTGGACGCTTGGCGGCGGTCTCGAGTGGCTGGACAACAGCTGGCGCGGCGCCGCTCTGCACCCGGTCGTCACCGGCACTGCCGTGATGTTCAGCGCCCTGGTGATCATGACGCTGCTGGACCTGCCGTTTTCCCTGTATCACACCTTCGTGGTTGAAGAACGCTTCGGCTTCAACCGCTCCACACCCACCGTGTTCTTTACCGACCTGTTGAAGAACGCACTGCTGCTGGTGGTCATCGGCGGGCCGTTAATCGCCCTGGCATTGTGGATCATGGAGGCATCGGGTGGGCTGTGGTGGTTATACCTCTGGGCCGTCTGGATGGTGTTTACGCTGGTGATGTACTGGGCCTATCCTGCGGTGATTGCACCGCTGTTCAATAAATTTTCCCCGCTGGACAACGACGCACTGAAGCAACGCATCCAGGCACTGCTGGACAAATGCGGCTTCCGTAGCAAGGGCATCTTTGTCATGGACGGCTCAAAGCGCTCCGGTCATGGCAATGCCTACTTCACAGGCTTCGGCAACAACAAACGCATCGTGTTCTTTGACACCCTGCTGGAATCACTGAATCCAACCGAGATCGAGGCGGTACTCGCACATGAACTCGGGCACTTCAAGCTCAGGCACATCCAGAAACGCCTGCTCATGACCTTTGCATTGAGCCTGGTTGCGCTCGCACTGCTTGGCTGGCTGGCTGCACAGGACTGGTTTTACCAGGGCCTGGGTATCAGCCAGCCTTCGCCGTGGATGGCGTTGCTGCTGTTCATGCTGGCAATGCCGGTGTTCACCTTCTTCCTGCAACCACTGATGTCGCTGCTGTCACGGAAACATGAATTCGAGGCAGATGCCTATGCGGTCAGGCAAGCGAACGGTGCCGACCTGATCAAGGCACTGGTGAAGATGTATCGCGAAAATGCCAGCACCCTGACACCCGACCCCCTGTACTCGGCCTTCCATGACTCGCACCCGCCGGCACCGGTGCGAATCTCGCACATATCCGCTACCATGAGTGCCCATTGAAACGGAGAACGAAAATGAACAAAACTTTCGCAATACTCACAACCGCTTGCCTCCTGGTTACAAGCAACACATTGCTTGCCGCAGACATCAACAATGGCAAGCAACTGCAACAAAAACACTGCATGAGCTGCCATGACGACAGCATGTATAGCCGTGAAGAACGTCGCGTCAACAGCCTCCCCGCGCTGCGTACCCAGGTGCAACGCTGCGAGTCGGCGCTGGGACTGAAATGGTTCGACGAAGAGACCGATGATGTGACGGCCTACCTCAACCAGACCTTTTACCACTTCAAGTGAATGCCATGAGTGTCTGCAACCTGACTGACAAGCACTGCAAGCCATGCGAAGGCGGCGTTGCCCCGTTGAGCCGCGAGCAGGCAGAAGATTTCCTGAAAGACCTGCATAAAGACTGGTCAATCGAGGACGACGGCAAGGAAATCCGCAGAAGCTTCCGCTTCAAGAATTACTATCAGACCATGGCCTTCGTCAATGCACTTGCCTGGATCGCACACGCTGAGGACCACCACCCGGACATCGAGGTTGGCTACAGTCGCTGCCAAGTGCGTTACAGCACACACGCCATTGGCGGGCTTTCGGAGAATGACTTCATCTGTGCGGCCAAAATTGATGCCCTGTTGCCTGCCACTGGATAAAGAACGGGACCCATTCGTATCAGCACGGACAATAAAAATTCCAGCCCCCTTCGCGGGCTGGTCATCGTCAACTATGGCAAGAGTCAACTGGTCGAAACCACGGAAGGTGACATCTGCCGCTGCGTTGCCCGGCGCGGGTTGCCACAGATCGTGTGCGGTGACAGGGTTGAGTGGCTTCCGGCCGGTGGTGACAATAGCGGCGTCATCGAGACCATCCTGCCGCGGCGCACGGTGCTGCACCGTGCCGATGGCAACCATGGCCAGCGGCCGCTGGTGGCGAACATCGATCAGGTCATTATCGAGGCCGCACTGGAACCCGCCCTGGATTACTTCCTGATTGACAAGTACTGCATCGCTGCAGAACTGGCGCACACCGAACCCCTGATCCTGATCAACAAGGCAGACCTGCTGCAGGAGCAGGACCGCGAGCGTATCGGCCTGCTGATCATTGAATACCGGCACATCGGCTATACAACCCTGCTGATCAGCGCCCTGATGAATACCGGCATCGAGGCCTTTGCCGACAGCCTGTCCGGCAAGACCAGTATCCTGGTGGGTCAGTCTGGTGTCGGCAAGTCATCCCTGGTGAAGTGCCTGCTGCCGGACCGCGACATTGTCACCGGCAAATTATCAGCAGCGTCCGGGCTGGGCAAACATACCACCACCGCGACCACCCTGTACCACCTGCCGCATGGTGGTCAGCTGATCGATTCGCCAGGTGTACGGGATTTTCACCTCGCCAGGGTACCCGACGAGGAACTCGATTACTGCTTCCGCGAATTTCGCCCCTATCTGGGCCAGTGCCGGTTCCATAACTGTCGCCATCTGTCAGAACCGGGGTGCGCCATTACTGCCGCGGTTGCAGAAGGTGGCATCCTTGAACGGCGCATGGCGAGTTATCGGAAGTTGATTGAAAGCGGTCGCGCATGAGCCATATGCAGTTGGAGCGGTACCTTGGGCCTGTCGCTGCGCTCTTTTGCATAGCCTGCGTAACGTACCGAATCGTGCCCTAGGCAGCGCTCCTGCACCAAGTGCTGACCTGCGAGAGCGGTGCCCTCGCCGCGATCATGCTTAACCCGGTGGCCAGTGCAGCGGACGCCCGCCAAGAACATGCAGGTGAATATGGTAAATAGACTGACCGGCACCGGCGTTGCAGTTCATTACCATCCGGTAGCCCGGTTCGGCGACCCCTGCTGCAGCAGCAACCTCTCTGGCGGCCAGGTACATCTTGCCGAGCACGCCAGCCGTTTCCGGCGTCAGATCATTGGTGGTCGCAATGTGTGTTTTCGGAATCACCAGTACATGCAGCGGTGCCTGCGGATTCAGGTCGCGAAAGACCAGCACCTCATCATCTTCGAAGACAACATCGGGTTGAATGTCACCTGCCACCATCTTGCAGAACAAACACTCAGACATCCTGTACTCCTTTTCTGTTAGAACTCCTGTCGCCCGGCAAACGCATGGGACAACGTGCCACCGTCAATATATTCGAGTTCACCGCCCATCGGGACACCGTGAGCGATGCGTGTCGCACGCACACCCTGCGCACGTGCCATTTCACTGATGAAATGCGCGGTCGCCTCGCCCTCAACCGTCGGGTTGGTTGCCAGGATCAGTTCCCTTACCTCTCCCGAGGCGAGGCGCTCCTCCAGCAGATTCAGCCCGAGCGCCTCGGGACCGATGCCGTCCAGTGGTGACAAGTGCCCCATCAACACAAAATACAGTCCCTGGTAGCCGGTTGACTGCTCCAGTGCCTGTACATCGGCGGGTGTTTCCACCACGCACAACAGGCTGCGATCGCGCCGCTCACTGGCACACAGCGCGCACACCGCCTCTTCACTGAGTGTCCTGCATTCGCGGCAATTGCCAACCCGGTCCATGGCGAGGAGCAGCGCCTCCGCCAGCTGCCGGCCGCCATCCCGATTATATTCCAGCAGGTGAAAGGCCATGCGCTGGGCCGATTTCGGACCGACACCCGGGAGACAGCGCAGCGTTTCAATCAGACGCCCGATGAGGCGCGAGCCACTCATTGATCAGAACGGCAGTTTCATTCCAGGCGGCAGATTCAGGCCCGAGGTGAGACCCGACATGCGTTGCTGGGTATTGGCTTCCACCTTGTGTGAGGCATCGTTGATTGCCGCAGCCACCAGGTCCTCGAGCATGTCCTTGTCATCGGCCAGCAGGCTGTCATCAATGCTGACGCGCCGCACTTCATACTTGCCGGTCATGGTGATCTTCACCATGCCACCACCGGATTCGCCGGTTACTTCCATGCTGGCGATCTCTTCCTGTGCCTTCTGCATGTTGGCCTGCATTTCCTGGGCCTGCTTCATCAAGTTTCCCAATCCACCTTTCATAATGCTTCCTCAGATTGAATATGTACTGATTCCCAATGTAACGCGAAGGACTGCGCATTCATCCATTACGCGGTCGTATTGTTTCCCGGTTCACCGATCCACCAAAGGCATCCTGAATCGCCCTGATGTTCTCATCCTGCTCGATTGCACATTCCGCCTGTCGCTGCCGCTCGCTCAGCTCGCGGGCCCGTTTGGCCGCAGGCGTTTCACTCGCCAGTGGTGCATCCGTCTCGACCTTCACCTGCAGTTTTCGCTGGTAGTAATCAGATAATGCGCGCTCCAGTTGCTCGACACGCGTATTCCCCAGCAAATGGGCATGAGCGGGATCCAGCGACAGTTTCACAACATCGTCCTCAATCCCGTGGAAGACACAATTTACCGACATCTCACGCGCCATCCCCTTGATGGACAACGCCCCGACAATGGCAGACCAGTCGTTATTTTCCGCCGCGGCCGGTGCGGCCATTGTCTGGGGTGCCACGACTGTTGCAGCCCCGGCCTGAGTCCCGGGGGGCACCGGCACAGACCTGACGGCAGGCACCTCGACGCGGGTGGCAACGCCGGGGCGAAAGGCAAGCATACGCAACATTACCATCTCAAAGCCACCACGCGGGTCCGGTGACAGCGGCAGATCACGCCGGCCCAGCAGGGCAATCTGGTAATAGAGCTGTATATCCTCGGCTGGCATTCCTGCCGCCAGGCTGATGACCGCGTCACGATCACCGTAGCTGTCATCCACCGCATCCGGCAGTGTCTGTGCCATGGCGATACGCTGCAGCACGGACACCACGTCTGCAAGCAGTGCCGCATAGTCCGGCGCAAACGTATCCGCCTGGGCAATCTCACCCATCAGCCGCGCAGCATCGCCCTGCGACAGGGCCTCCAGCAAGCGATAGATGACATCCCGGTCGATGGTTCCCAGCATGCTGCGCACCTCATCTTCCTGCAGTGTGCCATTGCCAAAGGCAATCGCCTGATCGAGCAGGCTCAGTGCATCGCGCATACTGCCGCACGCCGCGAAGGCCAGCTGTCGTACCGCCCCCTCATCCGTAGCAATCTTCTCCTTTTTCAGGATGCTCTCGATCTGTCCGGTAATCTGCGGCACGGTCAGGCTTTTCAGATTAAACTGCAGGCAACGTGACAGGATGGTGACGGGCAAGCGCTGCGGGTCGGTCGTTGCCAGCAAAAACTTCACATGCGGCGGCGGTTCTTCCAGCGTCTTCAGCAAGGCATTGAAGCTGTGCTGCGACAGCATGTGCACCTCGTCAATCAGGTACACCTTGTAGCGGCCACGTGTCGGGGCATACTGGACGTTTTCCAGCAGTTCGCGGGTATCCTCCACCTTGGTGCGGGAAGCGGCATCAACTTCGATCAGGTCTACGAAGCGGCCTTCATTGATTTCTTCGCAGGCGCTGCACTTGCCGCAAGGCCGTGAGCTGACGCCGGTTTCACAATTCAGTGACTTGGCAAGGATACGGGCAATGGTGGTCTTGCCGACACCGCGGGTGCCGGTGAACAGGTACGCGTGGTGCAGACGATCGTTATCCAGGGCATTGATCAGCGCCCGCTGCACATGATCCTGCCCGACCAGTTCGGAAAAATCCCGGGGGCGCCACTTACGTGCAAGAACCTGATAACTCATTGATAATTTTTGCCTTTTTGTCGAGCGCCAGGCTGTACAGGCGGCGAATAATGGAGGTGACCTGTACCAGCCACACCCCGGCGCTCGAAACCACTGCTGCCGCTGCTCCCTTCCGGGCCTGACGGGGTTCACAGCTTATCGTCGCGGGGGGACCAGCACAAGCCACCATAAAACGCATCGATCCAAGGCTGCATTATAAGGTGTACAAGACGGATTGATAAGGTACCTGGTTTGGATGGCGCGAAGGCCCTGAAGACTAGGGCTTGTCAGTGCCCATGAGCTTTTCACCACTGGATAGAAGGCGATTTCCCGGTGACTCTCCGGGCAAACTGCCGGCCCCGGGTTCCTCCATGCGGCCAATGGCCGGGTGCTGGCGTGCCCTGACCGTGTATCCCAACAGGGCACCGCCGGTTGCGGATACGGCCAGCAGGCCCAGCGTCATGAACTGGGTAAACAGCAGCAACACACCCAGGCCGGCAATGCCCGCGATCGCCACTCCCAGCTTCAGCGTCGAACGGTTCTGCACACGCCTGGTTTCACGCAGGATCCGGCGATGCCCGTCCCGGATCTCCTTGGTTTTCTCCTTTTCAGCCTGCCGACGCAGGTAATCACGCTGGCGGTTGAACTTCTCGCTGGCACGGACGAAGGTATGCTGGCTGGCATGACTGGTGATGGTGGAAAACCACAGTGCGGCGATCACACCGATCAACGCACCGAGTGCAACGAGCAGCCAGCCGCTGCCACGCAGACCGGTATCCTGCAGAGACAGCACCAATAATGCGGTCGCTCCCTGCAGCAGGAAAACCCCGACCAGGAACTTGATAAACGCCGCAATGCTGAAAGGAATCATTGCCATACTGTGAGTATGCTGCCGATGACGTTTTTCTGCCACCCACAGGAGTCCCGGGCGTCGGCGAAGACCGTGTACGACCCTGCAAAGGGGTGGCGTGCTCCCGAACAGGGAACTCATGTATATTAAGCGTATAACAACAGGAATCCTGGCCCACCATGCCCCGTAGCGCCGCCTTCAGACTGTTCCTAGCCGCTGTCGCCTTTGTCGGACTGATGCTGCTACTGGCGCTGATACTGAGTGCCGCACAGTTCAGCCTCTCATTGTGGCAGCAATTACAGGCCGCCCCGCTCTGGGTCATGATACTGATCGCAACCGTCAGCTGCCTGCTGCTGGTGTTCGGCATCTGGCTCAGCTGGCGGATCGTACGCCCTCCCCGCCCCAGGGCCAGCAAGGTGGCCAAACCCCTCACAGAAGCCGAGCTGCGGAGTCAACTTGATAACGCCACGGCTGCCGGCGTCAATGTCGGCTCGGCACTGCTGGAACTGCAGGAACTGTCTCGGCGCCGCGAGCTGGAAATCATCCATCTGGCACTGTTCGGCGAGATCAGCAGCGGCAAGAGTTCACTCATCAATGCGCTGTTACCGGGTGCCCGCGTGGAGACGGATGTGGTCGGCGGGACCACCACCACCATCCAGCACTATCACTGGCAGCGAGAATCCGGCGATGCAGTGGTACTCGTCGACGTACCCGGCCTCAACCAGATGGAGCGCGAATATGACCACCTTGTCATGGACGAGGCGCAACGGGCACACGTGGTGATCTTTGTCTGTGACGGTGACCTGACACGTCACGAGTACCAGGCACTGCAACCGCTGCTGGATCTGAAGAAGCCACTGATTGTTGCGTTCAACAAGCTGGATCGTTACTCCGTGGCTGACCAGCAACTGATCCGCCAACGCCTCGCGAAACGCTTTGCATCCAGCCCGCAGGTGAGCATTGCCGGTATTGCCACCCAGCCGTCACGCCGGGTGATCAAGGTCGGAGCAGATGGGGTCGAGCACGAGGAAGAACAGCTCCTGCCGCCAGAGATCGAGGAACTGCGTGCGGCCGTGCAGGCCGCTCTCGACAGCAACCTGGCGCTACTGGAGCATTTGCGAGACAGCGCCGTATTCGAACTGACGGCGCGCAAACTGGAACAATCGAAGGCCAAGCACCGGGTAACGGCCTCCGCCGAACTGGTCAAGACCTATACCCGGCGTGCCGTGGCCGGCGGACTGGCCGCGATCACTCCCGGCACCGACATCCTGATCCAGGGATACCTGGGCACGCGCATGGTCAAGTCACTGTGTGAACTGTATGAAGTGCCGGTACGCGAGATTGAATTGCAAAAGTTGCTGAGCCTGACACAGCAGCAGGCACGCACCGCCCTCCCCCTGCTGCTGGCCGTTGCCGGCAATGCCGCCAAGGCCTTCCCGGGAGTCGGAACGCTGGCCGGTGGATTGATGCACGCCGTCGCCTACGGTCTGATCTTCGACGCACTCGGACGTGCCGTTAACCGCACCCTGGAAACCCGCGGGGAACTGCGGCCCGCCCCGGCAAGCCTGATGTTCAGGGACAATCTTAGCAGTGGAGTGGAGTCACAGGCACGCAAGCTGTTGCGGCTTGCGCTCGATGTACGTAATGAACAGCGTCAGAATGAGTAGTCGCCTATGAGCACGGACAGCCATCTCGACCAGGCCCGCGACAGCCTGCAACTGTTGCTGCAGGACGAACGCCTGCCCCCCGAGGCGCGCGCGGAGCTCGCTGATGATTTCAGCCAGGTGCAGGCCATGCTCGACAAGCTCGAGCATGGCCACATCCACATTGCGGTACTGGGCCGTGTCAGTGTCGGCAAGTCCTCGGTACTCAATGCCCTGATCGGTGAACAGCGTTTTTCCACCAGTGCCCTGCATGGCGAGACAAAACAGAGTGAAATGGCCCACTGGAATGAACAGGAAAGTGGCGCCCTGTTCCTGATTGACACACCGGGCATCAATGAAATCGATGGCGAGGCGCGTGAACGCATGGCCCATGAGGTGTCCCAGCGCTCCGACCTGGTGCTGTTTGTCATCGATGGGGACATGACCGACAGCGAGTACCGGGCCTTGCAGGGGCTGGCACGTGAACACCGTCCGCTGCTACTGGTACTGAACAAGGTCGACCGCTACAACGCTGCACAGCGAGAGCAGCTCAGAAACAGCCTGCTGGAGCGCCTCGGTCAACTGATCCCCCCCGAGAACCTGATCGAGGTGGCTGCCGACCCGGCACCACGCATCGTCATCACGGTGGATGCCGAAGGCCGGGAAACCGAGACCGAACGTCTCATCCCGCCCGATGTGACGGCACTGAAAGATCGCATCTGGGAAATCCTCGAGGCCGAAGGCAAGACCCTGGCCGCTCTCAATGCCAGCCTGTTTGCCGGCGACCTGAGTGACAAGGTCGGTGCTCGCGTACTTGCCGCGCGCAAGCAGCTGGGTGAAAACGTCATCGACAGCTATAGCCTGGTGAAGGGGGTGGCGGTGGCTCTCAATCCGGTGCCGGTAGCAGATCTGGCCGCAGCGGTGGCCGTCGATGTTTCCATGGTAGTGCACCTGTCCAAGGTCTATGGCATGCCCATGACCCGCAGCCAGTCCGGTACACTGATCAAGACCATCAGTGGAGAGTTATTGCTGTTGATGGGTGCCACCTGGCTCCTGCATCTGGTGGCGTCACTGTTAAAGGCTGGCAGCGGCGGCCTGTCGACGTTATTGACCGTTGGTGCACAGGGTGCCGTTGCCTATTACTCGACCTACGTCGTCGGGCGAGCGGCAGAGCAATACCTCGCGGCCGGCTGTTCCTGGGGCGAGGACGGTCCCAAACGCGTAATCCGCAATATACTCGACAGCATCGACCGTGACTCGATGCTGGCCAAGGCCCGCCAGGACATCCTTGCCCGTATCCGTACCACTCGCGCCTGAGGTTGGTCGCGTGCACTGACGACGCCTGTTGCCAGACCCAGACAAGAGGATTCAGACCAGCCACTCGACAGCGATACCCCACGGGCGCTGTCGTACCGAGGAATCGTTTTCTAAAACCACCGCGTGAAGTAGCGCTGGAATACCCTGGTAAAGAGGTTCACCTTTTCTATGCTGGAATCACTGCTGACTACCTATGGCTACCCGATCGTCATCATCGGGACCTTTCTGGAAGGCGAAACCATCCTGATACTGGGTGGCCTCGCCGCGCACCTGGGTTACCTGTCGCTGGACGGGGTGATTGTCTGTGGATTTTGCGGGACACTGCTCGGGGATCAGCTGTATTTTTTCCTTGGCCGGCACAAGGGAAAGACCCTGCTGGCCCGACACCCCTCATGGCAGCCACGCACACAACGCGTGTTTCACATACTGGAGCGGTACCAGGTCCTGCTCCTCCTGGGCTTCCGGTTTCTGTATGGCCTGCGCACGGTAACACCCTTCACCATCGGCATGAGCAACGTATCCTACCTGCAATTTACCCTGCTCAATCTGATTGGCGCCGGCATCTGGACAATCAGTATCGTGTTTGCCGGTTACTACTTTGGGCGGGCCATGCAAGCACTGCTCGGTGATATTAAACAATACGAGCTGGAGTTGATGACCGGCATCATCGGCACAGCGATGGTCATCTGGCTGGTACACTTTTACCGGCACCGCCGCTCCGGCCACAGCACCTCCTGAGAATAAAGACTTCTTCTGTGCATGAGTACCAAAAACATTCAAGGCAAGCGCCGGATCGCAACTGCATACAACCATTTCCCGAGAAATGAAAAATGATTGATCGTCCGGCAGCATCCAGCCTTCTAGGCCAATGGCAGGTCGCAGTACGTCCTGCCTTGTTGCTGGCAGCAATCACCCTGCACGCCTGTGCAAGTTATCAACCGCTGCCTTTGCCGGATCACGACAACCTGGCACCAGCCCTTGACGCGATCCGGATAGACCGCAACACCATGGATTTAGCTGCTGCTCAACAACACCCTTTTGATCCGGCTGACGGTCTGGATCTATGGGAAACTGCCATGCTGGCGGTCGCGAACAATCCTGACCTGCGAGCGGCGCGCAGCCGTCGCGGCGTTGCCGAAGCCCAGGTATATGCAGCACACCTGTTTCCCGATCCGCAAATCTCCGCCAGCCTGGATCATCCAACGGGGAACGATGCGGGACTCGTAAACGCCTATGCGTACGGCCTCAGCTACGACATCATCCCGTTACTCACGCGCGGCACCGGTATCGAATCCGCCAGCGCTGCACAACAACAGATTGTTCTGGATTTGTTGTGGCAGGAATGGCAGACAATTGAACAGGCACGCACCCTGCATGTCGAACTGGTGACACTGGAACAGAAAGTCGCCTTGCTGGAGCACATGCTCGATCTTTACCAGCAGCGCTATCAGCATTCGTCCACCGCACTGGCCAAGGGGGATATGACCGTGGAGGCCACCGGCACGGACCTTACCGCGCTGCTTGATACTGCCACGCAACTCAACCAGACCCGCCAGGCTCGCAACAACAAGCAACACGACCTGGCCCAGCTGCTGGGACTGTTACCACAGGCATCGCTTGACCTGCAGGTGCCGCCACCGGCTGAACCTGTATCTGAACAGGACATCGAAGCAGCGTTGCAGCTGTTGCCACAACGACGTCCCGACCTGCTTGCCTTGAGCGCCGGTTATTCAAGCCAGGAAGCCAGCGTGCATCGTGCCGTACTCAGCCAGTTCCCGTCACTCGGCCTTGGTGTTTCGCGTGCGCGTGATACCAGCAATGTTTACACCTCTGGCCTTTCCATCAGCCTCACCCTGCCGTTGTTCAGCGGCAACCGCGGGACTATCGCGATCGAGCGCGCAACCCGGGAACAACTGCATGCCGAATATCAAGCACGCCTTGACCAGAGCCAAATTGATGTAATGCGACTGTTTGGGGTGCAATCGCTGATCACCGAACAACAGCAATTGCTGGAGCAGCGTCTGCCCGAGCTTGAATCCATGGTCGTCAAGGCGCGCAAGGCTTACCAGGGTGGTGACATCAGTGCCCTGACCTTCCTGAACATGCAGACCACCTGGGTCAACAAGAAACTCGAACAACTGGACCTGGCACAGCAATCCTGGACAACGCGACTGGCACTGGAGACGCTGCTGGGCAAAACGAACATCGACGCTTGCGTGGAGACTGATTAGCCATGAAATGGATCACCGTTAGCTGTACCCTGATGCAACTGTTGCTGGCGTCCCTGACAGCTATGACTTGCGCAGCCGTCAATGCCGAGCCAGAGGCCACCGTGCAGACGGCAGAGGTACGCGAAGCGCCCGCAGAAACGCGGCTTGCAGTCTTTGGCAGCCTGCAACCGGACCCGGATGCCCTGGTCAGTATCAACCTGCCACGCGCCGGTCTGATCAACCGGCTGATGGTACGGCTTGGACAACGGGTTTCCGCAGGTGACCCGTTGCTGGAAATCGATACGGCACCGGGTACGCGCATGGATTACCTGCAAGCCAGGGCAGCAATGGATTTTGCACGTAGTGAAGTACTCCGTTTCAAGCGTCTTCTGGACGAACAGCTGGCGACGCGTGACCAGTTGCAATCGGCAGAAAAGAACCTGGCGGATAGCAAAACCAGGCTTGAATCCCTGCAAAAGGTCGGTGCAGATTTGCAACTGCAAACCATACGCGCACCCTTCGACGGCATTGTCACGCAACTGAACATTACCCAGGGCACACGCGTACAGGCAGATACAACGGCCCTGTTGCTGTGTCACCAGGATCGCTTACTGGTTCTTCTCGGCGCTGAGCCCGAAGACGCCAAACGTGTACAACCCGGCCAGGTTGTTGTGCTCGCGTCCGTTTTCGATCCGGGTGTTCGGATTGAAAGCAGGGTGGTTGCCGTACACGCACTCATCAACCCGGACACCCGGCTGGTGGATGTAGTCGTACCGATCCCGGAAGAACAAGCCGGGCAGCTCACACTTGGCAGCACCGTGCAAGCCGAAATCATCATTGACACAACAGCCCAGCTGGTCGTTCCCAGAAACGCGGTGCAGCTTGGCGTTGACGGTGCCTATGTGTTTCGGGTTGAGGACGGCAAGGCAAAACGCATCGAGGTCAACATTGAACTGGCCGAGGGCGCCTTGCTGAACGTCAGCGGCCCTCTCGAAGCCGGTGACAAGGTCATCACCGTGGGCAGTCATGTGGTAGAAGATGGCATGGCTGTACAGGAGGCTGCCCGGTGAGCCTTGCCCACTGGGCAGCCGGTCACCGGCGCTCTATTCTGTTTCTGGTCGCGTTGCTGGCTGTTGCCGGTCTTGCAGCGGCACTGCGCCTGCCGGTCGCCCTGTTCCCGCACGTCGATTTTCCACGCATCGTGGTTTCACTGGAAACCGCGGACCGTCCTGCCGATCAGATGGTCATCGCGGTAACCCGGCCAGTCGAGGAAGTGGTACGCTCGGTGCCGGGTGTTGCCGGCCTGCGCTCGACCACCAGCCGCGGCAGTGCGCAATTATCCATCAACTTCAACTGGGGTGAGGACATGATCTCCGCCATGCTGCAGGTGGAATCGGCCGTCAACCAGGTCTTGCCGGCATTGCCACCGGGCACCTCATTCAATGTCCTTCGCATGGACCCTACCGTGTTCCCGATCGCAGCCTTCAGCCTCACCTCTGCGACCGAGTCAAAGGTTGCCTTGCGTGACATCGGTCAGTACCAGCTGATCCCCCTGCTTTCGGCTATCGACGGGGTTGCACGCGTTTCAGTGATGGGCGGCGAGGAAGCCGAGTACCGCGTCGAGCTCGATCCGGAAAAATTGCAGGCCTACGGACTAAGCTTCAGTGACGTCGCGACCGCCGTCTCGGCAACCAACATCCTGCAGGCCATCGGGCGACTGGAAGATCACGACAAACTTTATCTTATGATATCCGATACCCGTATTCGCTCTCTCTCGGATATTGAAAATACGGTACTCAAGAGCGGTGAAAATGGCCTGGTCCGGCTCGATGATATTGCCCGAGTCTACCGCAGCACCGCACCACAATGGCTGCGAGTGACAGCCGATGGTCACGATGCGGTACTGGTTCAGATCTACCAGCAGCCGGGCAGCAACACCGTACATATCGTCCACGATGTACAGGCACGCCTTGCAAGCTATCGCCACACCCTGCCAGAAGACGTAAGCATCGCGAACTGGTATGACCAGAGTGAGTTGATCGTCGCCTCGGCCAGCAGTGTACGCGATTCGATCCTGATCGGTGCTGTGCTCGCGGCCGTTGTGCTGCTGCTATTCCTGCGCAGTGCCAGGATCACCTTTATCGCGATCATTGTGGTTCCCTCCGTGCTGGCAACCGCCGTGTTGCTGCTCCACACGCTGAATATGAGTTTCAACATCATGACACTCGGTGGCATGGCCGCTGCAGTGGGGCTGATCGTTGATGACGCAATTGTCATGATCGAACACTTGGTGCGCCGCCTGCGGGAACGGCCGGGGGAGCTGGCGCACACGGTGCGCGAGGCTGCCGTCGAGTTTTCCGTGCCACTGGCAGGTTCATCGGCGGCGACTATCGTGATTTTTGCCCCCCTGGCTTTCCTGAGTGGCGTGACCGGTGCCTTCTTCAAGGCCTTGTCGCTGACCATGGCGACCTCATTGTTTATATCCTTTCTGATTACCTGGCTGGCAGTACCGTTGCTGGCCGAACACCTGCTGAAAACAACCGATGCCGAACGCGAGGACAGCGGCCCGCTGTTCGAACGCATCCTGCAGATCTATACCCGAACCCTCACTGCGATGCTGCTACGACCCGTGTGGCTGGCTGCCGGACTGGTGCCGCTCCTCATCATCGGGGGGTTCGCTTACCACCAGGTCGGTTCAGGCTTCATACCACACATGGACGAAGGCGGGTTCATCCTCGACTACCGTGCAGCGTCCGGCACCTCGCTGACCGAGGCGGACCGCCTGCTTCGGCAGGTTGAAACCATCCTCACCGCTGATCAAAATGTACAAACCTATTCACGACGCAGCGGCGCACAGCTCGGCGGCGGACTCACGGAGGCCAATGAAGGTGATTTCTTCGTGCGCCTGAAACCGCTGCCGCGTCTACCGATCGACCAGGTGATGGATAACATTCGTGATCGGGTTGAGAACGAGGTACCCGGCCTGGAGGTTGAGATGGCACTGCTGATGGAAGACCTGATCGGTGACCTGACTGCCGTGCCGCAGCCGATCGAAATCAAACTCTATGGCGACAAGTTCGATGATTTGCTGGGTACTGCGCCAAAGGTCGCTGATGCCATTACAAAAATAGCCGGCGTAGTCGATGTCAACGACGGTATCGTTGTGGCAGGTAATGCGCTCAACATACAAGTTGAACGCGACAAGGCCGCCCTCGAAGGCATCGACCCCGACGAGGTCACCCGGCAACTACAGGCCTGGTTCGAAGGCCTGGTGACGACCCAGGTTCAGAAAGACATCAAATTCATCGGCGTCCGTGTCTGGGTTCCACCCGAGGCCCGGCGCTATAGCGAACAAATCGAGCAGCTATGGCTGCGCGCACCGGATGGCCATCGCGTCCCGTTGAAGCGCATCGCAACCGTCAGGACTGAAATCGGCCAGCCGCAGATTATGCGTGACAATCTCAAGCGCATGATCGCTGTCACCGGTCGTATCAGTGGGCGAGACCTGGGTTCCACCATTCGTGAAGTCAAGCAGGTACTGGCACAACCTGGCATGCTGCCCGCCGATGTGTACTATGAACTGGGCGGGCTCTATCAACAGCAGCAGATTGCCTTCAAAGGCCTGATTGCCGTATTTTTTGCCGCGCTGGCCCTGGTGTTTGTGTTGCTGCTGTTCCTGTACGAGCGTTTCCGGGTCGCGATTTCAATTCTGCTGATGCCACTGCTGGCGCTGGGCGGCGTCTTTACTGGCCTGTGGGTTACCGGTACAGAACTCAACATCACCGCCATGATGGGCATGACCATGATCGTCGGGATCATCACCGAGGTATCGATCTTCTATTTTTCCGAACTTTATGAACAACGCCGCAACGGACTCGCGCACATGGCGGCGCTGGTCGAGTCCGGGCGCAAACGACTGCGTCCGATCACCATGACGACACTGGCCGCAATACTCGCACTGCTGCCGCTTGCCCTGGCCCTGGGTCAGGGATCTGCCATGCAGCAGCCACTGGCCATCGCCATTATCGCCGGATTGCTGGTGCAACTGCCGCTGGTGCTGATCGCCATGCCGGTGGTGTTCCACCTGCTGAAAGGCGAGGTCAGTGTCTCGGAGTAACGGGCCACTCGAAGGCCGCAACGAGACACCAATGCTTTTCGCCATACCGGGAACGCGTGTCAGGAGACAAGCCGTGGTATTCTGGGTGTCTGTTCATCAGGGACGATACCGATCCGACCCTAACCTCACTTGAGAATAGCCAGCTTCAGGCCTATGCATTCCAGTAAGCACCTGAACACGCACCGGGTCGACCCGACAACCGGGACACAGCCCAGCGACATGGCGGACACTGCATCCTCTCAACTACTGCGCTGGATCCAACGCTTGTTGCCGGCGGTATTCCTTGTAATCATCGCGGCACTCGCGGCCCGCGAGCTGCGTGGACTTGATATTCACGCCGTGCGCGCGGTGCTGCAGGCGCTCACCCTGTCCCAGCTGCTGATCATCCAGCTGGTTGCCCTGTCAGGCATACTGGCGATGAGCCTGTACGACTGGCGTGCCGCGCGTGTATTTGGTCTGGGGCTCGCACTGCCCACACTGATCCGTAACGCCTGGATCGCCAACGCATTCAATAACCTCGTTGGCTTCTCCGGCCTGGCGGGATCAGGCATCCGCATGCTGCTGCTTGGTGCTGAAGGCATCGACGCGCGGCGGGCCGCATCGTTTTCGGCGTTGATCATGGCTTCCGTACCGACAGGCCTGGCAGTAATGAGCTGGCCGCTGCTGCTCACCGGTGGACCGGGTACAGAGCGACTGCCGATCCCGGCCTGGACTGCCTGGTTGGCGCTTGGCCTATTTGCCGCCTATCTCCCGTTCTACCTGCTCACATTATACAAAGGGATGTTTGCGCGCCTGCTCCGCGGTCTTGCACCCCAAACGGCAGTGTCGCTCGCAGGGCTGATCGCCATCTCGACCCTGGACTGGCTGATTGCCGCAACGGCTGCCTGGGTTGCACTCGAATTCAGTGGCGCTGCCATACCCTGGCCGCAGTTTCTCTCCGGTTTTGTGCTGGCCTCCACACTTGGCATTCTGAGCCTGATTCCGGGCGGACTGGGTGTATTCGACACCGCGCTGGTGGTGTTGCTTGCACCCTTCGCCACAGGGACGGAAACCCTGGTCTCGGGTGTACTTGTGTATCGCCTCTGCTATTACCTGGTGCCCTGGCTCATCGCGGTTTACCTGGGTGCGGACAAGCTGGCGCTGCCGCAACACTGGCAGCACACGGCGCTGGCACGCCAGTGGGGCGATAGCAAGTTACCGGCACTGCTGAGATTGCCGTTAGATGTACTCGCCTCCCTCGGTGTACGGGCACTGGCCTACCTGACCTTCGGTGCGGGTGTAGTGCTGCTCGCCTCCGCTGCCTTTCCAGCCCTGAGCAATCGCCTCGCGATATTACACAGTTATGTGCCGCTTGCAGCCATCGAGATTTCACATCTGCTGTCGATTGCGACCGGCGTGCTGCTCATCGCGCTGTCGCGCGGTATTGCCGAACAGGTTCGCAACGCCTACCTTCTGACCCTGGGCTTGCTCATCAGCGGTGCACTTTTCAGCTTTCTCAAGGGTATCGATTACGAGGAGGCGATTATACTGCTCACCGTGGCCCTGCTGCTCAGGCGTCAGCGTGGCCGTTTCTACCGCGCGAGTTATCCGCTGCTGAGTCCCCGCAGTCTGATATGGCTGGCGGGGCTCGTCATAGCCGTGATTGGCTTTGCCTGGCTGGGTGACTGGGTACATGGCAATATTCCGCTGGGATGGGAGCACCTTTCGCGTTTCGCGCCCACCCAGGAGGCACCGCGATTCGCGCGTGGCCTGCTGATCGCCGCCGCGATGGCCACCGGATTCATTGGCTGGTCATTCTTTCAGCGCCCCAGAACAGTACCCGCCGGTCCTGACTCACAGACGCTGGGCGAGGCCGAGGCCGTTTTGAATCAGTACGGCGGCAGCGAGTTTGCCCACCTGCTGTTTCTCGGCGACAAATCCCTGTTGTGGTCACCCTCTCGCAAGGCATTCATCCAGTACGCGCAGATACGCGAGCGCCTGTTCGCGCTCGGTGACCCCTGTGGCGATGTGGATGATTTCGATGCCGCCATCATTGCATTCCGCGACCATGCCGACCGGCATAACCTGACCCCGTGCCTCTATGAAGTCAGCGCAACCCATATGCACCGCTATCACGATGCCGGTTTCGCCTTGTTCAAGCTGGGCGAAAAGGCGGTGGTTGAGCTGGCGACCTTCACCACCACGGGTAAACGCGGAGAATCACTGCGCCACAGCGTCAATCGCGCCAGGCGCGGTGGCGCAGTGTTTGAACTGCTCGAGCAGCCGCTCGGTGATGACATCTGGCCGCAATTGCGCGCCATTTCAAACGCCTGGCTGTCCGAGCGCGGCGCTGCCGAAAAGGGATTCTCGTTGGGTAATTACAATGAAGCCTATCTGGGTCGCAGTCCTGTCGCCGTGATCAGGGTGCAGCAGCGCATCGTTGCCTTCACCAACGTGGTGCCGGACTATGGCAGTCACACGGAACTGAGTATCGACCTGATGCGCTACCACTCTGATGCACCGCACGACACCATGGATTATCTGTTTGTCGAGCTGATTCAGTATGCGAGGGAACAGGGTTATCAGTACTTCAACCTGGGCATGGCGCCACTTGCCGGCGTGGGTGAAAGTCGCTATGCGCGCGCCGGAGAGAGAGTCGCCCGCCTGGCCTTCGAGTACGGCAACCGCTTTTATAATTACAAGGGGCTGCGCAGCTTCAAGGAGAAGTTTCACCCCGAATGGCGCAGCGCCTACCTCGCCTACCCCGCCCTCACTCCGTTGCCCTTGCTGCTGATGGACAGCGCCGCATTGATTGCAGGCGGCTACCGGCGCATATTTTTCAAATCCGACTAGACAGGAAACAACAGTATGGACATGCTGCGTCACATTGAGTTTGGCTTGAGCCCCGTGGCATTGCTGCTGTTGCTTATGTACCACGTGTATCTCTACCACAAAATACGCAGCGACCCCCTGAGCACCTCCCTGGGGCTGGCGCATCGCATACGCGCCTTGTGGGTACATAATATAATGCAGAGTAATAAGGATATCCTGGCGATTCAAACCCTGCGCAACTGGACCATGGCGGCGACCTTCCTCGCTTCCACCGCCATCCTGATCGGGCTGGGGATCTTCAATCTGGCGATTACCGCGGACAAACAGGGCGAGCTGTCGCTGCTAATCAACCATTTCGGCAACGATCATCCCGGTTTATGGCTCGGCAAACTCATCCTGCTGGGCGCAGATTTTCTGTTCGCGTTTTTTTAACTTCACCCTGGCCGTACGCTACTTCAATCACACCGGTTTCATGATCAACCTGCCGACCGATGCCCACACGGAAATCAGTGTCGGAGACGTGGTTAAAATTCTCGAGCGCGGCGGCACACACTATACGCTCGGCGGGTGGCCGGAATTGATATCACGGCCTGTCTCAAGCGTCTTGAGTCCGGCAAGGAAGCCTGCAGCTATCCGGCCGCGGATTTCGAGGGCTTGAGCCAGTTTTTGCAAAAGCGCTACGGCCTTCCGGACTATGTTGCACCGGTACTGGTCGGCTACTCCTCCGGCGCGACGCTGGTCTATGCCACCCTCGCGCAGGGACCGCCAAACACCTTCCGTGGCGGCATCAGCCTGGGTTTCTGCCCCGACCTGCCAATGACCAAACCGATGTGCCGCGGCAGCGGCCTCAAATTCACCACCGGTGCCAGCGGTAAGGGTTATGATTTCCTGCCAGTAGCGGAGCTGCCGACGCCCTGGATTGCCTTGCAGGGGGACATCGACCAGGTCTGCGACGCAAACACCGTGGCACACTTCGTCGCGCAAACTGGCCAGGCCCGGGTGGTCAAGTTGCCCAGGGTGGGTCACGGCTTTTCCGTACAGCGCAACTGGCTGCCACAGTTCCAGGAGAGCTTCAATCAACTGGTCGCAGATGCGCATGCACCGCAGTCAGCAAAATCTACCAGCCTGGCGAACCTGCCGCTTATCGAGGTACCCGTCAAGCAGCCGGGCAAGACCTTCGCCGTCATAATCTCCGGTGATGGTGGCTGGGCCAGTATCGATAAATCCCTGGCCGAGGCGCTGGCCGCCGACGGCATTCCCAGTGTTGGCCTGGATGCGCTGCACTATTTCTGGACCCGGCGCACGCCGAAGGTGCTGAAAATGTCCGGCGGCCATCATTTCGGCGGCAATTACCAGGCGCTCGCCGAGCATATTCTTCGAGAAGCTCGCTGAGGTCGCAGGTATCAGACAAACATAGACAGAAAAAATCGAATCCCTAATCGGGTATACTGCCACTGCTCTTTCAAGCTGATAATAACGGATGCTGAACTATAGGTAAGCTGGACACCAAATTTATTGAATAGCCACGGAAGCACATCCGTCATTATTGGATTGAAGCAGTACCAGCCGTTAGTGTTTGCTTAGCCAGCTGTAGATCAACCCCAGTGACAAACCATAGAGGAGATGCTCGGATATGGTAACAACCGGTTGCCAGAAGCTCAGCTGCATACCAAGTGCCCCACCTGCCGCAAGTGGCATGATTGTCCAGATAACCGCCAAACCAATAACGAGCCCGAACACTGTACCCTTGATCCCGAACGAGCGTCCAGGAATTATCGGCGCAATGATCGCGAACCAGGCTCCCCACCAAACGCCGCCGATGGCAAAGAACCAAAGCCAGCCCGCCAAAGGAGCCGGCAAGCCGCTGCCTTCCAGTACGGCCCGGGTAATGCCAATCAGCAGGGTTACAAGTTTAAACTGCGGCACCAGCCCACTACCCAGCGTCAACAGGGAAAGAAGACTGGTCGCCAGTAGCCCGGAGAGTATGCCGCGGGTGACATCCTTGTACATTTGCATGGTTTCCTTCCGGAGTATCCAGTGTGGTGAAATGGATAACATGCAGTATTGATCAGGGACTCGTCATGCGCAATAACCGGCAGGAGTCACCGATAACTTTTACATTTCCCGGGCACAGGAGCGCATAAGACAGGACATGACACTGCAAACGTTTTCAATCAGCGAGTTGCATACCGCCGAGCGCATCGTGAATAAACACCCTGCCGATGAAAGCTCACAGTGAGGATCGTTTCACCATCCGGGAACGGGAGCGGGATGTGGCAGCGGCGACTGCCGCTGTCGAAACGGCGAGAGCGCAGGTCAGCCAGGCACAGGCCGCGTACCACGAGGCTGCGAAGAACGCACGCAGAATACAGACGCTGGTACAGGAGGGCACCGTCTCCAGGGCAGATGGTGACCATGCTGAAGCCCAGCGTGAAAGCACACGTGCAACCGTCACTGCCGTACAGGCAACGCTCCGGCAAGCCATCGACCAGCGCGGCGAAACAGGGGCATGATCTTCGTGCCATTGTCCACGCTGGCCTTTGACACCCTGCCCAGGGAAGCTACAGCCGAGGCTGCCGGTCTGTTCAACCTGATGCGCACCATAGGCAGATCCATCGGTATTTCTGTCATCGCCACGATGCTCACACGCCGTACCCAGCACCATTGGGATATGCTGGGAGGTTACATCAACCCTTTCAAACCGGACTTGCACAGCTGGCTGAGTGCGCACGGTTTGCCGCTTAATGATCCGCTCACGGCCCAACAGCTCGCTGGCGAGCTCAATCGTCAGGCAGGTATGCGTGCCTTCGTCGACGCCTTCTGGCTGGTGACCTGGAGCTTTATCGTGATGACGCCGCTGGTCTGGTTTCTCAAACGGCCTGCACCGGCCGCGAACAGCAGCCGCGGCACCTTGACCGGCCACTGAGCCCCTGACACGACTGCGAACAGATCTCAGTTCCTTCTTCAGCACTCCACCGTCGCCGCATGGTGCCCTTCGCGCTTCTCGCCAAACCCCGGGATCGCCATCACCACATACTGAAAGCGGGTTGCCCAGTCGGCACCCAGCCAGGCAAAGACAAACAGCAGGCCTGCCGCGATGGCCGCGATCACATGCGGATGGGCAGAGAGTGTTCCGGGCAGCATGCTTGCCATGACCT
>JAJDNX010000004.1 GCA_022340485.1 Gammaproteobacteria bacterium | reverse complement strand
CTGGGTGACAAGCTGGTGGAACAACTGGTTGAAAGGAACCTGGTCCGTCATGTCAGTGATCTTTACCGACTCTCGGTTGACGACCTTGCCGGTCTCGACCGTATGGCCGTGAAGTCAGCAAGCAACCTGATCGAAGCGTTGCAGAGGAGCAAGTCAACGACACTGCCACGATTCATCTATGCCCTTGGAATCCGCGAGGTGGGTGAAGCGACCGCACAAACACTGGCCCGGGAATTCGGCGACCTCGATGCGTTGATGGCTGCCGACATCGAGACACTGGAAGCGGTACACGACGTTGGGCCTGTGGTGGCAAGGCGCATACGCGAGTTCTTCGCCGAGCAGCACAACCGTGATGTGATCGCTGCATTGCGTGAAGCCGGTGTTCACTGGCCGGTAGCCGTTGCAAGGCAAGCTCAACCGCTTGCCGGCAAAACCTTTGTGCTGACGGGGACGCTCTCGATGCCGCGTGCGCAGTTGAAAGAAATGCTGCAATCCCTTGGCGCCAGGGTGGCAGGGAGTGTGTCGAATAAAACAGATTACGTGGTTGTCGGGGACAACCCGGGCTCAAAGTACGACAAGGCCGTGAGACTTGGTATACAGATTCTGGATGAGGCGGCTTGCATTGAGATGGTCTCGGAGTGAGTGACTGTCCGCTGGCAGATCCAGGCCCGTTAGAAGAGTAATGAAACGCTTTGACATCAGTCTGCTGTGTGAACCAATTCTAAAACCATTGAGAATACTCGGTTACAGAATCCGTCATGTCTGGAACAGACGCAAGCCATTATCGGGTGCCATAAAGGTCACAGGTAAAGACACGCCGGTCAGTTTTCACGAACTGGGCGAACTCTATGAAACCCTGCACGATATGGCAATCAGGGACCCGTTGACCGGTATCTACAACCGTGCATTGCTATTCGATCGCCTGAAACAGTTGTTTGTTGAATATCGTCGCACACCGGGCAGGGCAGGTGTGCTGTTGATTGATCTGGTGCGGTTTAAATATGTCAACGACTTGCTGGGTCACCATACCGGCGACCTGCTGTTGAAGGAGGTTGTCGAGCGTATTTCAGGCGCCCTGCGTGAATCGGATACGCTGGCCAGGCTGGGTGGGGACGAATTTGTCGTGATTCTCCCGGATACCGATACGGAACAGGCGGTACAGGTTGGGCAGAAAATTATTCAGGCAATGCATCCCGTGTTCGAAGTAGAGGGTCATAAGTTATCGGCGTCGTTGTCCATCGGCATCACCCTGATGCCGGAACATGCGGAAGACGTGGATACACTGCTGCGCAATGCCGACTATGCCATGTACCTGGCGAAGGATAACAAACAGGGATATGCCGTTTTCGATCCCTCGATTACCGATGAACTCACCCTCGCCAGGATGACACTGGATGGCATCCTCAATGAGGATATCGAACGCAACGACCTTTTTCTCGTCTACCAGCCGGTGCTGCTGACCAGCACCGGCGAGGTCAGTTATCTCGAGGCACTCATACGCTGGCGCCGGCCTGACGGAAAGATTCTGCTGCCGGAGTCCTTTATCCGTGTTGCAGAGAAAAGCGGCTTGATCAGGCAGCTGTCGACATGGGTGATCGAGACAGCCTGCCGGGAACTCGCTGTGATGCAACAGGACTACCCGGGATTGCGCACCGGCATCAACCTGTCGATGCATAACCTGCACGATTTCAAGATTATGGCCAAAATTCAGGACTCCCTTGACCGCTACCAGCTAGATCCTGCTTCATTACTCCTTGAAATAACCGAGACCGGGGTTATGCTGGATCCTGATCAGGTAATCAAAACGCTGGATCAGCTGGCTGCAAAGGGGTTGCAGTTGTCGATTGATGATTTTGGTACCGGCCACTCGTCGCTGGTCTATCTCAAGCGGTTGCCGGTGCACACCCTGAAGGTTGACAAGTCCTTTGTAACCGATATGGACACGGACGAGGAAAATGCCTTCATTATCCGGGCAACCATCGATCTTGCACACAGTCTCGGCCTGACAGTTACTGCCGAGGGCGTGGAGAGCGGCGCGGTACTGTACATGCTGAAAGGCATGGGATGTGATTATTACCAGGGCTATTATGTCAGCGAACCGATGTCGAAGGACGCTATGACAAAATGGTTGTCGCAACGCCGGGAGAGGATGCAATGAGGTGCTGGCATATGTGCGGTGTGCTGCTCCTGTTGAATGCCTGCAGCGGTAGTGATGAAGCTGAAAACAGGGGACATGTGTGGAAACCGCAGACTGAAATGATCGACAAGGCGCAAGGCGTTGAAGGGTTGCTGGAAAACGCCGATGCACTACAGCGTCAACGTATCGAGGAACAGGCGCAGTAGCGCCAGCAGCGAACGCAATCAGGCGCAGCGCCGGAATGTCTTGTTTCCTGGCCAAAAGTTTCCTCTCTGGCAGATTGGCAAAGTGGCCGTCAACAAGCAGTGCAGAATGCAAGCCAGGCTGGCTTGCATTCAGAAGGTAAGTAGTGATGACAAGAATAATGACAATCACAAGCGGTGTGCCCGGTGCGGGCAAGACGCAGCTGGCAATCAACATTGCGCTTGAACTGGTTAGACGCGGGCGCCAGGTGGGTGTTTTCTATGCCCGCGAGAGTGCGTCCCCGGTTGAAAAGCTGCTGAAGGTGCAGCAGCCGGTGAACATGCTCAGGCGTGCCGATGATCCCAGGGAGCGGGGCCTGTTGCGCAGTGGCTATCAGGGAATCGATATCGTTTCATGTGGTACGCCGTTACGGGAATGGCCGACGGTTCAGGCGGATCAACGGGCGCTTTGTATCCAGGAAATGGAGGTAAAGGACGGCTATGACGACTTCCTGATTGACACCTCCGGTATGGATGCACGGACCCTGCTGGCCTGCTGCAGGGCCTCGGGTGTTGTGGTGCTGGTGGTCACTCCCGAGCCGCAGTCGCATGCGGAGGCATTCGCCTTGATCAGGGTCTTGCAATTGAACGGGTTCGCCGGACTATTCCGGTTAATTGTTAACAAAGTGAGCCATCTCGTTGATGCAGAAGAAATACATGAAGAATTTTTTCGTCAAGTAAATACCCACCTGGGGCTAAATGTACCGTTGTTGGGGGTGCTTCTGCAGGATGAGGCCTTGCTAAGGGCACAACGCGTCCGACAGGCCTTCACCTCGATCTTCCCCGAGTCGAATGCGGCCAGCGGGATTATCGGTGTCGTGGAAGCCCTCGATGAACTGCCACGGCAATTGTCCAATGCGCCACGCTCATTGTCGGCGCTCTGGCATACCCTGATCGATGTTATCCAGTTACCGGTCACGCTGAGCGGGGAGGCGTTACTCCATGATCAGCTTGAAACGACACCATGTCCAGAGCCGTTGCCTGAAGAGCCGCTCGCTGAGCAGGACAGTGAAACGGGGCTGTTGCAATTTCAGGGGAACCTCGACAGTTTGTGTACTCTGCGGGACAGTCTGCAAGGCAACTTTCAGGTGTTGCTGGAAGATGTGAATACCTTTGTTGAAACCACCGAGCTGGATAGTCGTGTTCTGCAAGGAAATGGAGGGAAACCACTGCAGCGTGAACAGATGATTAACCTGGTCTCCCGGCTGCTCAAGATGATCGATGCCGCCTGTCCGCTGCAGTCATTCCGCTTCCAGGTGACCGATACGGTTGTCAACCACCCGGACAAATCCTGGTTGCAGCCAGGCCGCTATCTGAAATATGGGTTCCACATGATGCGTTCTGAACTGCCTGACACAGCGCATATACTGCTGCTGAATGTGCCAGCAATCACCATGACGGCGGCGAATGAAGGGGGGACCATGTACGAGCTGATCAATGCTGCCGGACACTGTTGTCTAAATATTATCAGTGACCCGCAAGAGGGTGTGCGTATGCAGCTATGGCTGAGTAATGAAACACAACAGCTTGTGCAGTCCCTGCCGGAGAGACGGATACCCGCGGGTTGATGTCCCGGGGTGAGCGGCTGGCGGAACAGCACCGCCAGCCACAGCCCGGCCTTACTGCTTGATGTCGATTACTGCTTTGCTCTTCATCGACTCAACATATTGCTGCAGCTGCTGGTTGGCAAGCAGCATCTTGATGCGGTCCTTGACATCCTCAAACGGCGGTGGGGTACTGTCGCGTACGTCGTCCAGAATGATGACATGCCAGCCAAACTGTGTTTGCACCGGAGTCTTGGTGTAGCTGCCTTTTTCCAGTGCCGCGGTGGCGTCTGCAAAAGGCTTCACCATCTGGTCTGCTCCAAACCAGCCGAGTTTGCCACCATTGGGGCCGGAAGGGCCGGTAGACTTTTCCTTGGCGAGTTCCGAGAAGTCGCTGCCACTGTCAAGAAGCTTGATTATTTCCTTCGCTGTCTCCTCGTCTTCCACGAGGATGTGACGGGCGCTGTATTCCTTGCCTGAGACGCCGATCTGCTCGTCGTAGAGAGCCTTTGCCGCTTCGTCAGACACGGGGTTTTTGGCCATGAAGTCCTTGATGGCGGCACCGGCAAGCGCCGTGCGTGTTTGCTGGTCGATTGCTGCGATGACAAAGGGCTCTTTATCCAGTCCCTTGTTGATACTGTCCTGGCGCATCAGCTCAAGCGAGATCAACTCGTTCAGTACGGCTTCCTGGGAGTTCGATTGCTCGTCTCCCCCCTGCGCCTTGCGCTGGGTGGCATAGATGTCGAGCACCTCCTGGGTTAAGGGGCTGTTATTGACGGTGGCAACAACGACACCCTCAAGCACCGGCGCGCTGCTGGTTGCCGTGTTTCCACTGTCCGTACGATTGTTCGACTGCATCTGGTCACAACCGCTGACGGCTGCCAGGGATGCGATGAGTATCAGGTAATGTCGATAGTTCATTAAATTTCCTTGGTGGGTTGGTAGTTAGGATTCTTCCGGGGTTTTCGCCTGAATGCTGAGGGCGTGTATTTCGCTGTGCATGATATCACCGACGGCACCATAGACCAGTCTATGTCGCTGAATCAGTGTCTTGTTTGCGAATGCAGGGGACACGATCGTGACAATAAAGTGGCCGCCGCCACTGGCAGCACCGGCATGGCCGGCATGTTTTGCGCTTTCATCGATGATTTCAAGTGCCGTGGGTTGCAGTTCCCGCGTAAGTCGTTCACGGATCATCGCTATACGATCGGTCGACATTTCAGGGCAGTACCTTTTTAAAGGGTTTGACCGTGACCTGTGCGTAGACGCCCGCCGTAATGTACGGATCGGCATCCGCCCATGATTGCGCTTCATCCAGTGAAGGAAATTCGGCAACCACCAGGCTGCCGCTGTATCCCGCGCTACCGGGATCGGGGCTATCGATGGCAGGATGCGGGCCTGCGAGCAGCAAGCGGCCTTCATCCTGCAGCGTATTCAAGCGCTCGAGGTGTGCCGGGCGCGCCGCCAGCCGCTGTTCCAGTGTAGCGGGCCTGTCCTCGGTGATAATGGCATACAGCATTACTTGGCCTCCTCGTCGGTTTCCATGTAGCGGCTCAGGTAGAATGCCTGTGCGAACACGAATACCAGTGTCAGGCCCATCATGCCAAACAGTTTGAAGTTCACCCAGGTTGCCTCGCTGAAATTGAAAGCGACATACAGGTTGATCAAGCCCATGAACAGAAAAAACACGACCCATGCCCAGTTGAGCCGTTGCCAGACCGGTGCAGGTGCGCTGATGGCATGCCCCATCATGCGTTCTACCAGGGGTTTCTTGCCGATAAACTGGCTACCCAGAAAGGTAACGCCAAACAACCAGTTCACTACGGTCGGTTTCCATTTGATAAAAACGGGGTCATGCAGCAGCAGGGTGAGACCACCAAACAGGACCAGTATTCCCAGTGTGATGAGGTGCATTTTTTCAAACTTGCGGTGCTTTAACCAGAACAGGCCGGTTTGCACGAAGGCAGCTGCGATGGCGACGGCAGTGGCAACATAGATGTCGTACATCTTGTAGGCCACAAAAAACAGGATGATCGGAAACAGATCGAAAAGAAACTTCATTGCAGGATTTGTCTCCGCTTTTCAGCTGGCTTTCAGGCCAGTCATTGCACAAAGGAGCCGAATAATAGTCTTTTTGGCGGGCAGGTGAAAGTCGGCACGAACCTAAGCAAAATTGCCGCGTGGCGAGAAGATCAATGCAGTGAGCGCTTTACCGGCTACAGACTATGGGATTTTCTCCATCAGCTTGCGAACATGGGGCGGGTAATCCAGGGCCTACATTTGCCCCATTCCCTCGCTGAAAAAGCGGCTTGCGTCCTCCGGCAGCTTCCTAGGCACACGATTAACAGAGCACATTATAAGGCACTGTCCTGTAGAATATAGCGGATGCGCCTTCATTATGACCTTCACAGCCATTCCATTGCCTCCGACGGGACCCTGAGCCCGGTCGAGCTGGTGACAGCGGCACATGCTGCCGGTGTGGATGTGCTGGCACTGACTGACCATGACACGCTGGACGGGCTGGTGGAAGCCACTCAAACCGCACGGACACTGGGATTGCAGCTGGTGCCGGGTGTGGAAATATCGGTTAGCTGGCAGTCACAGACCATACATGTCCTTGCTCTGGGGATCGATCCCGGCTGCAAGCTATTGCAGGCAGGGCTGGCGGGCCTGCGCGACTTTCGACACTGGCGCGCCGGTGAGATCGGCCGGCGTCTGTCCAGGGCAGGTATCGGTGGCAGCTATGAAGGGGCGTGTGCACTTGCGACTGGTCAATGTGTCGGACGGACACACTTTGCCCGGTTTCTGGTGGAGAACGGGCATGCCCGTTCAGTGCGCGAGGTGTTCAAGCGTTTCCTGGTGAAAAACAAGCCCGGTTATGTTTCCGGTCAGTGGGCGAGTCTGGAGGCGGCGCTCGAATGGATCCATGCCGCTGGCGGTATCGCCGTGATTGCACACCCGGCAAGATACGGGATGACGACCAGCAAGCTACGCCGACTCATCGCTGAATTTCGTGCTGGCGGCGGTGCCGGGATGGAAGTCGTATCCGGCAGTCACAGCAGGGAGCATAACCATGCCATGGCACTGCTGTGTCGAAATGAGAAGCTGCTGGCCTCCTGCGGCTCTGATTACCACGGGCCGCAAAATCCGTGGGTCAAACTGGGTCAGCTGCCGGCGTTGCCGGAGGGTTGTCAACCGGTTTGGGACAGTGACCACTGGCCGTTGCAATGACAGCGTGTTTCGATGAGCCAGTTTTTCCAAATTCACCCGGTTAACCCGCAGGCCCGTTTGATCCATCAGGCGGTAGAGATCCTTCGTCATGACGGGCTGATCGTGTATCCGACGGATTCCAGCTATGCACTGGGTTGTCGTGTCGGTGACAAACGCGGCATGGAACGAATCCGTCGCATCCGGAAACTTGATCACCGGCATAATTTCACCCTGATGTGCCGGGATCTGTCCGAGATATCTACTTACGCGAGGGTCGATAACAGCGGCTACCGCCTGCTGAAGTCCATGACGCCGGGAGCCTATACCTTCATCCTGAAAGCGACACATGAAGTGCCGCGTCGCCTGCAAAATCCGAAGCGCAAGACGATCGGAATTCGTGTGCCGAACCACCCCGTTGCCCTGGCGCTGCTGGCTGAGCTGGGTGAGCCGCTGATGAGTTCTACCCTGATCCTGCCGGGCAAGGAGTTGCCGGAAACGGATGCACACCTGATCCGTGAAAGGCTGGAACACGATGTCGACCTGGTGATCGACGGTGATTTCTGTGGCATAGAGCCCACCACGGTAGTGGATCTTGTCGAGGGGATACCGCTGGTCCTGCGGCAGGGTTGTGGCAGTGTGGAAGGATTCTAGCAACAGGGTTACCCGGTCAAGATCGAAACCTGGGCCGCGGAAACACAGGGAAACACACGAAGATAAAATCTCCGGCTAAAAATATTTTTGTGCGCTTCCGCGGCGGTTAAACAGAAACAGAACCCCGGCTTGTGATGTCACGCCAGTGCAGGTTCGGCAAGCGGCAGCGTTCTGACATTCGATAGCACCCCGTTAATGCAATCGATATTCATACGGTTATAATCCGCAGATGCTTGAACTCAGTCTGGTGCAAAAAATTTCAATCTGGGTGATGCCGGTGGTGCTGGCAATTACCGTGCATGAGGTCTCACATGGCTGGATTGCCCGCAAGCTGGGTGATAACACCGCCTTCATGCTGGGTCGCCTGACGCTGAATCCGTTCAAGCACATCGACCCGGTGGGGACCATCCTGATACCCGGTATGCTGTTGCTGCTGCAGGCAGGGTTTCTCTTTGGGTATGCCAAGCCGGTCCCGATCAACTGGAGAAACCTGCACAAGCCAAAACGCGACATGGCACTGGTGGCGGCTGCCGGTCCGGGTGCCAACCTGTTAATGGCGATTGCCTGGGCACTGCTGGTGCGCATGGGTCTGTTGCTGGGTGAGTCCGGTATCGCACTCGTCTATATGGGTGTTGCCGGGATCACCATCAACATTATCCTGATGGTACTGAACCTGCTGCCCTTGCCACCACTGGATGGCGGGCGCGTCATGACCGGCCTGTTGCCCGGACCCTGGGCCTACCAGTTCAGCCGCATCGAGCCCTACGGCTTTTTTATCCTTATCGGGTTACTGGTAACCGGCATACTGGGGATGGTGTTGTGGCCGGTCATCAGTGTCGTCATGTCGATGGTGGTGCCGGTGTCCGGATTGTCAGCACAGAAATTTCAATTGCTACTGCTGGGACTAATGGGCCGCTAGGAGATTATTTTGGGTGGAATTCACACAAACAGCCGGGTGCTTTCCGGAATGCGGCCAACGGGGCGTCTGCACCTCGGACACTATCACGGCGTACTGAAAAACTGGGTAAAACTGCAACAGGAATTCGAGTGTTTTTTCTTCGTCGCTGACTGGCATGCATTGACCACCCATTACGAGGATTCCCACATCATTGCAGACAGTGTCTGGGACATGGTGATCGACTGGCTGGCTGCCGGCGTCAACCCGGGGTTGGCGCAATTGTTTATCCAGTCACAGGTGCCGGAACATGCCGAGCTGCACCTGCTGCTTTCCATGGTTACCCCGCTGGGCTGGCTGGAAAGGGTGCCGAGCTACAAGGATCAGCAGGATAAGCTGCGCGAGCGCGACCTGGCGACCTATGGATTTCTCGGCTACCCGTTGCTGCAGAGTGCCGATATTCTGATCTACGGTGCCGACAAGGTACCCGTCGGTGAAGACCAGGTGGCGCACGTCGAACTGACCCGTGAGATCGCGCGCCGTTTCAACCATCTGTTTGGTCGTGAACCCGGTTTCGAGGCAGCCGCAGAGGCGGCAATCAAGAAGATGGGCAAGAAAAACGCCCGCCTGTATCGCGAATTGCTGAAACGTTACCAGCAGCAGGGTGATCATGAGGCACTGGGTGTGGCGCAGGCGCTGCTGGCGGAACAGCAAAATCTGGCCATTACCGATCTGGAACGCTTGCTGGGATACCTGGAAGGTGGCGGGCGCGTGATTCTGACTGAACCGGAAGCACTGCTGACACCGGCATCAAAAATGCCGGGGCTGGATGGTCAGAAAATGTCCAAGTCCTATAACAATACCATCACCTTGCGGGAGGCCCCGGATAACGTGCGCGAGAAGTTGCGTACCATGCCGACCGATCCGGCGAGAGTGCGGCGTACTGACCCTGGTAACCCGGATATCTGTCCTGTCTGGCAACTGCACCAGGTCTATTCCGGCGATGAGGTCAAGGGTATAGTACGCGAGGGATGTACTACGGCAGGCATAGGCTGCCTCGATTGCAAACAGTACATTGTTGATAGCGTGTTACAGGAACTGGAACCGATACAGGAACGTGCACGGGAATTCGAACAGGATCCGGGGCGTGTACGTGCCATCATCAGCGAAGGTTCCGCTGCTGCGCGGGATGTAGCACGCAAATCACTGGAAGAAGTACGCCAGGCCATGGGGCTGAGCTACCGGTGAGCGACTTGAGTAGACACAAAAAAGCGACAAATCGTTGAAAATAGTATAGTATCCCCTCCCGACGATGTAAGTCGTCCCTAGGATACGACGCCGCCACCACGTACCAGGGTACTACATGAGCGAATACCAGAGCCGCGAAGCACCGCAGGACATCCATCCACAGGAAGAATTACCCATCGCCGTTGTTCAGGGCAAGGCCTATGAATCCCTGCCCAAAGACCTCTACATACCACCGCAAGCCCTGGAGGTTTTTCTCGAAGCCTTTGAGGGGCCACTGGATCTGCTGCTATACCTGATCCGCCGCGAGAATCTTGATATCACGGACATCCCGGTTGCCGATGTAACGCGCCAGTATGTCGTCTATATTGAACTGATGCAGGAGATGCAGCTGGAACTGGCCGGAGAGTATCTGGTGATGTCCGCCATGCTTGCTGAAATAAAGTCCCGCATGCTGCTCCCCAGGTCGAACGACGCCGAGGAAAACGAGGAGGATCCACGCGCCGAGCTGGTACGTCGCTTGCAGGAATATGAACGCTACAAGCAGGCAGCGGAGGACATCGATGCGCTGCCACGACTGGGGCGTGATGTCTACCAGGCATCCGCTGAACCCCTAGAACGAAAGGTCATCTCGTTGCCACCGGAGGTTGACCTGCAGGATCTGATTGCCGCCTTTCAGGAGGTGATGAAGCGTGCCTCCATGTATGCTCACCATCATGTACAGCTGGAGTCCTTGTCGGTCAGGGAGCGCATGTCCAGCGTACTGAGCAAGGTTAACTCGACGCATTTCACCAGGTTTTCCGACCTGTTTACCCTCGAGGAAGGTCGTATGGGCGTGGTGGTGTCGTTTCTTGCCATTCTCGAGCTGGTGAAGGAATCACTGCTCGAACTGACGCAGTCCGAGCCGTATGCACCGATCCATGTCAAGGCGGTTGCGCGCGCCGAAGATGATGTCGAAGTCGAAGCTATGCCGGTTGCACAGGCGACCGCCTGAGTGAAAATTGACCTCCGGAATCAGAACCATGGAAACCGATCAACTCAAGAATGTCATTGAAGCCCTGCTGCTGGCAGCCGGTCGTCCATTGAATGTCGAGCAGTTACTTGCGATGTTTGCTGAACATGATAAACCTGAACGCAGTGAACTGCAGGATGCGATCAGCGCTCTGCAGGCTGACTACGAATCACGGGGCATTGAACTGGTACAGGTCGGTAGTGGCTACCGGATCCAGGTGCGTGAAACGATGCAACCATGGATCGCGCACCTGTGGGAGGAAAAACCGGCCCGTTATTCACGCGCCTTGCTGGAAACCCTGGCACTGATCGCCTACCGGCAGCCAGTTACCCGGGGTGAAATTGAAGAGGTCCGGGGTGTCAGTGTCAGCACCACGATTATCAAGACCTTACTGGAGCGGGAGTGGGTTCATGTGGTAGGCCATCGAGAAGTACCCGGTCGCCCCGCCATGTACGGCACCACAAAAAAGTTCCTGGATTACTTCAGCCTGAAGAACCTCAACGAGTTACCCTCACTGGCCGAATTGCGTGACCTTAACGAAATTGGCAGGGAACTGGAGCTGGACCTGTCAGAAATTCCCGGTCTAGAGCTGGCTTCCGCCAATGATGAAGCTGCTGAGCAGCATGAGGCATCTGCAGACACAGCCACGACGGATGAAGTTGTGTCACACCCTGATATCACTGAAAGTGACAGCGTCGCCATCATTCACTAAGAATCCTGCTGTTGGCTGAGCGTTTGCAAAAAGTACTGGCGCGTGCCGGGCATGGTTCCCGTCGCCAGATAGAGGCCTGGATACGTGATGGAAAAATCACGGTGAACGGCAAGCTTGCAGAGCTTGGTATCAGCGTTTCTGCTACGGACATCATTAAGATCGACGGGCGCTCGGTGTCTACTGCTGCCGGTCCCGACGAAGTAGCGCGTACCCTCATTTATCACAAACCCTCTGGTGAGTTGACTACCCGCAGGGATGAAGCAGGTCGTCCAACCGTTTTTGATCATTTGCCCCGTATTGCTCGTGGCCGTTGGATCAGTGTAGGCAGGCTGGACTTCAATACCTCCGGGTTGCTGCTGGTGACCACCGATGGTGAACTGGCACACCGTCTGATGCACCCATCCTGGGAAGTCGAGAGGGAATATGCTGTGCGCGTTCTCGGTGAGGTTGGCGACGAGGTGCTGCAGCGTTTGCAGGAAGGCGTGATGCTGGACGACGGATTGGCCGCATTCGCTTCCATAGTGGATGCCGGTGGTGCGGGTGCGAATCACTGGTATCACGTGATCCTGAGGGAAGGAAAAAACCGCGAGGTGCGTCGCCTTTGGGAGTCACAAGGCCTGCAAGTCAGTCGCCTCATTCGTATTCGCTACGGGCCAGTCAGCTTGCCTCGCAGCCTGCGTGCCGGGCGATTCAAGGATCTTGAGCCTGCAGAACTCAGGGCGTTATATGAATTGGTCAAGCTTGACGCCCCGGTACGACAGGCCCGGCCGGCACCCCGGGGCACGGGCACCAGGGGCACCCGCCGCCGCTAGCTGCTAGCCTGACGCAGTGCAGAATACCGGAAACAGCCTGTTAGCGGTTTATCACCTACTGTTCGATCATTATGGACCACAGCACTGGTGGCCGGGTGAAACGCCTTTCGAAGTAATGGTCGGGGCAATCCTGACGCAGAATACCGCCTGGAGCAATGTCGAAAAGGCGATTGCCAACCTGCGTGCCCATGACAAGCTGAATGCCACGGCCATCGCGGCTGTACGCAAGGAGCAGCTTGCCGGCTGGTTAAGACCCTCTGGCTATTTCAATGTAAAAGCAACAAGGCTGAAGCACTTTTGCCGCTGGTATTACCAGGCGGGTGGTTTCTCCCGGCTGTCAGAAACGGCTACCGATGAATTGCGTCAGATGCTGTTGTCCGTGAACGGTATTGGCCGTGAAACTGCCGATGATATCCTTCTTTATGCCTTTCAGCGGCCGGTGTTTGTCATCGACGCCTATACACGGCGGCTGTTTACCCGGCTGGAGCTGTTTGACGGGACTGAGGACTATGACACGATGCGTGGCGCCATTGAGTCCGCACTGGGGCCGGATGTCGCATTGTTTAATGAGTATCATGCGCTCATTGTGCGCCATGGCAAAGAGCTTTGCCGGGTGCGTCCACGCTGCAATGAATGCCTGATGTTGAAACGCTGTCCTGCCGGGGACGGCCTGGCGACAGAATGACAAAATATCGTCATCCAAATGCAATCAGGAGTGGCCTGCAGCAGCAGTGACGTGCTATACAAGGATGAGGCGTGCGCGAGTTCGCGACTGCATGGAAAAGGTGAGACCGGCTGGCGGTCCAACGGCTGGGTCTGGGTCATGCGGAACCAGATCACCAGGGGTAGACCCTTCAGGCGGGGCAGGATGCAGTTACCGGGGATGCCGCAGTGGTCGGACAAAGCGCCGTTGCTATCAGGAGGTCCCATGCTGAAAACATTGTGCACACTTTGTTTCCCGGTCCTTGCGGCGGTCCTGTGGCCAGGGAGTCTGTTGCTGGCTGAACCGCAAGAGGAGACGCTGGAAGAGGGAATGGTCAATCCGGGCTATGTCGAGAAGCCCGAGTGGTTTGCCACATCTTTCCTGGATATCCGAGAAGATGTCAACGAGGCAGCCAGTGCCGGCAAACGCGTGATCCTGTATTTCTACCAGGACGGTTGTCCCTACTGCAAGAAACTCCTGGACACCAACTTTGCCTTGCAGGAGACAGAGCGCAAGACCCGCAGGCATTACGAAGTCATTGCCATCAATATGTGGGGCGACAGGGAAGTCACCGGGCTCGATGGTGAGATGACAACGGAGAAGGAATTTGCAAAGTCACTGCGTGTAATGTTTACGCCGACACTGTTATTCCTGAATGAACAGGGCAAGGTCATACTCCGGCTTAATGGTTACTACCCGCCACACAAGTTCAATGCAGCACTGGACTATGGTGCAGTGCACAACGGTTCTGCACCCACGTTCCGGGAATACTACGCCGCGGTATCACCGGCTCCGGCCAGCGGTGTATTGCATCAGGATTCGACCTACCTGCCTGCAGATGCCGCACTGGACAAGCGCAAGGGTCGTCCACTGCTGGTGATGTTTGAGCAAAAGGAGTGTGCCCCCTGCGATGAATTACACCTGGATATTCTGCAGCGACCGGAGAGCAGGGAGCAATTGCAGCGCCTGGATGTGTTGCTGCTGGATATGTGGTCGAATGAACCGGTGAAACGGCCGGATGGCAAAACTACCAGTGTCGCACAGTGGGCCAGGGACCTGAATGTACAGTATGCACCGTCACTGGTTTTCTTTGATGAGCATGGCGAGGAGGTGTTTCGAACGGAAGCCTACCTGAAGGCCTTTCACACACAGTCGGCAATCGACTATGTGGCCTCGGGTGCCTACCGGGATCAACCCAGCTTCCAGCGCTTTATTTCGGCTCGTGCCGATGCCCTGGAAGCACGGGGGATCCATGTGGAGATCATGGAATGAGTGCCTTTTGATTGAAATAGACCACAGGTCACAGAGCACTTGTCACAAGCAGATATGCGGCCCTGTATGACCGGTGTAGATCTCCTGTCAGTACAGTGAAGGGTGGATCGAATGGATACTGATGTGTCATTATAATGACAATCTGTAAAGAGTCGGACGCTCTTTCACACAGAACAAGAATAAAAATATATAAATTACAGGAACCTAGTGTAATGTACGAGGATTTCTACCAACTTACCACCAACCCCTTCAGGCTTTCGCCCGACCCGGAGTTCTGTTTTAGCCACTCTGGTTATGCAAGCGCCAGGGAATACCTTGAATACGCACTTGATCAGGGTGAAGGCTTTGTCATGGTGGCTGGGCGACCGGGCACCGGAAAGACCATGCTGGTAGAGACCTTTCTCAGAGAAGTTGATGTCAGCAGGGTGGTTGCGAAAAGAATTGCTGTTTCCAATTACTCTGCTGACGAGCTGTTGCGAGCCATCGCCTATGCGTATGAAATTGAGGTTCCAGAACTGGACAAGGCGACGTTACGCCACAGCATACAGCGGTACTTCCTGGAGCAGGAGCAGGCTGGCCGCCGTGTGCTGTTGATTCTGGATGAGGCACAGACCCTTCAGCATTCTACCCTGGAAGAACTGAGAATATTGGCGGATCTGCAGACGCAGTCGCGCGCGGTCCTGCAACTCTTCCTCGTCGGGCAGGAATCATTGCAGGAACTGATGCGCACTCCGGAAATGGAGCAGTTCCAGCAGCGCGTCATTGCAAATTACCACCTCATGCCATTAAACCTGCTGGATGCCAGGGCTTACATTCAACATCGTCTGTTGCATGCCGGCTGGAACGGTAACCCGGAATTTACCAGTGCTGCGGTGCTATCCATTTTTCAACTCAGTAAGGGAGTGCCACGGCACATTAACAAGATCTGTAACCGTTTGTTGTTGCTTGGCTTTGGCAAGGGCAGCAACTGCATAGACCAGCAGGACGTGCAGGCAATCACAACGGAGATGAGTGAAGAACAATTAATGCCGATGGAGTCTAGCCCGACTCTGCCCGCGGCTAAGGACGGCATCAACAGTGTCCCTGAAATCCGTGATGGCCTGGTGTCCCTGGATGGTTTGGCAATACGGGGAGACAAGGAGGAAACCCGGGCGTTTGCCATTTCCAGGGCCTCACGACTGGCGGCTATGAAGAGAAGGCAGTTGATAAACCGCCGTCATGCTGATGCAGCAGCCAGACCCCTGCACACCCCATCACCCGCCACCCCGGTCACTGACCCTGTTGGCAATGCACCGTTGACTGGCGCCGTTACGCGAATACCCGCTAAGCATTACTACAGCCGTGTCATGGCGGAGCGATTGCTTAGCCGCTTCAAGTGGAAGGAAACATTCGTGACTCTGGCCGCGATACTGGCGATCACTACGATCTCCATCTCGGCGTTACCATCAATTTTCACCAAGGAAGCTGGCAAAGACACACTGTCGCAGTCCTTTGACCAGCCCCAGGATCGTCCGGCTGTAGTGGCTCGCGTGCCGTCTGACTCACAGGTCGAGGGAGTGGTGGCGCAAGTCGAGGAGCTACCGGTGACCGGGTTAGACGTACCCCCTAGTGATAACAGTGTGTATTCCTCATCGGATCAACACCCGCAACCCGTGGCGGTCCCGTCTGACCTGGTTGTTTCGGTTGCGGCATTGGAATGGCAGCGTGAGGTTGCGCTGGATGAAGTTGTTAGCAGCAACCTCTCTCCCGATTCGCAGACGATGGCTGATGATCCTGTTCCGATGACAGGGGAGGGTGATACTGATGCTGGCGATAACCACCAGCTGACAGTCGATCAGCTAAAAACAGCTGTAACAATGGATGATGAACTGCGTCCAGTCACGGCAGAGACTCTTCAGACAGCACCGGTTGCAGATACCACCGGGCCTGTTCAGGCCGTTTCCGTTGCAGATATCACCGAGCCTGATCAGGCCGCTTCAGTTGCAGCTACCACTGAGCCTGTTCAGACCGTTTCAGTTGCAGATACGGTTGAGCTGACTGACGCTGCTCGAGACAGGGAAATCGAGAAATTGCTGTCACTGGGGTGGCAATCAATCGGAAAATACCGGTTGCTGACGCCTGAAGACGATAATGCCTATGGTTATTTTCGCGCAGTGCTCAGTCAGGATCCGGACAACAAAGAAGCACGTGACGGTATTCAGGAAATCATTCGTCTGTACATCATACTTGCAAGAAAGTCTGTTGATCGCAACAACGATGACAGGGCAAAGCGATATATCACTCGTGGACTCCGTATACAGCCAGATAATAGTGAATTACTGGCTCTGAAGGAAAGTATTGAGAGCAGTATCGACAAGGTAGTGATTGTCGAAGGTGGCGTGCCGGAGTTGGTATCGGAGAATGAGGTAAGTGCAGTGAAGCCGGCATCCGGCGATGATCTCCTGTCGCGATTCACCACCTTTCTTAAAAAGCAGAGAGAAGAAGCCGAGAAGGGCGTCATCACGGTTCCGGCCGGCTGGAACAACTGACCCGGGGAGCAGCGCGATTCATTCCGTTCTGTCCTTCCTACAGCATCTGTGACAGTGTGAACTGCTGACCAGTGATTCCCCGGCTGTCGGGGCCTGCCAGATACAGGAATGGCCTGGTGACGCTTTCGGGCTCGTTGAGGGTGTTGCTATTCTCTGCCGGATAGGCCGTGCGCCGCAGTGTGCTTCGTACCGGTCCCGGGTCAATACTGTTTGCCCTGATCTTTGTATTCACCTCCAGTTCATCCGCCAGTACCTGCATGAAGGCCTCAAGCCCTGCCTTTGATACCGCATAGGCACCCCAGTAGGCCTTGCCATGACGGCCGACAGCATCAGAAGTGAATACGATTGAGGCATCCTCGCTGGCATTGAGCAAACCAAGGCATGCCACAGTCATCAGGTAAGGGGCATTCAGGTTGGTTTGCAGGGTTTGAAACCAGAGTTCGTGATCAAAATTGGCAAACGGTACCAGCGCAGCCAGTTGCGCGGCATTGTGTACCAGTCCGTCAAGCTGCCTGAATTCGTCTTCCAGCGTTCTCGCAAGTTGCGTGTAATCATCCGGCGCCGCACCCAGCAGATCCATCGGGTAAATGGCCGGTTCCGGGTGGCCTGCTGCGACAATTTCATCATAGGTCTGTTCGAGTCCAGGTACATCTCGATCCAGCAGGATGGTGGTCGCGCCAAATGCAGCCATGTCTTTCACTACGGCCTTGCCGATGCCGTTGGCGGCACCGGTCACCAGTATCACCCGGTCCTGCAAACAGCCCGGTGCAGGCAGCCAGTCGCGAGTATATACAGGTTTGCTGTTCATGGATGAGGCGGATTATACCGATGTTTGCCGCAAACGGTCCGGTTAGGCAGTGCTGCGCCAAAGATGCTTGCAATAGCGGGTGTATGAGGGGGCATAGCAGCTCGATACAATGCATATCATTCGGCTGCCGCCTGCACCTTGCGGGCAGCACGTTCGACCTGTAGCGGTTCCGCCGGGTCCTTCCTGGCACTGATCCCCATGTCGACGAACTTGCGGGCACCTGGCAGGATGCGTGAATCGTAGGAGCCCACTGCCTTGTTGAAATTGTCCACACTGCTGTCCAGGCTGCGACCCAGCTTGGCGAGGTGCTCGGCAAACGTGACCAGTCGGTCGTACATGTCCTGACCGACTTCGCGTATGATATCTGCATTTTCAGCGAGTGCTTCCTGGCGCCAGCCATAGGCGATGGCCCGCAGCAGGGCAACGAAACTGGTCGGTGTTGCCAGAATGACGTTTTGCGACAGTGCCTCTTCAATCAGTGCGTGATCGGTCTCCAGTGCCGCACTGAGAAACTGGTCCCCCGGGATAAACAACACCACGAAATCGGGACTGAACCTGAATTGTCGCCAGTAGCCCTTGCTGGAGAGTTCCTTGATGCGCGTGCGCACGTTGCGTGTATGGCGCTCAAGATGGCCTTTGCGTTCGTTATCATCGACGCACTCTATGGCGGATAAATAGGCATCCAGTGGTGTCTTTGCGTCGACAACGATATCCCGTTTGTCGGGCATGCGGATGACCATATCGGGGCGTTGTTGTCCCTGCTCGGTTTGTACCGATGCCTGCTCATGGAAGTCACAGTGTTCAACCATGCCTGCGAGTTCGGCGAGACGCTTCAGTGTCAGTTCACCCCATTGCCCGCGGACTTCTGGACGGCGCAGGGCCTGCACCAGGTTTCGTGTCTCGGATTGCAGCAACCGGTGTGATTCGGCGATGGTCTGCAGGTGCTGGGTTAATGCACCCTGTGCCTGTTTACGTTCGTTCTCCATGCGCCTGATTTCTGTTTCTGTTTTGTCGAGTGCTTCCCTAATCGGCTTGACCAGTCCTTCAATGGCCTTTTCCTTCTGGTTGAGGTCGTCTTCGGCCTTTATCTGAAACTGCTTCAGGTTCTGCTGTGCCAGATGCAGAAACTGGGCGGTATTGTTCTTCAGTGCAGTACCAGCCAGTGCGCTGAAGGTGTCTTTCAGTGACCGGGTGGTCTCCCGGTAGCCGGCCTCCTTATCTTCAGCTGCCTTGCGTTCGTATTGCATCGCGGTGAGCAGTTGCGTGTACTTGTAACGCAGCTTGCTGTATTTGCGGTTTTCTATGAGATAGGCTGCCAGTGCACCGATTTCCAGTGAAATAACAACTACAAGTATCAGAAAACTAATCTCGTTAATCGTCATGAGGCGTGATCATAACATCGATCATTACAGGGGTATCAATAATGCCTGATCATACCTTCTTGTGGCCATTGTCGAGCCACGCAAGCAGCTCGCCGGGCTCATTGATCAGATGTGTTGCACCCCAGCTATGCGGCTGGTCTTTCTCCGTGAAGTAGCCAAAAAGGGCAACCATTGTGTGCATGCCCGCGTTTTTACCAGCCTCGATGTCTCGCTCTGCATCACCGAGATAAAGGCACTGTCCGGGCCGAGTGTTGGCCAGTTTGCAGGCATGCAGCAAGGGTGCCGGGTGTGGCTTGCGCTGCGGCAGTGTATCACCGCTGACAACACATGCGGCACGATCATACAACTGCAGGTCTTTTAACAGTGGGTCGGTCAGCCAGCCTGGTTTGTTGGTGACCACGCCCCAGTTGAGTCCGCGTCGCTCAAGCTCATCCAGGAGCACATCCATACCCGGGAACAGTGTCGTGTGACGGGAAATGTTCTCGCGGTATAGCGCCAGCAGCCGTTTACGCAAGGGATCAAAACGGGGATCGTCCGGTTCGAGTCTGAATCCGAGTTTAATGAGGGCGATACCCCCATGCGATACAACCGGCCGGATGGATTCAAACGGTAGCGCTGCGCGTTTATTTTCTTCAAGGACGGTATTCAGGGCCGCAGCCAGGTCCGGGGCGGTGTCCAGCAGGGTCCCGTCCAGGTCAAACAGGATGGTGCGGATGTCTGCACTGGGCATGGTCCGCGAGCTGTCAGGCTTTTCGGAAACTGGCCAGGTAGTTCACCGATACATCCGTACCGAGAGTGTATTCCTGTGTCAACGGGTTGTAACTCATACCGGTGAGATCAACCAGCTGCAGGCCGGCTTCCCTGGCCCAGGCTTCCATTTCCGAGGGACGGATAAATTTTGAGTAGTCATGTGTGCCCCTGGGTAACAGCCGCAGCAGGTATTCTGCGCCGATCACAGCGAACAGGTAGGCTTTGGGGTTGCGATTGATGGTCGACAGGAATACCTGGCCATCATCCCGGATCAGCTGTGCACAGGCAGCAATCGTCGCCGCTGGATCCGGTACATGTTCCAGCATTTCCATACAGGTAACCGTATCGAAACTGCCGGCCTGTTCAGCAGCCATCTGTTCAGCTGTTGCTTGCCGGTAATCGATATCAAGGCCCGATTCATGCTGGTGAAGCCGGGCGACACTCAAGGGGGTCTTGCCCATGTCGATGCCGGTAACCTGTGCGCCGCGCGCTGCCATGCCTTCCGTGAGCAGACCGCCCCCACAGCCGATGTCGATCACGCGCTTGTTGGAGAGCGGCGCAAGCCTTTCAATATAGTCAAGGCGCAGCGGGTTGATATCATGCAGTGGCTTGAACTCGCTGTTTGGATCCCACCAGCGACCTGCCAGTTTTTCAAATTTTTCAATTTCGCCCGGGTCGACATTATGGGTGGTGGCGGTCATGGTGTTCTCATTTTGTCCTGGTGAGGTTCATCTGGAGTATCCATTCTGCAAGTGCACGACACTGTGGTGTGCTGCTAACTGGTATGCGAGTATAGCGGACTGTCATCCTGCACTGATTCGGGCTCGCCACTCGCGGCTGCGTTCCAGTATATCGTTGCCATCCAGTGTAGTCAGGCGACGTTCCTTTAACAGGTGCCTTCCGGCTACCCATACATCGGTTACCTGTTCGCGCCCGCAAGCATACACCAGTTGCGAGACAGGGTTATAAACTGGCTGGGTTTCAATGGTATCCAGGCATACGGCAGTGATGTCTGCCCATTTTCCTGGCAGCAATGAGCCGGTATCCGCATCGATACCCAGTGCCCTGGCACCGTTCAGTGTTGCCATTTCCAGTATGCTTGCTGCGGGCAGGGCGCTGGCATCACCGCTGACTGCCTTGCCCAGCAGTGCCGCGGTACGCATTTCTCCCAGCATATCAAGATCATTATTGCTGGCGGCACCGTCAGTGCCGAGCGCGACATTGATGCCGGCAGCACTCAGGGCCTGCGTCGGGCAAAAGCCGCTGGCAAGCTTCAGATTTGATTCGGGGCAATGCACCATGTGGGCACCACTGGCTGCATAGAGACTGATTTCTTCTGCGCTTAACTGTGTCATGTGAACAGCCAGCATGGCAGGCGAGAGCAGGCCAAGATCCTGTAAACGCTGCAGCGGGCGTTTGCCGGTCAGTTCGATGGCCTTGTCAACCTCGTCGGCAGTTTCGTGGACATGCATATGGATGCCGATATCCAGCTCGTCCGCCAGCACACGGATGTGTTCCAGGGGCTTGTCCGAGACTGTGTAGGGAGCATGTGGTGCGAACAGGGTCCTGATCAACGGATCACCGCGGTACTGGTCATGTACGGCGAGTCCCCTGCTGATGTACTCGTCGGCATCATGTGCCCACACCGTCGGGAAGTCGAGCACAATCAATCCGACAGTGGCGCGCATGCCGCAATGGGCGGCAGCACGCGCGGTGATGTCCGGAAAGAAGTACATGTCATTGAAGCAGGTGGTTCCACAGCGCAGCATCTCCGCCATGGCGAGCTGTGTCCCGTCGTGCACAAATTCTTCATTTACCCAGCGGGATTCCGCTGGCCAGATGTGATTGTTGAGCCATTCGTCCAGTGGCAGGTCATCGGCCAGGCCGCGCAACAGAGACATGGCGGCATGGGTGTGGGTGTTGATGAGTCCTGGAACCAGCAGATGGTGCTGCAGCGAATGCTCAATGTTTGCAGTATAGGACCTGAGTGCCTGTTCAGTGGGCAGGATATCCAGTATGCGGCCTTCATGAATGGCCACACTATGATGCTCAAGGAGGGTGGCTGGCGGTTCAACCGGTGCAATCCAGCGGCTATTAATCAGGATGTCGACAGCGGTCATGCGTGGGTCCTGCAAAATTTCAGGCACAGCCGCAAGTATAGCGAAGGCACTTCATGGCAGATAGCCCGCTGCGGCTGGCAGGGTTTCAGGCAAAAAAAACCCACCGGCCGACAGGCGGACGGTGGGGTTTGTAACGCGGGTGCGTGTTAGTTAGTTTGCAGGCTGTTCTACACCTACGTGGATATCAACACGACGGTTTTCAGCACGGCCTTCACGGGTAGCGTTACTGGCGATCGGGTTGCTTTCGCCTTCGCCGCTGACATCAATGATGCTGGCGTCGATGCCCTCACTAATGATGTAGTCAGCAACGGCCTGGGCACGTCGCACGGACAGGTCCAAGTTGTAGTCTTCGGGACCGGTACTATCGGTGTGGCCGATGACATCGATATCGACAACCTTGGCACCCTTGGCCTTGATCTCATCGTCGAGTTCATGCAGGGCAACCTTACCTTCTTCTTTCAGTACGGCCTTGTCGAAATCAAACAGTGTCGTAGCAGACATGGTGGTCTTTTCATACATGATAACAGGCGGTGGTGGCGGTGGTGGTGGTGCAGACACTACTTCAGGTGCTGGTGGTTCAGCGCCGCACTCTACGGTCATGTCCTCGGCTTTCCAGGAACTGGTGCGGACACAGTCGCCACTGCTGTCCCGGACATTCATGCCAGTTGAGTCGCCGACATAACCTTCGTTTGCCATACCGCCTTCATAGGCGAGTGCAGAGCTGGCAAACAGTACGCCGGCTGCAATTGAGGTGATCAGACCTCCGATGCGATAATCAATTTTCATTTATAGCCACTCCTGTGGTGTTGGTAGTTGAGGGGGTTAGGTGTCATTGCTGGGGACGCATTCTAGACGTAAATTTGTCCTTATGCTAGCCCCTCGAACAACTGTTTTTTCACATGGAATCAGTAGAATACCCTCCCTCAGATTATACACACTGACTAAATGCCTTACAACTAATGATGAAATCTTCGATTCAAGCCATCCACTGGACCGGCTCCAGCCTGCAATTACTCGATCAGCGCCGTTTGCCCCATGAGGAGGTTTATCTCGACTATCAGGAGGCAACCGCGGTTGCAGATGCCATTCGCGACATGGTCGTTCGCGGAGCGCCGGCCATCGGCATTACCGCTGCCTATGCGGTTGTGCTGGCGGCGCAGCAACACTTAAGCGCTTCGCCAGGTAACTGGCATGCGCCCTTGATGCGGGATATACAGCGACTTTCGGAAGCCCGACCAACGGCGGTCAATCTGGTATGGGCACTGGAGCGTATGCAGCAGCGCTTGTCCCGTGCGGGTGATGATCCGGTCGCCGCCTTGCTGGGGGAGGCAAAGCGCATACACCAGGAGGATATCGATGCCAATATAAGGATGGGGGAAGAGGGTGCAGGCCTTATCCAGAGAGGTGATTCCGTGCTGACCTATTGCAATACCGGCTCGCTGGCGACCGGTGGTTATGGCACGGCACTGGGGGTGGTGCGCTCTACCTGGGCAGCAGGCAAGCTGGCCAGGGTGTTCGCCGGCGAGACGCGACCCTGGCTGCAAGGCGCGCGACTGACGGCCTGGGAACTGATTCGGGATGGCATCCCGGTAACCCTGATCACCGATAACGCAGCGGCCTTCCTGATGCAGAAGCAGCAAGTACAGTGGGTAATTACCGGTGCGGACCGGGTTGCCGCCAATGGCGATGTGATCAACAAGATCGGCACCTACCAGTTGGCCGTGGTGTGTCGTTATCATGGCGTCAAGATGATGGTCGTGGCACCCTTGTCAACACTGGACATGGGGATGCCGGATGGCCGCCAGGTAGTTATCGAGCAGCGCCCCGAGGCGGAGGTGCTTGAGCAGGCTGGACGGCGAATTGCAGCCAATGGCGCCACTGCGTGGAATCCCGCTTTTGACGTGACCCCGGCAACACTGGTGGACTACCTGGTGACAGAGGCAGGCGTGATCACCGCTCCCGACCGGGAGAAACTTGCGGCCTTCCACGCCAACCTGCCTGGTGGCGGATCCGGGTCCCATAATTGATGACAACAGCCGCTAGACGGCCTGAGTGAAGCCATAAAGCTTTATTTTGCGGGTGTAGTGGGGTAGTCGGCTGTGCTAAAATGACGCGTCTTTATCACCGTCGACCCCGCCAGATGCGGTTTGCGGCATGAAACCACCTGAACAGGGATGTTAACTACCCCGCCAAATGAGTGACTTCGCGAAAGAAATACTGCCCGTCAATCTCGAAGACGAGATGAAACAATCCTATCTCGATTACGCCATGAGTGTGATTGTGGGACGAGCCCTGCCAGATGTGCGTGATGGCCTGAAACCGGTTCACCGCCGTGCCCTGTTCGCAATGAGCGAACTCGGTAATGACTGGAACAAGCCCTACAAGAAATCGGCACGCATCGTCGGTGACGTCATCGGTAAGTATCACCCCCACGGTGACACGGCCGTGTACGACACCATCGTACGCATGGCACAACCTTTCTCGCTGCGCTACATGCTGGTCGACGGGCAGGGCAACTTCGGTTCCGTGGATGGTGATTCACCGGCCGCCATGCGCTACACCGAGGTGCGCATGTCACGGATCGCGCATGAACTGATCGCAGATATCGAGAAGGAAACGGTCAATTTTGTTGCCAACTACGACGAAACCGAGCATGAGCCCTCGGTATTCCCGACACGGGTGCCGAATCTGCTTGTCAACGGCTCTGCCGGGATTGCGGTTGGTATGGCGACCAATATACCGCCGCATAACTTGACAGAAATCACCAACGCCTGTCTTGCGCTGATTGATAATCCGGATATCGACATTGCCGGCCTGATGGAACATGTGCCAGGCCCGGATTTCCCGACTGCCGGTATCATTAATGGTGTACGCGGGATACACGAGGCCTACCGCACCGGCCGTGGTCGCATCTACATACGCGCACGCAACCATGTCGAGGGTGATGAAAGCAAGGGCCGCCAGAAACTGGTGTTCACCGAACTGCCTTACCAGGTCAACAAGGCGCGATTGCTGGAGAAGATCGCCGAGCTGGTAAAGGACAAAAAGATCGAGGGTATCTCCGGCCTGCGTGATGAGTCGGACAAGGACGGCATGCGCATGGTGGTCGACCTGAAGCGCGGTGAAGTTGCCGAAGTGGTGCTGAATAACCTTTATCAGCACACGCAGCTGCAGAGTGTCTTCGGTATTAACATGGTTGCACTGGTCGATGGCCGTCCGCAGTTGCTCAATCTGAAGCAGTGTCTGGAAGCCTTTGTCCGTCATCGCCGTGATGTCGTTACCCGGCGCACAGTGTTCGACTTGCGCAAGGCACGTCAGCGTGCCCATATCCTGGAAGGCCTGGCCGTTGCACTGTCGAATATTGATGAAGTCATCCGGCTCATCAAGTCGTCCCCGAACCGCGCAGTCGCCAAACAGGCACTGATGGAACGCAGCTGGGAACCGGGTGCAGTGACCGGCATGCTGGAGCGGGCCGGTGCCGATGCCTCGCGTCCCGAGGAACTGGAAGCCGGATTTGGACTGGTCGAAGACGGTTACCGGCTCTCCGAGGCACAGACGCAGGCAATCCTTGATCTGCGTCTGCACCAGCTGACCGGCCTGGAGCAAGGCAAGATCGTTGATGAATACCGGGAACTGCTCGATCTGATCAATGAACTGCTGGCAATTCTGCAAAATCCGGATCGACTGATGCAGGTGATTCGCGAGGAACTGGAAGCGCTGCGCGACCAGTTCGGCGATCAGCGCCGCACCGAAATCCTCACCGACCACCTCGACCTGACACTGGAAGATCTGATCACCGAGGAAGACGTGGTGGTGACGCTGTCACATGCCGGCTATGCGAAATCACAGCCACTGTCTGATTACCGTGCACAGCGCCGCGGCGGTCGTGGCAAGAGTGCAGCTGGCGTCAAGGAGGAAGATTTTATTGACAAGCTCTTCATCGCCAGTACCCACGATACCATTCTGTGTTTTTCCAGTCGCGGCAAGGTCTACTGGCTGAAGGTCTATGAGTTGCCGCAGGCCAGTCGTATATCGCGTGGCAAGCCGATCGTGAACCTGTTACCGCTGGAGGCGGACGAACGCATCAATGCAATACTGCCGGTTCGCGACTTTGATGAAGACCACTTTGTATTCATGGCCACCGCGATGGGTACCGTGAAGAAGACCGCATTGTCGAGTTTTTCCCGGCAGCGTGCCAATGGCATTATCGGTATTGACTTGCGTGACGGCGATTACCTGATTGATGTTGCAATCACGGATGGTACGCGTGACATCATGCTGTTCAGCAATGCCGGCAAGGTGATTCGCTTCAGCGAGAATGATGTGCGTGCCATGGGCCGCACCGCCTGCGGTGTGCGTGGCATCAAGCTAGTACCCGGCCAGCATGTGATCTCACTGATCATTGCCAGTGACAGCCCGGTACTGACCGCAACAGAGAACGGCTATGGCAAGCGCACCCTGGCAGATGACTACCCGCTCTATGGACGCGGTGGTCAGGGTGTGATCGCAATCCAGGTGACAGAAAGGAATGGTGCCGTCGTCGGTGCGGTACCAGCCGATGACAATGATGAGGTAATGTTGATCAGTAGCGGCGGGACGCTGGTGCGGACCCGCGTCAACGAGATCTCCATCATGGGCAGGAATACCCAGGGTGTACGTCTGATCACCCTGGTTAATGGCGAGACTCTGGTCGGTATCGAGCGTATCGTCGAGGACAAGGATGATGGCGATACTGGTGACCATGTTGAGCTTGCAGCCGACACGGATGATCCTGAGCAATGATGCTCAGTCTGTGGGGGTAGACCGACCCCCTCTATACGAACTTCCTCCCAACACGAGAGGAAATTTTAAGGGTTAGAAAATTCATGTCCGAGATCTACAATTTCAGCGCCGGACCCGCAGTGTTGCCGGCGCCCGTACTGGAGCAGGCGCGTGATGAGTTACTGGACTGGCACGCTAGCGGCATGTCAGTGATGGAAATGAGTCACCGCAGCAAAGAGTACCTCTCGATTGCCGAACAGGCGGAAGCCGACCTCAGAGAGCTATTGTCTATCCCGGCAGATTACCGGGTGTTGTTTCTGCAGGGTGGTGCGACCAGCCAGTTTGCAATGGTGCCAATGAACCTGCTGCGAGACAGGCAACAGGCCGACTACGTGAATACCGGCGCCTGGTCGAAAAAGGCAATTGCCGAGGCCCGGCGCTATTGCGAAGTGAACGTGGTGGCATCATCGGAAGACAGCAACTTTACCAGCATCCCTGCGTTGGATACCTGGAAACTGAATGACGATGCTGCCTACTTGCATTACACACCGAATGAAACGATCGGCGGGGTTGAGTTTCACTGGGTCCCGGAAACGGGTGATGTGCCACTGGTGGTGGACATGTCTTCGACCATCCTGTCCCGTCCGATTGATGTCTCACGCTTCGGCGTGATTTACGCAGGGGCGCAGAAGAATATCGGCCCGGCCGGACTGACAGTGGCGATCGTCCGGGATGATCTGCTCGGTGAGACGATTGCCGGCACGCCTTCCATGTTTGACTACAAGCTGCATGCCGATAACGGCTCCATGCTCAATACCCCGCCAACCTTTGCTTGGTATCTCGCCGGTCTGGTATTCAAATGGCTGAAACAGCAGGGCGGACTTGATGCAATGGCTGCCATAAACCAGCGTAAATCAAAACGCCTGTATGACGCTATTGCCAGCTCTGATTTCTATACCAGTCCGGTTGATACAGAATGCCGCTCCTGGATGAATGTACCATTTACACTTGCCGATCCCGGACTCGACAGTGAGTTTCTCTCCCAGGCCAAGACAGCCGGGTTCCTCAACCTGAAGGGGCACCGCTCCGTGGGTGGCATGCGTGCCAGCATCTATAATGCCATGCCCGAGGCAGGGGTCGATGCCTTGATTGACTTTATGGGTGAATTCGAACGTACCCAGGCCTAGGTGACAAAGCACCACCGATCAATTTCTGATGACCAAGTGATTTCCCAACAATGTACAAGATTCTGACTCTGAATAATATTTCTCCTCTAGGTCTGGAACGTTTTCCGCGTACCTCCTACGAGGTGGCCTCCGAGATCCAGCACCCGGACGCCATCCTGCTGCGTTCCTTCAATATGCACGACATGGAAGTGCCCGCATCGGTCAAGGCGATTGGTCGTGCCGGTGCCGGGGTCAACAATATCCCGGTTGAGCGCATGAGCCAGGCCGGTATCCCGGTTTTCAATGCACCGGGTGCGAATGCCAATGCAGTGAAAGAACTGGTGATAGCCGGGATGTTGATGGCATCCAGGAACCTCTGTCAGGCATGGGACTTTTCCCGCTCCCTTGAAGGTGACGATGCCACGATCCACAAGGCGGTTGAGGCAGGGAAAAAACAGTTTGTCGGTTTTGAACTGCCTGGGAAAACACTCGGCGTGATCGGCCTGGGTGCAATAGGCGTACAGGTTGCCAATGGGGCGCTGGCACTGGGCATGAATGTCATTGGTTTTGACCCGGATATTACAGTGAAGCGTGCCTGGGAGATGTCATCGGATGTTCGACAGGCCGCGAGTGTCGAGGAATTGCTGGCGCATGCAGACTATGTGACGTTTCATGTGCCACTGGTCGATGCAACCCGCAACATGATCAATGCCGAACGTCTCAAGCTGATCAAGGACAATGCGGTGATCCTGAACTTTTCGCGTAATGGCGTGGTCGACGATGACGCGGTGGTCGCTGCAATCGACGCCGGCAAGGTGTACTCCTATGTTTGCGATTTCCCGAGTAACCTGCTGAAAAACCATCCGCGTGTTGTGGCCCTGCCGCATCTGGGTGCCTCTACCCAGCAGGCCGAGGAAAATTGTGCCGTTATGGTGGCTGAGGAAGTGCGTGATTTTCTTGAAAACGGCAATGTAAGGAATTCAGTTAACTTCCCGGAAATGCAGATGCCACGTAATGGGAATAACCGCGTTGCCGTAGTGAACGAAAATGTGCCGAATATGCTCGGTCAGATTTCCACCTGCATGGCGAACTCCGGATTGAATATTCTCGATATGTTAAACAAATCGCGAAACGAACTGGCCTATACACTGGTTGATGTCGACTCGGAGGTCCAGCCCGCATGCCTGGAAGAAATCGCGGCTATCAAAGGTGTTCTTAATGTGCGGCCACTGTAGGCCTGGCAAGATTCTTAGCGACGTGCCTGTGCGGTAATGAGCTTTCATGCTTAGTAGCAATGCCTTGCCATACCTGCGGGGGCACTGAATGCAGTTGATCAAGATGAGTCCCGAGAAAAAACTAGACAAGCTGCGAGCCAAAATCGATGCGCTGGATGAACAGATCCAGACGCTGATCAATGCGCGCGCCCAGTGTGCCGCAGAGATTGCCGAGGTCAAGACGGGGCAGGGCGAGGATACCCATTTTTACCGACCAGAACGTGAGGCGGCTATTCTGCGCCGTGTCAGCGAACGCAATAGCGGCCCCTTGCGGGCCGAGGAAATGGTGCGACTGTTCCGGGAGATCATGTCGGCCTGCCTGGCACTGGAGAAACCTCTCGCGATAGCCTATCTGGGTCCCGAGGGAACGTTCACTCAGGCGGCTGCGCTAAAGCAGTTTGGGCACTCTGTGCAAACACTGGCACTGGATACTCTTGATGATGTCTTTCGGGAGGTGGCTGCCGGTGCTGCCGACTACGGGGTTGTGCCGGTAGAAAACTCCACTGAGGGCGTAATCACTCACACGCTGGACCTGTTTCAACAGTCACGTTTGAGTATTTGTGGCGAAGTCGAGTTACGTATCCACCATCATCTGCTGGTAAGCAACGAGGATGTGAAAGTGACCCGGGTACTTGCGCACCAGCAGGCTCTGGCACAGTGCCGAGGTTGGCTGGAAGCAAATCTTCCGGGTGCCGCCTATGTTGCCGTTGGCAGTAACGCCGAGGCTGCTCGCCTGGTTCGGGACGAGGAAAATGCCGCGGCCATTGCCAGTGACATGGCCGCCGAACTCTACAGCCTGAAAATTAAGGAGCGCAATATCGAGGACCAGCCGGACAATACCACCCGCTTCCTGGTGATCGGTCCACAGGCTACTCCGCCCAGTGGCAGGGACAAGACCTCGCTGCTGGTGTCGGTAAACAACAAGCCCGGTGCCCTGTATGCCATGCTGCAGCCGATTGCCCAGCACGGCATCAGCATGACGCGTATCGAGTCCCGCCCTTCACGGCAGGCGATGTGGGAATATGTCTTCTATATCGATGTCGACGGTCATCGCGATGATGCAGATGTTGCCGCCGCATTGCTGGACCTCGAACAGGAAGCCCTTGCCGTAAAGGTGCTGGGTTCCTACCCGAAGGCGGTCATCTAGCTTGAAAAAACAACTTCGTGGCTACATTTCGCCCCTGCGACTGCAGCAATTCCTGTGCGGGAGTGTTTAGCAGACACGGACTAACAAATCGCTTTTATGCCAACAAGAAATGACAGTTTTCTGGAACTGGCCGCCCCCGGCGTCCGTGCCCTGCAACCGTATCTGCCTGGTAAGCCAGTCGCGGCACTGGAGCGCGAATACGGTATCCGCAATGCCATCAAGCTGGCTTCAAATGAAAACCCGTTTGGTCCAAGTCCACTGGCGGTTGCCGCAGCCAGGACCGCTATCGAGGACCTCTCCCGCTACCCGGAAGGCAGTAGCTACCTGCTGGCAGAAAGACTTGCCTTGAAGCATCAGCTTGATGCGGCGTGTATTACACTGGGCAATGGCTCCAATGATGTGCTCGACATCATTGCACGGGTATTCCTGACGCCGGGGTATGAGGCAGTGTTCTCGCAACACGCCTTTGCAGTCTATCCGATCATCGTGCAGGCCGTGGGGGCTACCGCACGTGTTGCCCCGGCACATGATGGTTGTCACGGAACGGCCTATGGCCATGATCTGGCGGCAATGTACGAACTGGTCGGACCGAAGACGCGACTGGTGTTTATTGCCAATCCCAATAACCCAACGGGCACCTGGCTGGGAAGCGCTGAACTCGAGTCATTCATTGCGGCCTTGCCGTCTCATGTCATGGTGGTTGTCGACGAGGCCTACTTCGAGTATGTCGAGCAGGTCAGCTATCCGGATACCTCCGCCTGGCTGGCACGCTTTCCGAACCTCATGGTGACCCGTACCTTTTCCAAGGCCTATGGCCTGGCCGGTCTGCGGATTGGCTATGCGCTGTCACACCCGGAGGTCGCCGCTCTGTTGAACCGGGTACGGCAGCCATTCAATATCAACAGCGTGGCACAGGCCGTTGCACTGGCTGCGCTGGACGATGTTGATTACCTGCAGCAATGTATTCGGCGTAACCGCGAAGGCATGGCACAGCTGGTTACCGGATTCGAGTCGCTCGGTCTTTCCTATATAGAGTCGGTTGGCAACTTTGTAAGCTTCAATACCGGCAGGTCGGGGGCGGATGTTTACGAGGCGCTGCTTCAGCAGGGTGTGATTGTGCGTCCGGTGGCAAATTACGGCATGCACGAGCACCTGCGCGTAACGGTCGGGCACACGGATGAGAATGACCGTTTTCTGAATGCACTGGAGCAGGTGTTACATGATTGAAAGACTCTGTGTCATCGGTGTAGGCCTCATTGGCGGCTCGCTGGCGCGCGCTTTGCGCGCAGCGGCTGCCTGTCGCGAAGTGGTCGGGGCCGGTCGCAGTGTTGCAAACTTGCAGACTGCGGTTGAGCTGGGGGTGATTGATCGATACGAGACCGACCTTGCGCAGGCTGTGAGTGGTGCCGACATGGTGGTGCTGTGTGTGCCACTGGGCGCCATGGAAGGGGTGTTCACTGCGATCAAGGGACGACTTGCCGAGCAGGCGGTGCTGACCGATGCCGGTAGTGCCAAGGGCAGTGTGATTGAAGCTGCACAGAGGGTATTTGGCAGTGTCCCGGATTTTTTCGTGCCGGGGCATCCGATTGCAGGTACCGAACAGAGCGGTGTCGAGGCATCGTTCCCGGGACTGTACCAGCGTCGCCGCGTGATTTTGACGCCGTTGCCGAATACCCTGTCCTCTGCGACCGAGCGGGTGCGTGCCATGTGGGAGGTCACCGGTGCACAGGTCGTGAATATGGACCCGGTGCATCATGATGAAGTGCTCGCTGCCACCAGCCATTTGCCGCATCTACTGGCCTATTCGCTGGTGGATACCCTGAGCAGGCTGGACGAGAACAATGAAGTGTTTGATTATGCGGCTGGCGGTTTTCGTGACTTTACGCGCATTGCCTCCAGCGATCCGGTGATGTGGCGTGATATCTGCCTGGCGAATGCTGATGCCATCCTGCAAATGATCGAATACTTCGTGGATGATCTGCAGGCTCTGGGCGAAGCGATCAGGCGACACGATGGTGAACAGCTGCTTGCAGTGTTCACAGCGGCCAAGGCGGCACGCGACTGCTTCATAGAGAAGACAACCGAATGACAGCATCGATTTCTGAGACTACAGGGATCCGTTTCCAGGTGATGGCGGGTGGGCAACTCTCCGGGCAGTTGCGTGTCCCCGGCGACAAGTCCATTTCGCATCGATCCATCATGCTTGGCTCGCTGGCCGAAGGACGCACTGAGGTGAGCGGCTTTCTGGAAGGGGAGGACAGCCTTGCAACGCT
>JAJDNX010000161.1 GCA_022340485.1 Gammaproteobacteria bacterium | reverse complement strand
GGCGTGCCACGGCCCGAGGCTGATAACCGGACAGTACATCCATGCAAAGACAAAGCTACTCATTCGTGGCTATTTCTGCTTCCAGGCACCCTGCTTGTCTATATACCACCAGCCGGCCGGTGCATTACTGACCCAGCGTGTTGCAAAGGTGCTGCGAATATCAGCCTCCCACTCTGGATGCCCGTTGGCCCTGGCAATTTCCTTGTACAAGGCAGTGCGGTCATCATTCTCTTTTGCGATAAGGCTCTTGACGGTGTTCCTCTCCGGCAGTGGCACCAGCTTCTGATCACGCAGTATCAGCTCGCCATCCTGTGTCATACCAATGGCACCGGAGGTATAGTACGGCGCCAGTTGCTTGTGTCGCTGTTCCATACTGGCTTTCAGCTGTTGAATTGCAGGTGTGTTCACAGAGATATCCGCCTCGGCATGTGCGGGGGTGATCAACCAGTCAAGCAGGACATATCCCGAGAACGGCATCTCGTTGACCGGCAGCCGTGACTGCGGTTCCACTGGCTTGGGTGTTGTGCCGCCAGGCTGTTCTCCATACACATCCAGGATAATACGGTCTGCTGCCTTGACTGCGGCTTCAGCCGGAAAATAGACATTGATCGTGACACAGGCTGCGACAAACAGCAGCAGGGCCAGTGCTACAGGAAAGCGTACTAGTTTCATTACTTGGCCTCTCTTCTCCATGAATTTCAGTTATCGATACTGCAACGTGCCAGCCCGCGGAAGGGTAACACGGTCGATGCTAGGGTTTCACTCCACATGCATTTCCTGTTGCCGGGTAACCGCCATGATCTGTGCGATCAGGGTATCCCAGTTAACGCGGTCAGCAAAGCCAATCACATCCAGCCGTGGCGGGATCAGCCGCCCCTTGACAAGATAATAACCCTCAGCGGCCGGCGCGATACCACCCATGTCACAGACCCCGTTCTCCAGGCGGCAGCGGATGCCAAGCCGGTCATAGGGAAAGTCTTCAAAAAAGCGCAGTGCACTGCGCGACAGTACACCACCCATCCCGCCACCGATACTGGAAATATTATCCACCGCCTTCTGACTGATACGGTGACGGGAATGATCATCTTCCGGGGTTGAAAACTCGGCATCGAAGGCCACCGGTCGCCACGACTCCATCTCCAGACCGTCAATCCTGCCGTCGAGGCGGCCTTCAATCTTGCCAAACGAGAAGGTCCGGGTAAGCGTTTCAAGATCGATATTATCGATACGTGCATCAACCTGCAGGCGTGGCACCAGGCCAAATGGCTGTTCCAGCATCAGGTTACGCAGGGTCACTTCACCGTCAAATACGCGGATCAGCAAGATACCGCCGACCACTAGGTTACCATTGTCATAGCGAACGTTCGGTATCACACCCGAGAGCTTGCCGCCCATTTCCGGCCATCCCAGTGCCAGAGTCAATTGTGACAATGACACCGGTTCAAGCAGGCCATTGACCTGCCAGCGCAACGGCCCATCTTCTCCGAACTCCAGCTGGAAATCATCAATCCCGAGAGCGCCATCCAGCACCGGCATTTCAAGTCGTTGTGCCAGACGGATAAAATCGCTGCCGCTATCGAACACGATGCCGGAGGCACCGAGGGCCACACGGAAAACACTGCCACCCGCCCAGGCAAGCTCGGAACGCTCGGGCACGGCATCGTCTGACCAGCGCACCTGGCCGTTGATTGAGTCCAGCGCAAAGCGGCCCTCGCGATCGTTCACTGACAGCTCAAGTGGTTCCAGGGACAGCTGGCTGAGCTTGCCCTGCTGCCAGGCCATTGTGCCGCTGAGTTGTCCGGACGTATCCAGTTCTGCAAGCAGGGAACCGAACAGCCATGGCCGCAGGTAGGTGTCATACAGGGAGGGAAAATTCGCTTGCCGGACTTCCAGTTGCAGCTCCCGCAGCGGCGTATCCGCCGCCAGGCTGAAATGACCATGGCCTTCAAGCTGCACGCTGCCGGGGTGAATGTAACTGAATGACTGCAGTAACAGTTGTTGTTCTGCCGGCAACCATGCAAAACGGGCCCCGAGTTGCAGCGGTACTGAGGGCATTTGTACAAACACCGGCTCAACATAGAGTGCCCCCTGCCGTCCGAATAGTTCCAGCGCTACCTGCATGCCGGTGGCAGCCGTCTCCACGGTGGCATGCAGCGAAGCATCCAGCTGTTCCGCTGCCATGCTGCCATCGGCATTGGAAATCTCTTCAGCGCGCAGCTGTATCTCCACATCGGCTTTGCGTAACTGCGCGGCGACACCGTTGATATGCGCAGTTATATCCAGCTGGCCGCTGCCATCCACAACCGGCAGGGCAATGCCGGCGGCCGCGAGCTGGCGTGTGACCGCAGGCAGGGACAGTGCTGTACCGCTGGCATCAAGCTGCCAGCGTGACTCGCTCAGATGTGCGCTTAGTGCCAGCGTACCATCATGCACACGAACCCCGCGCAACTCGGTATCGATGCGGCCGGTTTCAAGCTGGTACTTGAAGGCGATCTGGATATGCTGCTGCCCCAGTACACTGGATTTCGCCTTGAGCACACCCTTTGCACAATGTACTTCCGTTGCCGTCAATTGCGCACGCGGGCATGACAGGCTCACCCCGGACAATTCCCCGATAGCTTCCGGGAACACCGCGTGCTCCGCCTGCAACAGTAACCCGGCAACCCCCTCATCCAGCCAGTTCAGTTCCACGGATACCGCCTGCGCCGACCAGCCTTCGCCTTCAAGTGTTCCCAGCTTCAGGCGCACAACATCGATGGCATGCCCCGGTAGTATGGCGAGGGTCAGCAGGCCAGTGGCAAGCAAGAACGCTGTTACAGCCCGTTGCCGGGAAAGCATCATTCAGGCAGGGAAAACCCCGGTTGACAGATAGCGATCACCCCGGTCGCAGATAATCGCAACGATCACCGCATGCTCGACCTGTCGCGAAAGCATGAGTGCAGCAGCCACTGCTCCGCCGGAGGAAATACCTGCAAAGATACCTTCTTCGGCGGCCAGGGCCCGGGTGGTACGTTCCGCATCGAGCTGGTCAACCTCGATGGTTCGGTCGACACAGTCCGCAGCAAAGATTGAGGGTAGATAGGCTTCGGGCCAGCGACGGATTCCGGGGATCGCCGACCCCTCGGAGGGTGTCACACCGACAATCTCGATTGCCGGATTCTGTTCTTTCAGGTAACGCGAGGTACCCATGATGGTACCCGTGGTTCCCATGGCACTGACGAAATGGGTAACACTACCCGCCGTGTCTCGCCAGATCTCCGGACCCGTACCCTCATAGTGTGCACGCGGATTGTCGGGATTGGAAAACTGGTCCAGCACCTTGCCTTCGCCACGTGCCTCCATATCTTTTGCCAGATCGCGAGCCCCTTCCATACTGGCTTCCTTGCTGACCAGGATAATCTCCGCACCAAAGGCCTTCATCACTGCACGTCGCTCGACACTCATATGTTCGGGCATAATTAGCACCATGTGGTAGCCCTTCATCGCAGCCACCATCGCCAGTGCAATACCGGTATTACCGCTGGTCGCTTCGATCAACCTGTCACCCGGCTTGATCTCGCCACGTTCCTCGGCATACCGAATCATACTGAGCGCCGGCCGATCCTTTACGGAACCTGCCGGGTTATTGCCTTCCAGCTTGACCAGCAAGGTATTTGTGGTACTCGCCAGCATTCGTTGCAAGCGCACCAGCGGCGTGTTGCCGACCGTCGATTCAAGCGTGGAAAAATTCATACCCACCCATCCTTACGTCTATCAGGTCCACAGTATACCCAAGAACAGGATTTATCAGACAGCTTTTGAAGGGATTGACTGAAGCAAACACATGGCGAATTGCCGCGGTTTGCATTAGCATGTCAGCAGCCCTGGCAATGAACGGCGCGCCAGAACGGCCCGTCGATTACAGGAAATTGAGTCCATGGAAGGCAATAAACAGGCTGCAAAACATTTACCCGCAGGATGCTTCAGCCGGGCAAAGGAAACCTTGCTGCATTTCTTCCTGCGGGTCCTGGCACCCGCAGCCCGTCCCCGTACAAACAGGTGTAATCCATCGCAAAGACCGCAAGATGACCCGCCAAACAGGATTCGCAGGCAATCATTCTCCAGTGAGCTGTTTGCCGAGTTACTGCTTGAATTACCGGTGCATCGTCAGCGACTCTCAGGCGCCGCTGAGAACGGTGACATGGACACACTCAGGAAGGCTGTACACCAGCTGCTTGGCGCCGTTGCCTACTGTGACGCACCGGAACTTGAGGAAGCGCTTCGTGAACTGCGACTGGCAATAAAAGCGGGCAGGCAAGGCGCCATTAAGGTTTACCATGAACAGCTCATCAATGTGATTGACAGCACCCTGAGGTCCAGCGGTTACCGTAGCCACATAGGGTGTGGACAACCCTGAATGACATCAGCCGCTGCAGTAACTAGCGCGATCTTGCCTCACACATCAGCCGCTTCATCTCCGCAACGGCATTTGCCAGACCGCTAAAAACGGCCCTCGCGATAATGGCGTGACCGATATTCAACTCACGGATCTCAGGGATGGCTGCGATTTTCCTGACGTTGTGGTAGTTCAGACCATGGCCGGCATGCACTGTCAGCCCGGCATCAATACCCAGCTGGACCGCTTCCATGATACGGGCCAGTTCTTCGACCTGCTGCGGGGCAGCAGCATCGGCATAGTGACCCGTGTGAATTTCAATACAGGGCGCACCTGTTTCCGCGGCAGCAGCAATCTGTCCGGGCTCGGCATCAATAAACAGTGACACGCGGATACCGGCTGCTTGCAGGCGTGCACAGGCCTCGCGCACCCGGGGTAACTGGCCAGCAACATCCAGCCCGCCCTCGGTCGTCAGTTCCTGACGACGTTCCGGCACCAGACAACAGTCCTGTGGCCGCAGCCGTTCAGCAAAGCACAACATGCCTTCCGTCACGGCCATTTCCAGGTTCATGCGGGTCTGCAGAATTTCATGGAGCAGTAACACATCGCGCTCCTGGATATGACGTCGGTCTTCGCGCAGATGTAGCGTTATGCTGTCAGCACCCGCCTGCTCCGCTTCAATGGCTGCCTGTACCGGATCCGGATAGCGTGTGCCCCGGGCCTGGCGCAGGGTAGCAATATGATCAATATTTACACCCAGCAACATGTCTGCATCCTGCCTCATCGTCATTAACCCGTCTTGACGCCTGTTGCAATCACATCACGTCGCGCGGAGTGTGACATGATCGATAACTGCCGCAGCACTTCCCGTGTACGCAGCGGGCGTGCGCCCAGGTACAGTGCCAGCGCCGCGCGCATCAGCTGCTTCACCTCGCGGCAGGCACGCGGCTCCTGCAACTTGTCACAGTGCAATGACAGCAGACTGGACCCATGCAGGAAGATGCCATCATGGCGCACCTCCTGCCGTCTCACCGGACCCCGTTCCAGGCGGTATTCGTAGAGTATGTCATGCTGCACCGGTAACCCGTTATCATACTCGTGATCCAGCAACAAGCCGTAACCCAGAGATTGCAACAGGCGTTTTTCAAAAACGCGCAAGGCCTGTTCCTCGTTTATACCCAGCGCCATCAGTGCCTGTTCATAGGCGTCGAATATCTCGGGATGCGGATCATGCCGGGTCATCAGTCGCAGCAGTAATTCATTCAGATAACAGGCACACCAGACCTGGCGCCCCGGGTACACAGCCGCCGTGCCGCGACTGTCGACACCCGTCAGGGTACCCAGTTCCCCGCGCAGGTTCCATGACAGCACCAGAGGTCGCAATATCTGCAACTGGTTCTGCCAGCGCGAGCGTCCAGACCGTGCACCACGCGCAACCAGCCCGATGCGCCCATATTCACGGCTAAAAACCTCCAGCAGCAGACTAGAATCACGGTAAGGGTATTGATGCAGTATCCAGGCGGGTTCAAGGGATGCTCTTGTTGTTTGCGTCATGGCAGGCAGTAACCGGCAGTCTATTCGTCGAGATTATATCCCAGACTACGCAGCGCCCGCTCATCATCTGCCCAGCCCTCCTTGATCTTGACCCAGAGTTTCAGGTTAACCTTGCTCTCGATCAATGCTTCAATATCCCTGCGCGCATCGATCCCGACCTCCTTGAGCACACGTCCCTGTTTACCGATCACGATCTTCTTCTGGCTGTTGCGCTCGACCCAGATCAGCGCATGGATATGGGTGACATCAGCTTCGCTCCGAAACTCCTCGATTTCCACCGTCAGTCCATAGGGCACTTCCCTGCCGAGCTTGCGGAACAGCTTCTCCCTGACCAGTTCCGCAGCCAGAAACCGCACCGGGCGATCAGTTACCTGATCTTCCGGAAACATCGGCGGTGCCTGCGGCAACTGACTTTCAATGGCACTCTCCAGCGCGGTGATGTTGTCCCCTTTCATTGCTGAAATTGGGATAACCTGAACGAAGCTCCGCTTGCCGGACAACGCCTGTAAATGCGGCAACAACTCAGCGCGGTTGGCAAGCAGGTCGATCTTGTTCACGGCCAGAATCACCGGACGGTCCAGGGTGTCGAGTTTCTTCAGAACCAGCTCATCATCCGGGGTCCATGTAAGTCCATCCACCAGGAACACCACTACATCCACATCGAGCAGCACATTACTGGCAGTACGGTTCATGTGCCGGTTCATGGCACGTCCGCTGTAATCGTGAATACCTGGCGTATCAACATAGATCAGCTGCGCTGTCTCACGGGTCTTTATACCCAGCACGCGGTGGCGAGTCGTTTGCGGGCGGCGCGAGGTAATACTGATCTTTTGCCCAAGTATACGGTTCAGCAGTGTTGACTTGCCGACATTGGGCCGGCCGACCAGTGCCACATAGCCGCAACGAAAATTGCTATGCATGGTTATCCGGTGTCCAGTTGTGCCAGCATACGTTCCGCTGCCTGCTGTTCCGCCTGGCGGCGACTGCCACCCTGGCCGCTGGTAGCGGGCACATCAAAATCACTGATCATGCAGCTTACCTTGAAGAACTGCGCATGGGCCTCGCCACTGACACTGGTGACTGCATACTCAGGCAGGGATTTCTGGCGTGACTGCAGGTATTCCTGCAGGCGGGTTTTCGCGTCCTTCAAAAACGCAACATGAGGCAACGAAGACAGCTTCTCCTCGAACAGCGCGAGAATACAGCGCTTGCAGACAGCAAATCCACCGTCGAGATAGACTGCACCAAACAACGCCTCCACCGCATCCGAAAGGATGGAATCACGGTGGTGACCGCCACTGCGGCGTTCACCCGGGCCAAGGGTCAGGTATTGACCGACATCCAGGAGTTGGGCAATGTCCGTTAATGATTCGCGTCGTACCAGCCGTGAACGCAGACGGCTCAACTTGCCTTCACTTGCCTGTGGATAACGCCGGTACAGCTCTTCGGCGACGACACCACCAAGGATGGCATCACCGAGAAATTCCAGTCGTTCGTTATTTCGGCTGCCGGCACTGCGATGGGTGAGTGCCTGCTGCAGCAACGCCCGGTCCGTAAACTCATGGCCAAGCGCTTTCTCCAGCAGGCCTGTTGATTTATTCAAATTCTTTTTACTTTGACCTCTTTATTGAAATTCATCACCACAGACACGTTGTAAAACAGGTGCACGCGTGATTCATACTTGGCTGTCACCAGCCAGGACTGGCCATAGGACTTTATCTGCAGGTCCTTGGGGGTAATCGAATGTACATAACTGATATCAAAGCGCCGTTCTGCCTTGTCCCTGATCTCCGCAGGATTCTCGAATCCGGAGTCTTTGGTCATGGTCTCCAGTGTCGAGGCAATCTTGTAGTACTCCAGATAGGACGGCAACATCTTGAGCGTCAGCAACGCAAAAAAGCCGATCAGGCCAAGAATGATCAGCCAGCCAATTGCCGTGACGCCCTTCTGTTGGTGCAATGAATGCATAGTCTTCCCCTCCATGATTTAGCCTATTGAATCTTCATGCCGATCCGGTTCCAGTCGATGCCGCCGTTCGCACTATCCCAGTTCATCCAGATACGAAATGCCTTGCCCACCAGGTTGGACTCCGGTACCGGCCCCCAGTAACGACTGTCGTTGCTGTTGTCGCGATTATCACCCATGACGAAGTACTCGTCTTCCCCCACAACATACTCGCCCTCGACGCCCGGGGCATGCGGCATCACCAGAATATCATGTAACACTTCACCAAGTTGTTCCTGACGTTCACTGGCTCCGGACATGGCAATACCGGAACCGACACCGATATAGACACCGGCCGGTACCTGTCCGACAGGATCACCGTTGATATAGACGGTCTTGTTATAGTAGCCGACCTTGTCGCCCGGCAGCCCGACAATACGCTTGATGTAATCTACGGAGGGATCTCTCGGATAGCGAAACACCACTACATCACCGCGTTCGGGCTCTCCGATTTCCACCACCTTGTTGTTCAATACCGGCAAACGTATCCCGTAGACATATTTATTCACCAGGATGAAGTCACCGGTGAGCAATGTCGGCATCATGGAGTTCGAGGGGATTCGGAATGGTTCCACCAGGAACGAACGCAGCAGCAGAACCGCAAGCAGCACCGGAAAGAATGACTTGCAGTATTCGACAAAGGCCGATTCCTTCAGGGTCGTGGTAATCTGATTGGAATCCGGTGCGGCTCCTCTCTGCACCAGTGCATCCGCCTTGCGACGCCGCTGCGGCGTCAGCACCAGGGCATCGATTGCCCACGCGAAACCTGTAAAAAGGGTTGCCGCAACCAGTATTGCCGGAAAATCTAGATTCATTGTTCCCTCTTTCGCTTGCTTGGAGTACCGATACTACCGGGCCACGGCCATTATAGTTGCAGCCACATTCACTCATCTACACGCAGTACGGCCAGAAATGCCGCCTGCGGGATCTCTACCTTGCCAAACTGCTTCATGCGCTTCTTGCCCGCCTTCTGTTTTTCCAGCAGTTTGCGCTTGCGGGTAATATCGCCACCATAGCATTTTGCGGTCACGTTCTTACGCAGTGCCTTGACGGTTGTGCGGGCGATGATCTGCGCACCAATCGCCGACTGGATGGCGACATCATACATTTGCCGTGGAATCAGTTCCTTCATCTTGGTCGCCAGTGCCCTGCCCCGGGACTGTGACATATCACGGTGTACGATCAGTGACAGGGCATCGACACGCTCACCGTTAATCAGCACATCCAGCTTTACCAGCGGTGCAGCCTGAAAGCGTAAAAAATGGTAGTCGAACGAGGCATAGCCCCGGCTTGCCGACTTGAGGCGGTCAAAGAAGTCCAGCACGATTTCGCTCATCGGCAATTCATAATTCAGCGACACCTGGCTGCCAAGGTACTGCATATCCTTCTGCACGCCGCGTTTCTCGATACATAGCGTGATCACATTGCCCAGGTAAGTCTGCGGCACAAGTATATTGGCCAGGATAATCGGCTCGCGAATCTCTGCGATTCTGTTGACCGGTGGCAGGCTGGCCGGGTTATCGATCCTGGTTATTTCTCCATTGGTGTCCAGCACCTCATAGATGACCGTGGGTGCAGTCGTGATCAAGTCGAGATCGTATTCCCGTTCCAGCCGCTCTTGTACGATTTCCATGTGCAGCATGCCGAGAAAACCGCAACGAAAGCCGAATCCAAGCGCTTCCGAAGTCTCCGGTTCATAATGCATGGCGGCATCATTCAGGCGCAGCTTCTGCAAGGCATCACGCAGATTTTCATAGTCATCCGAATTCACCGGGTAGAGTCCGGCAAACACGTTCGGCTGCACGGTCTTGAAACCGGGCAACGCCTCTGCGGCCGGGTTGTTCACCAGTGTCAGGGTATCGCCCACCGGTGCACCATCAATGTCCTTGATACCGGCGATCAGGAAACCGACACTGCCAGCGGCCAGCTCGTTACGTTCTACCGGTTTCGGAGTAAACACCCCCAGTTTTTCAACCTGAAAATTTCGCCCGGTCGACATCACGCGAATCTTGTCGCGTCGTGACAGGCGACCATCAACGACACGTATCAGTGACACCACACCCACATAGTTATCAAACCAGGAATCGACAATCAGCACCTTCAGCGGCGCATCCAGCTTCCCGCGGGGTGGCGGTATGCGACGGATAACCTCCTCGAGAATATCCTCCACACCCAGACCAGTCTTGGCACTTGCCAGCACGGCATCATTGGCATCAATGCCGATGATCTGTTCAATTTCATTTCGCACCCGCTCGGGGTCCGCCGCTGGCAGGTCGATCTTGTTCAGCACTGGCACCACTTCGAGGTCCAGATCAATGGCGGTGTAGCAGTTCGCAACACTCTGCGCCTCGACTCCCTGGGCGGCATCGACAACCAGCAGCGCCCCTTCACAGGCTGCCAGGGACCTTGACACCTCGTAGGAAAAGTCCACATGCCCCGGGGTATCAATCAGGTTGAGCTGGTAGATCTCACCAGAGCGGGATTTGTAGTCCAGCGAGACACTCTGTGCCTTGATGGTGATACCTCGCTCGCGCTCCAGGTCCATGGAGTCAAGGACCTGGTCTTCCATCTCGCGGTCACTGAGTCCACCGCACAGCTGGATAAAACGGTCCGCAAGCGTGGACTTGCCGTGATCGATATGCGCAATAATCGAGAAATTGCGGACGTGCTGACTGTCTGTCATGGAAATATGCGCGATGGCCCTGCACGCAATGCGCAGGGGTGCGGGTTACAGTTGGGAAACAAGCGTCTTGACTACACGGCCCGGGTTATCAGTAAGGCATTGATTATACAGTATGCATGCGGCAAGTCACTCCTCAGTTCGCAATCTGCCGCCAGACTGCAGGTGTGCACGCAGGCAGGCTTCCTCGAGGAAGTAGTAACAGATTTCCACCTCCCCGGCAGCCAGCACCGGTACCCGGGTATCATAGCGTCGCCGCAGCTCCGCATCGGCGTCGATGTCCACGTCCAGCAGCTGAAAACCTAGCTCTGGACGCAGGCGCTCAAGCGCCTGCAGCATGTCGCTGCACAGATGACAACCGCGGCGGGTGTAAACCGTCAGCTGCTGCGTCACAGAGGCATCACAGTAACCATCATGGCATCAGTCCTCTGCCGGCGGCACCTTGAGGGCGAGGAAGGTCGGGCTATCGCCACGCTGTACCAGCAAGGCCACCGACTTGCCGGCCGGCAAGCCCTTGACCAGATTATCGAACTGTTCCAGATCGGTCACCGTTATATTGTCAATCGCCAGGATAATATCACCCTTGCGCACACCCGCCTGCAAGGCGGGTCCGCTGACCAGGTGACTCACCTGCACACCACCGTCAATCTCGAGCTCTTCCTTTTGCTTGTCACTGAGATCAATGGCACTTAGACCCAGCCGGTTGGTAGTTTTCCTGTCAGTTTTCGCGGCAGCCGCTTCAACGGCCTCTTCCTCCGGCAACTCACCCAGTTTCACATACACGGTCTTTTCCCGGCCATTGCGGATAACGACCACCGGTAACTTCACTCCGACCTTGGAACTGCCGACAATTGGCGGCAGACTCGAGGAGTTCACAACTTCCTCTTCATTGAAAGTGACAATAACATCTCCCACATTGATACCCGATGCCAGTGCCGGGCTGTCCGGCAGTACCTTTGCCACCAGTGCACCGCGCGGGTGTTTCATGCCAAAGGACTCGGCCAGATCCAGGGTCACGTCCTGTATCAAAACCCCGAGCCAGCCGCGGCTTACCTTGCCACTGGTCTTCAGCTGTTCCGCCACATCCATTGCCACCTCGATCGGAATCGCAAAAGACAGCCCCATGTAACCGCCGGTACGGCTGTATATCTGCGAATTCACGCCGACCACCTCGCCCGCCTGATTGTACAGCGGTCCACCGGAATTACCGGGATTGATGGCAACATCCGTCTGGATGAATGGCACATAATTTTCCCTTGGCAGGCTGCGTCCCTTGGCACTGACAATGCCGGCTGTCGCAGAATGATCAAAACCGAAGGGTGAACCGATTGCCAGCACCCACTCGCCGACTTCCAGGTCACTGGATTCACCAATCTTTGCGACCGGCAGGCCCGTGGCATCAATCTTCAGCAGGGCGATATCACTACGGGGATCGACGCCAACAACTTCCGCCTTCAACTCGCGGCGATCACTCAGGCGAACGATAATCTCATCGCCATCCTTGACGACGTGGTAATTGGTCATCACATAACCATCCTTGGAGATGATAAATCCCGATCCCAGTGACTTCGCATCATGGTAACCGGGTTCACCATTCTCTTCCTGTTCGAAGAAATACTTGAACAGTTCACCAAACGGGCTGCCCTCGGGAAACTCCGGCATTTCAAACCCTTCCGGCAATTCCGGCATACCGCTCTGAACCTTCTGTGTGGTACTGATGTTGACGACCGCACTGCTGGTCTCCTTCACCAGGTCAACAAAATTGGGTAGGTCATCGGCCCGTACGGCTTGCATCCCCCACAGGGAAATGCCCAGGTACAGGGTATACAATGCTATTTTGCGAACAATTAACATACTTACACTCTCCATAAAATTATCGCTTACATGCCATTATCAAGCGCAGCACCGACATAGCAGCGCATGCCCGGCCCGCATTACCAAACTGCCATTCACTCAACGACTGCCTGTCCTGATCTGCAACCGAAGTGCCACCGGTTGATAGGCGACATCGCTTTCCCTGTCACGGCTAAACCGTTTCAACCAGGCAAGTGCTGCAATAAAACCGGCGATGGCCCCCGCAACGGCGGGAAGATCAGACTGCAGCTCCAGCACGACGCTGCCAAGCACCTGGCCTGCCAGCGCACCGGAAAACAGGCCAAGCAGCGGTGCGGCATACACCGCCAGTGAGCCGCGAACCACACCGGACTCGGCGATACCGATCACCACATTATCACCGACACGCGCATGGATGCGGTTCAAGACACGCAATCGTACCCGGCGCTGCCCAAGGACTTGTGCGATCGCCGAGGTACCGCAACCCTTGCGCACGGCACAGCTGCCACAGGTCGAGGTACGCTCACTCTCTATCCAGGCAAACTCGCCCTGTACCGCCACCACCTGTCCAACTTCCTCGATCATACGGTTACCTGCTTACCAGCAGCGCCATATTCTGTACGGTCGCCGCCGGCACCTCGCCGACAACCGTTATCTGGTGGTCATCACGCACGGTGCCAAAGGCATTCATGGCCCCCATGCTTGAGAGACCGGTGAACACCTTGCTATCTGGAACCAGTTTTTCCACGTACACCGATACCGTTGCCAGGCCATCGCTGAACACCATATGCTCCGCATGTTCACCACCCTGGCGGACCCGTTTGCGCTGGTAGTTGGTCATCCGGAACCCTGCGGGGAGCTGCTTTACGGTCCATTCCGGCTGCCCAGCAGAGATGGCAGGATTCTCGCCACCGCCCTCCTGCCGGTACCAGTTATAACCTTCACCGGTCAGGGAGGGCTCAAGGGCCGCGGCAGGAATCCGCTCACCGACACGCAGGCCGGTAAACATGACCTGTTCGATAGCCTTGCCATCCACGCCACTAAGTTCATACTTGAGCAGCATGTAATTTTTCGTATCAATCCAGAAACGGTAGCCGTATCGATATTCATCACAGGGTTTGATATCGATTACCCGGGCCATCAGACCCGCGATACGATCTTCACCAGCATCCTGCAAGGTGTAATAGGGTGACAGGCTTTCCAGGTCCTCGGGGACAACCGGGAATGGTTGTCGTGGCCGGCTCTGACCCACCATGACGGACTTGTTGTCGGGCATGATACAGGTTACCACCTTATCATCCCGCAGCACTTCACGGGCACTGCCGGTCAGGGACATCAAGCGTTCCTTTTCACCACCGGCGCTCGCCTGGTGCAGAATACGCATCGCTTCCAGCTTGCCATCGTGGTAGTAGACAAAGGTACCGTCATAGTCGAGCGATTGCAGCGATCTGAACATGCTGTCCAGCCACTGTTGGGCAGTGTTCGGTGAAGGTTCATCCTGTGCGAGGGCTGCCTGCAGGAAAACCGGCCCGGCAAGCAGCAGCGATGCAAGCAACAGCCGTTTCACGCGGCTACTGCCTGTCATCAACGTTCATTTCATGGCCAACAAGACGCACATAGGGCAACATGCCACGATTCACGGCATACTCGTTATGATTGACCACGTAGGCATCGAGGCTTTGCGGTGTGCGCTCAGTGTTAGGCACCGCCTTTAGTTCCGCACGCAGATAATCAGGGGCGCTTGCCACTGACGCTGTCTGCGGGTTTATCTCATCATGAACGGATTGCAGTGATAACACCGCTACAACCGCAACCGAGGCCGCAACGGCAAACCCTGCAAGCGGTTTGAACAAGCCTGCGAAGCGCGGCCATTCGACCTGCACAGCCGGCTCGTCCTGCAATGCCGCCTGTATAACTTTGTGGAATCCGACCTCAAGTCGCGATGGCAAATGGCTCTGCATGGCATCACTGATGGCCTGATAGCGTGCCAGCCGCTCGCGCAACTCGGCATCTGCGCCCAGTTGCCTGAGCAGTAGGTCCTGTTCGCCATCCGCCAGTTCATCGTCAACCAGTGCCGACAGCTGTTCGTACAGTTTCTCTTTCATAGTGACAAGCTCATGTGTTGCTAATCCAGCAAGGGTTTCAAACGTGCGTCGATGGCATCCCTTGCCCTGAAGATTCTTGAACGCACGGTGCCGATGGGACAGTCCATGGTCTGTGCAATCTCTTCGTAACTCAATCCTTCCAGTTCGCGCAGGATGATCGCTGTTCGCAAATCATCCGGTAACTCCTCTATTGCCTTCGCAATCAATGCCTCTATTTCATCCTTGAGCAGCATCCGTTCCGGTGTTGCGTATTCCTTGAGACCCATGGCACTGTCATATTGTTCCGCATCCTGGGCATCAATATCGTTATTCGGTGGCCGACGACCGCCGGCGACCAGATGATTCTTGGCAGTATTGATGGCAATCCGGTAAAGCCAGGTATAAAACGCACTCTCGCCACGGAATCGGCCAATCGCCTTGTAAGCCTTGATAAAGGCTTCCTGCGCCACATCCCGCGCCTCCTCGTGATCATGCACATAGCGATTGACCAGCTGGATGATCTTGTTCTGGTACTTCAGGACCAGGACGTCAAACGCCTGCTTGTCACCCTTCTGAACCCTCTCAACCAGTGCCTGGTCTATGCCTCGTTCGCCCATACGGGCTGTCTCCCTTCAACCCGCTACTTGCGAGATAGACTCTCTACGTTCTGAATAGTTCAGCGTTAATGTATAAAAATCAGATGCTTCCACAGACATCACTGCGATCCTGAGTGCCAGATGCTGTCTTTTACAGCAGGCTGACAGTACGCTACGCTTGACCCATCATAAGCAAATCAGGCTGTTAGCTTAAGGTGGGTCTAAAATGTTCATCTTTATGCGACTGCGGCATATAGCGGGATCGAGTGGCCCGTTGAATGCCAATTTACCGGAATCCGGTTCTGTACCAGACTGCACACGGAATAATGAATCCAACAGGCTCCCTGTATCTATCTACACACCGTAGCGAAATAATGCGCCAACCTGACAGATTATACGCACCCTGATGATAACTCCATGAATCCTTCAAACTAAAATGGTAACCGACAACAGTTTTGATGTCCTGATTTTTGGCAGTGGTGCGGCCGGTCTCACCCTTGCACTGCGCCTGCCCGAGTATGTGCGGGTCGCGGTACTGGCAAAAGGTACAGAAAGTGAAGGCTGCACCCTGTACGCACAGGGCGGCATCTCCGTCGTCACCGAGGAGACCGACACTTTCGAATCGCACATCGCCGACACGCTGGATGCCGGTGCCAGCCTCAACAACCCGGACACGGTGCGTTTCACCATTGAAAGAGCACCGGCGGCGATCCGCTGGCTTGTCGACCTGGGCGTACCGTTTACCCGCGATTCCGAGGCCAGCAAGCACGACAACTTTCACCTAACCCGGGAAGGTGGTCACTCCACACGCCGGGTAGTCCATGCAGCCGATGCCACCGGACGCGCCATGGAAACCACCCTGCTGGATGCCGCCCACGGGCGCCGTAACATCACCCTGCTGGAGCACCACATCGCCATTGACCTGATTACGGGCCACAAACTGGGCCTGGCGCATAATCGCTGTGTCGGTGCCTATGTATTGAATCGTGAAAAACAGAGAGTCGAGGCATTCCGCGCTCGTAAGGTGGTGCTGGCTACCGGCGGTGCCAGCAAGGTCTACCTGTATACCAGTAACCCGGATACCTCCAGCGGTGATGGCATCGCCATGGCCTGGCGTGCCGGTTGTCGCGTTGCCAACATGGAATTCAACCAGTTTCACCCGACCTGCCTGTACCACCCCAAGGCAAAGTCATTTCTGGTCACCGAGGCCGTGCGTGGTGAAGGTGGTCGCCTGCTGTTACCCGATGGTACACCGTTCATGGAACGATTTGATGCTCGCGGCAACCTCGCTCCACGCGACATCGTTGCCCGCGCCATTGACCACGAAATGAAACGCCTCGGCGCCGAATACATACTACTGGACATCAGCCATAAACCGGCCCCGTTTATCAAGGAACACTTCCCGACCGTGTATGCACGCTGCCGTGAACTCGGTTACGACATGACACTGGAACCGATCCCGGTGGTACCGGCGGCACACTATACCTGCGGCGGTGTCATCACCGACCTGCACGGCCGAACCGACCTGCCCGCCCTGTATGCCGTTGGTGAAGTCGCCTGCACCGGCATGCATGGCGCCAACCGCATGGCGAGCAACTCCTTGCTGGAATGCCTGGTATTTGGGATCTCCGCCAGCGAACACATCGCCGCGACCCTGGATGACACGCCGCTGCCCCCTGTCGTTCCGGCCTGGGATGAATCACGAGTGCGTGATTCAGATGAAGAAGTGGTCGTCAGCCACAACTGGGATGAATTGCGACGCTGTATGTGGAACTACGTGGGTATTGTACGTACGGATAAACGCTTGCAACGTGCCTGGCGACGGGTCGACCTGCTGCAGCAGGAAATTCAGGAGTATTACAGTAATTTCACTGTATCCAATGACTTACTGGAACTGCGTAACCTGGCACAGGTGGCCGCCCTCATTATACGCTCGGCACAGTCGCGCAAGGAAAGCCGGGGGTTGCATTTCACACTCGACTACCCGGAACTGGACACCAGCAGGCCACCCACCGACACCATCCTGGTCCCGGGACAGCCGCAGGCTACCGGCCGAGCCGAGTAATCTGCATTCACAGCACCGTTCAAGCCAGTGCAAGATTTGTTAATCGCCACGGAAGCACCCGGAAAATACGGAAAATTTTCTCATTGGGCACTTTGTATTTTCGGTTTTTTTCGGGTGCTTCCGTGGCAAGTTTCTTACATTTATGCGGTTCCATCAGGGCAGAATCAGCCTGTCTCGAAACCACGCAGGTCGTGCTCCTCCGGGCAGGCCGTGCACTGTACATCACTGACCTTCGACTGGGACGGCCCTTGCCACAACCAGCGTTGCAGCGACTCAAGCGCCGCCTGCGGACCGCAGGCCATGACCTCCACGCGCCCGTCAGGAAGATTGCGCACCCGTCCGTTCAGGCCCAGTACCTGTGCCCGCTCGCGGGTGGATGCACGAAAAAAGACACCCTGTACGCGGCCAGACACAAGACAACGGATACAGGGCATGCGGGAACCTCGCTCAGTGGGTGGCTGATGGAGGCATTGACCCGGCAGGCATCGGGATGGAGGCTTTCCCACCCTGCTTGCGAGCAATGTACTGTTCGATCGCCTCCTGCGTTACCGGTCCCTCCTGGCGCGCCACGCGTTCACCCTCCGGGGAAATGATATAGGTGGTTGGCAGCCCCATCACCGGTCCAAGCCTGGTTACCGGTATGGGGTCCATACGGACGATCGGGTAGGACATCATGTGACTCTCGACAAACTCCCTGAGGTAATTGGTGTTGACTTCTTCATAATCAACTCCAAGCACCACCAGCGTGTCGCGATTGTCATCGTGCAGTGAGACCAGCTCAGGTATCTCCTCCAGACAGGGCGGGCACCAGGTAGCCCAGTAATTGACAATGACCCATTTGCCACGAAAATCGGAAAGCGACACCGGCTTACCCTCCAGGTCCGGTAACATGAAGTCAACAATCTCCGCAGCTGACGGCGCGGCAGCGAACAGCGCCGTGATAAACACCATAAAACGCATGGCTAACTCCTTGAAAAGTTGGCGGTAGATTATAACCTTCTCGCCAGCTGCTACAGCCAGATTACCTGGACCGCTGCGAAACCGTTACAATTATGACCCCAGTCGGCCCCTCCGGTTCCCCTGACTAGACAAGCATGAGCACCATCCACAAAGACGATTTCATTCGCAGCATCTGTGATGCGCTGCAGTACATATCCTATTATCACCCGCCGGATTTTATCCGGGCATTGCATGAAGCCTGGCAGCGTGAGCAATCACCGGCCGCGCGCGATGCCATGGCACAGATACTCATTAATTCGCGTATGTGTGCCGAGGGCCACCGCCCCATCTGCCAGGACACCGGGATCGTGAATGTCTTTCTCAAGGTGGGCATGGAGGTTCGCTGGGAAACGGATAGCAGCATCGATGACATGGTCAACGAGGCAGTCCGGCGTGCCTACCTGGATACCGTTAACCCGCTGCGCGGCTCTATTGTCAGTGATCCGGCTGGGAAACGCAGCAATACCGGCGACAACACCCCGGCTGTCATTCACAAGGACATCATCCCCGGTGACCAGCTCGAAATCATCGTTGCCGCCAAGGGAGGGGGTTCCGAAAACAAGTCGCGTTTTGCCATCCTGAATCCAAGTGATGATATCGTTGAATGGGTCTTGCAGCAGGTACCCACCATGGGCGCGGGCTGGTGCCCGCCCGGTATTCTCGGTATCGGTGTTGGTGGAACCGCGGAGAAAGCCATGTTGCTGGCCAAGGAAGCCATCCTGGAACCCGTCAATATCCATGAACTGCAGGCGCGTGCACCGCACAACCGCCTGGAAGAGTTGCGCCTGGAGATTTTCGAAAAGGTGAACGCCCTCGGCATCGGTGCACAGGGACTCGGCGGACTGACCACGGTGCTGGATGTCAAACTCAGGGACTACCCGACCCATGCCGCCTCCAAGCCGGCAGCCCTGATACCCAACTGTGCTGCCACCCGGCATGTGCATTTCACACTCGATGGTAGTGGCCCGGTCGATCTCCTGCCCCCGCGTCTGGATGACTGGCCGCAAATCACCCGCAAGGCCAGCACTAACACCCGCCGTATCCAGCTGGATGACATCGATCCCGCAACTACCCGGGACTGGCAACCCGGCGACACCCTGCTGATCAGTGGCAAGTTGCTTACCGGGCGCGATGCCGCGCACAAGCGCATGATCGAGTCCCTGCATCGTGGCGAGCCGTTGCCAAACGGGCTGGATTTAAAAGGACGCTTTCTTTACTACGTCGGCCCGGTAGACCCGGTCGGTAACGAGGCGGTAGGGCCCGCCGGCCCGACCACGGCAACACGCATGGACAAGTTCACCGATGAACTACTTGAAAAAACCGGACTACTCGGCATGATCGGCAAGGCGGAGCGCGGCCCTGCGGCCATCGAATCCATTGCACGACACAAGGCTGTTTACCTGATCGCTACCGGTGGCGCCGCCTACCTCATCTCCAGGGCGATTCGCGCCGCTCGCGTGATAGCCTTTCCGGAACTCGGCATGGAGGCCGTGTATGAATTTGAAGTCGAGGACATGCCGGTTACCGTGGCCGTCGACACGCGCGGGCAATCGATTCATGAAATCGGGCCACGGGAATGGAAAATGCGTATCGGCAATATACCGGTCGTTACGAAATAACCGCTTTCCCTGCGGATTACCCCCACTTACGAGAAAAGACATGACCACTGACGTAACGCTTTACTACAACCCCAACTGCAGCAAGTGCCGCCTGAGCATCGAGTTACTGGAAAAGCAGGGCCAGCATGCCACGATTGTCGAATACCTCAACACGCCACCGGATGCCGGGACACTGGCAGCCATCCTTGATATGCTGGGAATGGCGCCGCGCGAGTTGATGCGCAAGCACGAAAAAGAATACACCGAGGCCGGACTCGATAATCCAGCGCTCTCGCGTGAACAACTGATCAATGCCATGATCGAATACCCGCGACTGATTGAACGGCCCATTGTGATAAAAGACGGCAAGGCTGTGATTGGCAGGCCACCGGAGCGGATTCTGGATATCCTGTAAACACCCGGCCCGGCACACACCGGGTAGTGAAGGATCAAAGATTCCCGCGAAGGCAGGCATGGCAGTGCAATCCGGAGCATCCAGAATATTCAAGAGACAGGTGTAATCGATCATGAAAGAAATACTCGTCCTCTACTACAGCCGTTACGGCGCCACGGCCGAAATGGCGCAAATCATTGCTCGCGGCATTGAGACTCACCCGGACTGCCAGGCGCGCATCCGTACCGTGCCGGCGATATCCACGGTCTGCGAAGCAACCGAGGACGACATCCCGACACAGGGACCGCTGTATGCGACACTGGATGACTTGCGTGAATGTGCTGCGATGGTACTGGGCAGCCCGACCCGTTTCGGGAACATGGCGGCACCACTCAAATACTTCATCGACTCCACCAGTAGCCTGTGGTTGGCCGGTGAGCTTGCTGGCAAGCCTGCGGCACTCTTTACCTCGACCTCCAGCATGCACGGCGGCCAGGAAACCACCCTGCTCTCGATGATGCTGCCGCTGCTGCATCATGGCATGCTCATCATGGGCCTGCCCTACACGGAGAGCGAGTTGTTAACCACGGCTAGCGGTGGCACGCCCTATGGCCCCAGTCATACCGCTGGCAGCGACAGCAAACGGCCACTGAGCGAAGAAGAAAAGCACCTGTGCACGGCACTGGGCAAACGAATTGCCGACATTACCAGCCGTCTGAACCAGACATCCACGTAGCGCGAACACTGTCCACCAGTCCCTTTGCATCATGCCCATGCCCGACAGCCGCTTCCTGTACGCACTCACCCTGTTCGGTTATTTCGCCACGCTGGTACTGCTGACGGCCTGGTATGGCTGGCTGGTACCCGCCATTCATTTCCCGACGGCGCTGGTATTACTGGTACTGGTTATACCCTTGCTGTTTCCGCTGCGCGGCCTGTTACATGGCCGCAAGTACACCTTCGCCTGGAGCTGTTTCCTGGCACTGTTCTACTTCACCCACGGGGTCATGGAAGCCTACAGCGATGACATTACCCGTCCCCTGGGCTTGCTGGAGATTACCTTCAGTTCATTGTGGTTTCTGGGGGCCTTGGCGTACATCAAAAGCCAGCGTGGACCCTCAGCAGCCCCATAAGGCAACTGCCATTGCCGCGGGGCATTCGACCTGGAGCCACCCTCCAGGCTTCTTCCATGATCGTCGTTTGTGTAACCGCGCGACAATATGTCGCAACCGCGCGTAACGGCTGCTTGATCTCGCTCAATCGCTGTTCTTCCCGCTTGTGTGAAAATCTACACGCAAGATTCCAGTTCGAAAGACCTGTTACATAGTCAGAGGAGGCAAGATCATGAAAGCAACACACGCAATAGCGAGCAGCATCCTTATTGCTATCACATCTTTTAGTGCCAGTGCAGATTACACCTTGGACAAAGGTTCGATTCGGGTAACAAGCCCCCAGGACATTGTTCTTACCCTGGGTGTAGACCCGACCCTGAATCCCGAAGTCGCCTGCCTGGCCCTGACAATGGGACAATTTCTGAGGTCCAGCAGCAAAAAAGTCAATGTCACGCTCTTCCTGAGAAACGACGGGGTGGGACTGGCGGATGCGGCAACGGTCAGTTCTGTAACGCAGCCGTGTCAAACGCCGGCAGGACAGGTAACCCTCGAGCAAAACCTGCAGGCATTTATCGCCGGGAACGATAACAACCTGGTGAACTGCCCGATTTGCTGGGGAGCACGTTTCGGAATGCAGCCACCCGCCTATGGCATCCTCGACTCCGGTGCGATCCCCATGTTACTTCTGAGTGCCGACAAGGTAATCGATTTTTAACTCGCGCACGAAATTGAGACATGTAAAAACATCACCTCACAATCCTCCCCTTGGCAATCGCGATCGTCGTTGCCAGTCGGGCATGGTCGTAGGTGCAACCATGGCAGAAAGTTCTGCGAAGTTATTCGCACCGGTACAAGGTGCAGGGGCGGGTAAGGCCCTGCCCCTGATCAGACCGGGCGACCTCCTGAACAGGGTCAAGTCAAACGAGCCACTGCTTCTCCTGAACGTTCGAACCCCCGCCATCTTGCGGGGGTTGCGTGAACACCGGGTCAGTAATGCCGGTTTGCGTCTGTCCCGGCGTTAACACAACCCATGTAATCACCATGCCTTGATTTTGCATGGGAAGACTGGCTGCACTGCTCTACAAAGCATAGGGTTGGCGTTGGCAGGCATGATCACAAGTCACAGTCACTTTTCCGAGTCATCCGAGGAGTCACCAGTTTGGTGCACGACCCTGGAAAGAAATGCCAACCCGCGCCTCAATGGTGCATCGCAACACATCAGTGCACCTTGTTTGAATTGACGGCTTCAGTACTATAAAAAATAAAAACAATTGGTTATGTATTAATTTTGGCCGCCATCCAGTTGGCATGAAACTTGTCTGGCATTTGACCGATCGAATACTGTACAGATATGTGAATGTCAGCATCCGTTATTTAGGTGCGCACAAGCAGGCAGGAGAAAACATGACGACGATTTCCGGGGTTCCGCGGCGCCCGGTGATATTGGTCATACTCGATGGCGTTGGGGTAAATCCGAGCAAGCAGAACAATGCCGTGCACGAGGCGCCAACACCGCGGCTGGATGATTTTTTTTCCCGATATCCCCATACCGTCCTCAATGCCTCCGGACAGGCGGTGGGTTTGCCCGACGGGCAGATGGGGAATTCCGAGGTTGGGCATCTGACACTCGGTGCCGGAGAAATCATTCGCCAGGACATGGTGCAAATCAATGATGCCATTGCCTCGGGAGAGTTTTATCGTAACCCAACCCTGTCGTATGTACTCGACAAGGCGCAGCAATCCGGGCGTCCAGTTCATCTGCTGGGCCTGGTTTCAGAGGGGGGTGTACACAGCCATATCAATCATCTCTATGCATTGATCGAGGCCTGTCGCCGCCATGCGGTCAAGCCACTTTTGCACATGATCACCGATGGTCGTGATACCCCGCCGCAGTCGGCACTGGATGATTTGCCCCGGCTGGAGGCACGGATTCACGAGGCGGGCGGCGGAATTGCAAGCATCATGGGCCGCTATTTTGCCATGGACCGGGACAATCGCTGGGAGAGAACCGAACTGGCCTGGCGCGCCTTGACGTTGGGCAAGGGACAAACTGCAGCTTCCCCGGAGACAGCCATTCGGGCAGCTTACGCGGCGGGGGATACGGATGAGTTTATCCGCCCGATCCTGCTCCCGTCCTTCCAGCCAATTGCGCCGAATGATCAACTGATCAGCTTTAATTTTCGCAAGGACCGTCCACGCCAGATTGTTGCGGCACTGGGCTTGAGGGAATTTACCGGTTTTGACCGTGGCACTGCGCCACGGGCACATGTCACCTGCATGTTGCCGTATCGAAATCAGGATAATCTGCCTTACCTGTTTGAGCCGGAGCGCCCGGCAACCACCCTTGGTCAGGTAATCAGTATGCTGGGACTGGCACAGTTTCATTGCGCAGAAACCGAAAAATACGCGCACGTGACCCATTTCTTCAATGGTGGCCGCAGCGAACCCTATAGCGGGGAAAGCCGCTTGTTGATTCCGTCCCCCGATGTGGCGACCTATGACCTGATGCCACAGATGAGCGCCCGTCAAGTTGCAGATGGCGTGATCAAGGCCATCAGCCAGGGTCGCTATGCTTTTATCGTGGTGAATTTCGCCAATGGCGATATGGTAGGACATACTGCCAAGCGACATGCCGTGCTCAGTGCAATGAAAGTTCTGGATGATGAGGTCGGGCGAGTACTGGAAGCCGCGGAGATGGCAGGCTATTCGGTCCTGCTAACTGCGGATCATGGCAACTGCGAGGAAATGGTTGATCCCTTGACCGGTGAACCCCATACACAGCACACGACCTACCCGGTACCCTGTATGGTAATGGACCTGGACAACTGGAAATTATCCTGCCAGGGGGGACTTTCCAGCGTGGCCCCCACCGTACTCGAGTTGATGGGGATCGCTCAGCCGGAATACATGACCTCACCTTCACTCCTGCTGCAGTCGCGCAAACGTGTGCCATGGCAGAAGCTGGAGATAAAACTGCAGGGCGCCGCATAAAAGCAGACTCCCGTGGGAAGTGAATCGCAGAAACACCTGGGAACGGATATAGCCCACGAATTGCCGACTTCAGGCAGAAACTCGCTCCTTTACTAAACATGGACCAGAAGTTGGCATTGTACCTGTCGGTGTAACGTTAACCATGGCTTCCCTGTACAAATACTCATCTAAGATTCCAGGCAGTATGGAAATACTGCCCTACCCTCCCGACAGCCCATATCCACTGACAAGACCATCCGTACCAGTGAGGATTCCTGCCATAACGTAGGGGGTTCACATGAGTAATACAGGAACCTGGAGACATCACTGATGCCCCACAGAAAGCGACGACACCCGACAAGATGACTAAGAATCACGTCTTCCTGGCCGATAACAGGGTTGGCCAGCCCATTGTCAGTCATCGAGGGA
>JAJDNX010000151.1 GCA_022340485.1 Gammaproteobacteria bacterium | reverse complement strand
ATAGGGATCGTTGACATAAACGAAGCTCTCGTCAAAACCGGTTACCACAACCCAGTGAGGAAAGCGCTCGCCATAGATCTGCCAGGAGGAAATCAATACCAGCGGAATGGCGCCGTTGCTGAACTCGGCCTCCATCCTGTCGATGGACATGGCCCTGTGAATGACCGTTACCTTGAGAGCGCGAAGCTGCTCTCTCATGTCCTCCTGTACCAGGCGCATGACCTCCTTTTTATCTTCGCTGCGCACGGAATCCACCAGGTGTACGCCCTTGTCACTGACATACGCCCGCACGCTGAAATTGCGCCGGGCGGCTGCCAGTGCCAGGCCATAGGGTCCACAACCACCATGCCCGGAGGTCATAAAGACGGTGGTTGCCTCACGCCAGAGACGCAATTCCAGTTTGCGATTGGGCACCACAGTCGGGTCCAGGGTGGCCATGGCCATCATCAACGCAGCGGGACCACAGGTGAATTCCAGGCTTTGTTCGTACCAGGCAACCTTGCGCAAGGATGGATGCAGTTCCGGTGACAGTGACTTTTCATAGCGCCATGCATCGGCATGATCGTCGTAGTAGTCCACCCACTCGCCAAAACGGCGGTAACCATGTCGTTCGTACAGGGATACCGCAGTGCTGTTGTCCTTGCGCACCTCCAGGCGCATATAGGCCCGGTGCTTCGACCAGGCAACCTGCTCGGCAGCATGGAGCAGGCTTTTCGCCACTCCCTGACCTCGCATCTCCGGGGCAACTGCGAGCGAATACAGGCGCGCGACAGAGGTGGCACGCGAGAACAGCACCACGACATCACCGACAACCCGCCCGGCGCGCTCTTCCACCAGCACCGCGGCATTTGCACGGGTCAACATGTGGCGGAACTGCCGCCGGCTGATGCGATCATCATCAAAGCATTGTTGCTCAAGGGCGACCAGGGCATCCATATCTTCCAGGGTGGCGGCACGGTTCATAGGTAATCTGCAATAGTTGGAGTACGCCTCATATAATGACGCCGGTGCACTGTCTTGTGGAAGTTTTTTTAACCACACCCTGCCCAGTGGAGACACTACCGGTTAAAGCCGGTGGCCAAGGGTTAAGGAACTCTTCATGTTTGGATCGCATGAATACTCGACTGATTGCCATTGCGTGCCTACTGATCCACCGCCTGCGGGCGGGGGGTTACGGTTCTATCAACGAGGACTCTAAAATAGCTTGCCAGCACGAATATTTGATGCGACATTGAGCACCGCCACAACCGGTGGCCGAGGTCTTACGAGAGGTTCTGAATTTCATGAAACAATTCCGCATCATCGTCGATGATGCTGCCGCCTGGTCACCATACTACCCCAGCGAAAAAATCATAACCGTAGAGGATTACCTGCAGCAGGCCGAGGCGACCCAGAATCCCGGCTACATAATCAATCTGTGCAGCGGCCTGGAATATCTGGGTACCGGCTACTATTGTTCACTGCTGGGTGAAGCCAGGGGCGAGAAGGTCATCCCTTCGGTCAGTACCATCAATGACCTGCATAATTTCGATCATTACCGGCTCTATGACACCGAGCTGGAGCGGGCAGTAGAGTCGTACCTGCGCAAGCTGGACAAGACCGAGCTCGACACACTGGAACTGTTAATCGTATTTGGTAAATGCGCGATCCCGGAGCTGGCCCCGTTTGCCCGCACCCTGTTCGAGCGCTACAGCGCACCCATCCTGCGCGTAAAATTGACAGGAAACCCGGTATGGAAGATTGTAACGGTCAAATTTGGCGCATTACAGGAGCTTGACAGCGCAGAACAGTCCCTGTTCGGCGACAGCCTCGATGCGTTCTGCAAGAGCGTCTGGCGCAAGCCGCGTACGCGACGCCGCTACCGCTATGATCTGGCCATCCTGCATAATCCGCAGGAAGCCCTGCCTCCAAGCAGTCGCACCGCCATCAACAAGTTCATACGTGCCGGCGGTGAACTGGGTCTGGATGTGGATCTGATCACCGCGGACGATTTTGGTCGCCTCGCCGAGTACGATGCCCTGTTTATCCGCGAAACCACCGCGGTCAACCATCACACCTACCGCTTTGCAAAACGTGCGGAGAATGAAGGACTGGTCGTTATCGATTCACCGGATGCCATCCTGCGCTGTTCCAACAAGGTATTTCTCAACGAGCTCTTGGACACGCACAATATTCCGCGTCCGGTCACACGCCTGTTGCTGCGTGGCCAGCCCGTCGACTATGAACAAGTAGAAAAGGACCCGGGCTTCCCTGTGATCCTGAAGATTCCGGATGGCTCCTTCTCCATCGGCGTGGAGAAGGCGGAAAACCAGCGTGAACTTGAACACTGCATCAGGAAGATGTTCAAGCGCTCGGCCATCGTACTATTGCAGGAATTCATGCCTACCGACTATGACTGGCGCATCGGCATTCTCAATAACCGTCCCATTTATGCCTGCAAGTACCACATGGCAAGGGGGCACTGGCAAATCTACAATCATTCTGCCGCCACCAGCACGAACCGCGCCGGTGATGCCGAGACCATCGGTATCCAGCATGCACCCCGTGAAGTCAGCAAGATTGCCACCCGTGCGGCCCGGTTGATCGGTGATGGCCTGTTTGGTGTGGACATAAAATCCAGTGGCCAGCGTGCCGTTGTTATCGAGGTGAACGACAACCCCTCGATCGATAGCGGTGTCGAGGACGCCTACCTGGGCGACGAGCTTTACCGCATCATCATGGGTGATTTTGTACGCCGGCTCGACCACGCACGCGCCGGCCGTTACTGATTGCAGCGGGCGTGTCCCCGGAGCGAACAGGCTCCTGTAACTACCCGCCAGGGACACCATGCCTAGATAAGACCTAGCGCCTGGCGGGCACTGTCCTCGCTCTCTGAACCTGCCCGGTAGACGGCAAACACCGGTCGTTCGATACGCGGGGCATGCCTGACGCGGTAGAGCCGACGGCGTTTGTTTGCTGTTGTCAACATCTGTTCGGGAAGATAGGCGGCACCGTGCGCATGCTGCAGATGGCGCAGCGCAAGCGCCCCCAGGTTCACATGCAGTATGGCGGCCGGCACATCTGGAAAATGGCGTGCGTGGGCATGAGCAAAGGCCGTGCCCCAGTCCACCATGATATAGCCTGAATCAAATGCCTGCTCCAGTGTCTGACCGCGTTGCGTGCTGGCCAGTACCAGGTTGATAGAACCAAGTTCCCGCAGTTCCAGCCCCTGCAGCTGCGGAGGCTCAAACAGCACGGCCAGGTCGATCGCACCTTCCACCAGCTTGCGGATCAAGGCATCGGATGTCCCTGCCTCGACCTGCAGGGCCACATCATCCATTTCCCGGCGCATCACCGTCAGCCAGTCCCGTAACAGGGTCTCCCAGAGGTCCCACATGGACCCTACGGCGAGCCTGCGTGTAACCTCCTCGCGCAGCCCGGCCTCCTGACGCGCGCGCGACCAGACCTGTACAATGGTCTCGGCGTGCTTCCACAGCTGCTGTCCCTCACGAGTTAACTGGATGTTGTTGCGCTGGCGTGTAAACAGGGGCATACCCATTGTCTGTTCCAGCTGGCGTATGCGTGCACTGATCGCAGACTGGGTAACGCAAAGTTCCGCGGCGGCCTTGCCGAAGTGACGGGTTCGAACCACTTCAAGAAATGTACGCAGTAATTCTATGTCCATCAGGGACCTGCTTTCGATAAATTATTTTAATCGTCATGACGATTATATTTCGTTTGCCACCTAATCATAACCACCCTATACATTCATTGTATATGTTGCTTCTGTTGCACCTGTAATCGAGACACTGCAAGGCAATTCCAGTCCTGCGCCTCGATTTATGCAGACAAACCTGACAGGAGAATGACGATGAAACCGGCCGAGCTTGCGGCTGGTATTTTCACAGCTCGGCCGCATTACGCTGTAGCCCGGAGAGAAGTCAATGAAACAACCGCTTGTTACTACCCTATTGAGTTCCTTGCTGCTGGCACTGTCTGCTACAGCCTACACGCCATCCGCCTCGGCCAATGCCGCCGGTGAGTGTCGTCAGGAAGCGGTCGACTACGGTATTTCCGAGGAGTTGGTGGATGAATACGTCAGTGGCTGCCTGGCTTCACGCGGTGAACTGATGATTGACGATGTGAGCGACACGGAGTATGCGTCGCCGTCTGGGCCGGAAGACGAACAGGTACTGCTGGAAGAGCCCCCGATGGGTGATGAAGATGCCGCGCAATAATACAACGCCACGCACCGTACCCGCACGCACCAGCCACAAATCGACCGGCCGCCGCAAGCCAATCGTCGGCAAGGCTGGCGGTCGGGCGGCGATGGTACAACAAGCACAGCCGCAACAACCGCCCGAGAAGCCGCCTGAGAAACAGCCAGAGAAACAACCCCAGCAACAGACCTCCTCTGTGGCATGGCAGGACCCCGTAGAGGATGACTATGAACTGGACGAGAAGGCAGAATGGGGGGACGCAACCCAGACGGCCCAGGACGCTAACAAGGCCCGGCAACGTATCGAAATGTTGCGCGAGGAACGTCTGTTGCAACAGGCATTGATCGATACCTTCGATCTCTGATTTTCCAGCAACCCTTTCCGATGACTGTCCACTGACGACATTCAGAGCACGCTGCTCATGTGGTTGTACCTACTTTGCAAGCCTTATTGCAGCTGGCATACTCCTCGCCTGTCCCCTGGCCTGATGATTGTTTCATTGCCCAATCGTCCAGGGTAAGACACAAGCCGAGCTGGAGCCAAGCACATGGAAATAGAGTGGACGAGCTATGACCCGGGTGAAATTTATGACGAGATGATCAGCTCGCCCGGTAACCCGCGCCGCGCCGCACGTGCCATTGCAAGTTACCTGCAAAGACTCAGTGCCCGGCAACTGGGGCGCCGCCAGCACGCGGCTGATCTCGCCATCGCAGAAATGGGCGTAACCTTCACGGTCTACAGTGAAGGAACCAACATTGACCGCACCTGGCCGTTCGATATCATCCCGCGCATTATTCCGCGAAAGGAATGGTCACGCATCGAGGAAGGTCTGCAGCAGCGCATGACAGCGCTCAACATGTTCATTCATGACCTGTATAACGAGCAGAAGATCCTCAACGACGGCATTGTGCCGAAAAAACTCATCAGCGGTTCCAAAAGCTTCCTGCCACAATGCATCGGAGCCTGTCCGCGCTATAACGTATGGGCACACATCTGCGGATCCGACCTGGTTCGTGACCGCGACGGCACCGTCTATGTCCTTGAAGACAACCTGCGGGTACCGTCTGGCGTCTCCTACATGATCGAGAATCGCAGCATCACCAAGCGTGTATTCCCGGAACTGTTCCGCAAGCACCGTATCCTGCCGGTCGATGACTATCCCTCGCACCTGTTCGATATGCTGGCCTCGCTGTCGCCGCGACCGCTGGATTACCCCGAGATCGTGGTAATGACCCCAGGCATTTATAACTCGGCTTACTTCGAGCATGCCTACCTGGCACAGCAGATGGGTGCTGAACTGGTCGAGGGCGGCGACTTGGTGGTCAAGGACGATGACTGCGTCTATATGAAGACCATCGATGGCCTGCAGCGCGTCGATGTCATCTACCGGCGGGTGAATGACGAATTTCTCGATCCCGAGGTCTTCCGCGAAGACTCGGTACTGGGTGTGCGCGGCCTGATGCGCGCCTGGCGCACCGGCAATGTGGCGCTCGCCAATGCACCCGGCGCGGGCGTCGCGGATGACAAGGTGATCTATACCTACGTACCTGCCATCATCAAGTACTATCTTGATCAGGACCCAATCATTCCCAATGTCCCCTCGTGGCGCTGCGAAGATCGGGAGCAACGCGAATACGTACTCGCCAATCTCGACAAACTGGTGGTAAAACCGGCCAACGAGTCGGGTGGTTATGGCATGCTGGTTGGTCCACATGCCAGCGCTGTCGATCGCAGCAAGTTCGTCAACCTGATCAAGCGCAACCCGCGCAATTACATCGCCCAGCCAACCCTGAGTCTGTCGACTGCCCCGACCATCTGCGGACAGCATGTAGAGCCGCGACATCT
>JAJDNX010000094.1 GCA_022340485.1 Gammaproteobacteria bacterium | reverse complement strand
GCTCGAGATCTCGCAACGGTAGTAATCGCCTTTTTCTTCCTTCTCCTCATGGCGGGTGCTACCCTTGATGCTGACAGTGTTATCTGTCACCGAAATATCAAGGTCATCCTTGTCGACCCCCGGGACTTCTGCCTTGACAATAATTTCGTCTTCGCGGTCAATCACATCCACCTTTGGCATCTTGCCTTCAAAGGGCATCGGCAATTCACCCCATGAGCGACGAGGCCAGCGGAACGGTTGCAACCAGCCACGCGAGAAATAGTCATCAAAAAAGCGTTCCATTTCCTCGAAGGGGCTCAGCGAGCGTGCCGCTTCCTTCTTCTGCAGTTCCTGCTTTGGTTGCTTTTTGACTTCTTTAGCCATGTCACTTTCTCCTCACTTTGAGCGGTTGGTATTGATTCGCAGGATTACGGACAAACCCCTTATTATCCTGATTAAGAAGGTATTAAAACATACAGCGAATGTAGCTAATTATCCAGAATAATCAATGTATCATTTGATCTGGGTCAACAGGCATTCCTGATTATTTCCACCAGTGTTTTTTGTTCCTGGCGCTTTGCCCGAGGTGGCGCAACTGTTCCTAGAGTGCACGCTCGCCGGCAGAAAGGTGTTCGGGAATATGCGCCTGGATGCGTACATTCAGATTCGCGCGTCCACCATCGCCGAATCGCTGCAGCCCCTGTGCCGCAGGCGCAGGACCTCGTCCGGCTGGGTACCTGGCGGGACCGTGACATTTACTTCTCCCTCCAGGTGTCTGGGGGTGCCTGCGACAGCGGTGGCATAGGGCCAGCTGAGATGTTCCGTGGTGCTGGTGCAGACTTGCATCGCTTCAGTGTGTTGCAGGTGGCAGGGGTCGGTTGCGGGGCGCCGTCCCCAGGCACTGTTCGATCTGTTCGCGGTGCAGGGTTTCCTGCTGCTCGAGGGTGCTGATCAGCCGCGCGAGCTTGTCCTGGTGTTCCCGGATAATGGCCAGGGCCCGTTGTTCGGCCTCCCTCAACAGGGTCTGTACCGCCTGATCCACCACTTCGGCGGAGTGCTCGCTGTAATGGCGCGGTTGCGCGATTTCGCGTCCCAGGAAGGGATGTTCCTCGCTTTCCCGCAGATCAACCGGACCAATCTCCTCGGACATTCCCCAGCGGGCCACCATGGCACGGGCCAGTGTAGTGGCCTGGTGAATGTCATCCTCGGCGCCGCTGCTCATGGTCTTGAGCAGTTCCTTCTCGGCACTGCGTCCACCGAGAATCACCGCCAGCCGGTCACGGAGGTACTCTTCGGACAACGTATGGCGCTCCTCTTCCGGCAATTGCTGGGTACCGCCGAGGGCACCGCCGCGCGGGATAATGGTGACCTTGTACAGCGGATCTGCATGGGGCAGAAACCAGGCCACCAGGGTATGTCCGGCTTCATGCACGGCAAGGCGATGGTGTTCCTCCGGCTGGATTGCCAGGGTACGTACCGTGCCCAGCAGCACCTTGTCACGGGCTTCCTCGAAATCCTGCATCCGCACTTCGTTTTGTCGCTTTCTGGCGGCGATGATGGCGGCCTCGTTGGCCAGGTTCTTGATATCGGCGCCGGAGAAGCCGGGGCTGCCGGCCGCGATGCCGTCGAGATCCACTTTGTCGCCAAGCGGCATCTTGCGGGTATGGACCTTGAGGATGGCAAGCCGGTCCTTGCGATCCGGCAGATCGAGTACCACATGCCGGTCAAAGCGGCCCGGTCGGAGCAGGGCCGGGTCGAGGACGTCCGGACGGTTGGTGGCTGCCAGTACGATTACGGCCTCATGCCCGGAAAAGCCATCCATTTCAGCCAGTATCTGGTTGAGTGTCTGCTCGCGTTCATCGTGACCGCCTCCCAGCCCGGTGCCGCGGGTGCGGCCAATGCTGTCCAGTTCATCGACAAACACGATGCTGGGTGCATTCTTTTTTGCTGCCGCGAACAGGTGACGTACCCGGGCGGCGCCAACGCCGACAAATACCTCGATGAACTGGGAGCCGGATATGGAGAAAAACGGCACCCCGGCCTCACCCGCAAGTGCCCGCGCCAGCAGGGTCTTGCCGGTGCCGGGTGCACCCATCAGCAGCACCCCGTGAGGTATTTCCGCACCCAGCCGGTGAAAGTTTTCGGGATGTTTGAGGAATTCGACCAGCTCAGTGACTTCACCCTTGGCATTTTCCTGACCGGCAACATCGGCAAAGGTGACCTTGGGCTGTTCTGCATTCTGTGCCGGGGCCTCGAGAAACTTTTTCAATTCCTCCGGACCGCCCAGTCGCCCACCCAGTGCGCTTGCGGTGCGATGGTAAATCCAGAAGAAAAACAGCATCAGGAATAGCCAGGGAAGCAGTGAGAGCAGGATGGCAAGGGGACCGGTTTTGCCGGTTTCACTGCTGACCTGCAACTCGATTCCCTGACTCTCGAGCAGTGGTAACAGGGTGTCGTCACCAAATGCAGGTATGCGGGTTGTGAAATGCTTTGCGCTCTCACCCCGCGGGCCAATCGCCTCGCTGGCCTTCAATATTCCGCTGGCAGCATCGCCTTTCAGCTGCAGGCTTTCGACAAGCCCCTCGCGTGCCAGCTCCTTGAACTGGCTGTAGGCAATCTCGTAGCTTGGCTGCGGGGTGCCGCTGTATTGAAAACTCAGGTACGCCAGCAGCAGCAACGCCGTGATCAGCAACCAGGGCGCCAACCGCGGGTACCTCCCCTGTTTGTCGTTTGCTTGGTTCATGCGGTTGCCACGACTCCGTACAGCCCATCGTATCGTTCAAGGGGCGCTTGCACCAGTAGTAAAGAACACATCATTCTCATTCCCTGTAGCTGGATTGAGTCTCCAGGTTGCCGCATACTGAACGATGGGTGCCGTTCCCGCAGTCGCATGCGGTGCATGCACACTTGATGGCTCACGATGTCAACTGATTACTTCACAACGCCAGTTTCGCGGCTTGTCTGGGACTCCAGGTACCGCTACCGTGCCGGCAAAACCGTTTACGATAACGATATCGAGGCGACGTGGCGCCGGGTAGCGCGTGCCGTGGCGGGTGCCGAAACACACGGGCAGGATGATCGTGAAGAGGACTTTTACCAGTTGCTGGCTGGTTTCAGATTTCTTCCCGGTGGCCGCATCCTGGCCGGTGCGGGCACCGGTCGTCGGGTGACGCTGTTCAACTGTTTCGTCATGGGCCGAATCGAGGATTCCATGGAGGGGATCTTTGCGGCCCTCCGGGAGGGGGCGCTGACCATGCAGCAGGGGGGCGGGGTAGGTTACGACTTCTCCACGCTGCGACCCGCCGGCAGTCCTGCGTGGGCGGTCGGGGGGGTAGCATCGGGCCCGGTCTCGTTCATGCGGATCTGGGACAGCATGTGCGCAACCTTGCTGTCGACCGGCGCCCGTCGTGGGGCCATGATGGCGACACTGCGCTGTGATCACCCGGATATCCTCGATTTCATCGAAGCCAAGCAGGATGCGCAGGCATTGCGGCATTTCAACCTGTCCGTACTGGTTAGCGATGACTTTATGCAGGCGGTACAGCGTGACGAAGAATGGGCGCTACTGTTTCCTGTATCCCGCTCGGAAGGCGGCACAACACCCACGGGCGATACGCTGCTCAAACGCGACTGGCCCGGCCATGATGAGCCGGTCGCGTGCCGGGTCACACGGCTGCTGCCGGCACGCGAATTGTGGGAGCGGCTGATGCGCGCCAGCTACGAGTATGCGGAGCCCGGCGTGCTCTTCATTGACCGCATCAACCAATGGAACAATCTCTGGTACCGGGAACAGATCAATGCAACCAACCCCTGCGGCGAGATCCCGCTGCCTGCCTACGGTGCTTGTGACCTTGGATCACTGAACCTGACCGGTTTTGTCGAGCATCCCTTCACGGTAAAGGCGCAGTTGCGTTTCGATTCACTGCAGCAGGCCGCAGCGCTGGCAGTGCGCTTTCTGGATAACATCATCGACGTCTCCCGCTTCCCCTTGTCGCAACAGCAACAGCAGGCCCTGCAATCCCGTCGCATTGGTCTGGGGATTACCGGCCTGGCGGACGCCTTCATCATGATGGGCATCCGCTACGGCTCGGCGGAATCCCTTGAACTGGCAGCCCGTGTGATGCAGACGCTCTGCCATGCTGCCTACCGCAGCTCCATCGCGCTTGCCAGGGAAAAGGGCTGTTTCCCCGCGTTCGATGCAGACCGTTATGTAAAGAGTCGCTTTATCCAGTCCCTGCCCGGTGATATCCGTGAGGCCATTGCCATGACAGGGATACGCAACAGTCACCTTGTGGCAATCGCACCGACAGGCACCATCAGCCTGCTGGCCAACAATGTCTCCAGCGGGCTGGAACCCGTGTTTGAGTCCCGTTACCGGCGCCGCATCCGCCAGCCCGATGGCTTGCTGCAGGACCAGGAAGTCTCGGATTATGCCTGCCAG
>JAJDNX010000148.1 GCA_022340485.1 Gammaproteobacteria bacterium | reverse complement strand
TATCACTCTGACAGCATTGATATTTATAGCGAGTGTGCTTAACTTATTGTAAATAAAATAGAAACGTACAGAAAAAATATTGAGGTCCTGTGAGGCATGGAGCCCGCGTAAATCTTGAAGGATGGTGTTCGAAAATGTAATAATAAGCGCCGCTAACATAATGTAATTATAGATAAACCTGACAGACAAACCATAACACAGCTGCGAGGCATGGCATAAACCGGAAACCTCCGGTGACGCGATGAGAAAGATATGGGAGAACAACTTTTTCTGGCGGGCTTTGAGCCTGTATTGATCAACACGGCCAATAATCCGGTGCCATGTCGGCGCCAGTCGGATCCGTCGCGAGGTGGCGTACTTGGCGACCGACCCGAGCCAGACCGCAGTAGAAACCAGGGCCCTCAAGCCACTGCACTTGTCAGCCTGTTTACTCTTGGGCGTTTCTCTTTGTTACTGAATGGCAAGCCCCCTGAATTTGGCCGCAAGGCGCCACGACGTCCACTCGAGATGTTAAAAACAATCATTGCGCTTGGAGGCCGTGAAGTCAGCATTGCAAGCCTGATGTCTGAGCTCTGGCCAGAGGTTGATGGCGATACTGCCCAGCGTTCATTTGATACGACATTGCACCGGTTACGCAAAACGCTGGGGGATGACCGTGTCCTGGTGCTGAAAGATGGAAAGTTGTCACTTGATGGGCAGTATTGCTGGGTGGATGTGTGGGTCTTCGAACGACTGCTTGGTCAATCACATCGAATCTTGATGCGTGATGTCACGGGCAAGCAGATTTTTACGCTGGAGCAATTAACGGAAAGGCTGATAAGCCTCTACCAGGGTCACTTCTTGGCCAAGGATGATATCACGTCCTGGTCGGTATCCATGCAAGAACGCCTGCGCAGCAAATTTATCCATCACCTGCTGGAAGTCGGGCGCTATATGGAAAAACATGGTTACTGGGAACGGGCGATGCGCTACTACCGGAAAGGCACCGACGTGGATGACCTGGTCGAGGTGTTCCACCAGCGACTGATGTACTGTTGCCTGCAGACAGGGCGCATCTCGGAAGGGATGGCGGTGTATCGTCGTTGCCGTCAGGTACTTTCGATTACTCTCAGTCTACAACCGGAACAGGAAACCGAGTCGCTCTATCAGTCTCTCCTCAATTCACGACTGTACAGACAGTCAGCCTGATTGTGTCCTGAGCATTACCTCTGCGCCACCTTGCAGGCTGGCGCAGTTTTTATGTGTGCCTGCTTCAATACCTGTACACAAGAATTTAATGTGTAAGTTATCTGTAAGTCCGTCCGGCGTACATTGCTAGCTGTAAGAAACGCACAAGAACAATTTATGCATAGCACTAAGAATAACTAAATTACAGGGCATCATGAATGGACAGTTACATTGTACGGGTATACCGACGGTACCAGGGCTCCTCTGGCGATGAAGTCGCGGGCCTGATCGAAGAGGTCGGTACAGACCAGAAAATATCTTTCCAGACCACTTCAAGTCTGGTGACCACCATCAGGAACGTGATCGGGAAGGATATGCCTCACCAGGCAGATGTGCGTGAACTATTCCCCGAGAATGTCAAGTTGTGAAAACAATTCGTAAAGTGTCAGGCGCTGAACGCAAGAATTCAGAACAATAATCTGAGGAGTCAACGAATAATGAGCGTAAGTACAGAACCAACAGCAACCGCCAGGAAGTCAAAGCTGATTACTACCGTGTGTGCAGGTGCAATTACCCTGGCGGCCTCCCTGTCAGCAAATGCGGCCTTTGTCTTTTCCGGAGATTCTCAGAATTTGCCAATCACCGGTAACAGTTTCAATAGCAATCTGGGTAGCAAGGGCTTCAATGAGATGAGCACCGGTGCCCAACTGAGTGTCGACATGGATGGCACCGTTACTTTTTACTACATCGCGGCCGAGTCAAAGTACACCAACAGCTTCAAATCCGGTTCCTCGAGCACGATGACCGAAAACAATGACAGTTTTAACTGGGATGGTTGGCAAAGTTTTTCCATCAATGTTGCTGCCGGAGAAATCCTGGATTTCCGATTCACCAGTGCTACCGCCAGTGCATTGACCCCGGTGGATAATGCCAGTGATACCAATCTTCATGGCTTGGGGATTATGACCAGCTCCAGTACGTCGGATCTTGTGCTTGCGTACAATGATAATTATCGAAACACAGGCCCCGGAATGGACAGCGACTTTGATGACATGCTGGTACGCGCTGAATTCACCGTTGTGCCGGTCCCTGCCGCTGTCTGGTTGTTTGGCTCTGGCCTGATCGGACTGATAGGCTTGGCACGACATCGCAAGCAGTAACCGAATTTGTAAGTCTCCATAAATTCTCCCCGGTCTGTCCGGGGATTTTTTTTGCCCCCGGTACGGCGCAAGATGCAGTTTTCAGCGATTCGGGTATGATGGCCCGCAACTTCAGTCACTAATCCCAGCAGGTGTTTCATACATGGTCAAACGCCGTAGGCGTGGGCGAAGAAAGTCACGCCGGAAAGTCGTATCGCGTCGTCCCCTCTGGATACGTATCTCGTTGCTGCTGGCGATCCTGCTGGCCGCTTATGTGACTTATCTGGACTTTCAGGTGCGTCACCAGTTCAACGGCAAGCGCTGGTCATTGCCGGCACGCGTCTATGCACGTCCGCTGGAGTTGTATGCCGGATTGGAGATGACGGCAGAACAGTTGGCGACCGAATTGAAGGCGTTGCACTACCGTCCTGTGGTGTCACCGCGGGAACCGGGCCAGTTTTCAAGAAACAGTAATGAATTCCACCTGATATCACGGCCTTTTGATTTCTGGGATGGCCAGGATGTCTCCGCGAATATCCGCATGTCGTTTTCCGCAGGCAAACTGGCGAGGCTGACTGATGCGGCCAGTGGCAAGGCACTCAGCCTGTTGCGGCTGGACCCGGTGCTGGTCGGCAGCTTTTATCCGGCACACAACGAAGATCGAGTCTTGCTCCAGCTCGACGAGGTCCCGGTAAGCCTGACGGATGCGCTGATTGTTATCGAAGACCGTGATTTCTATTCACACCATGGAGTATCACCTGCGGCGATCATGCGTGCCTTGTATGCGAATATCCGTGCCGGCAGTGTGGTACAGGGGGGCAGCACCCTGACCCAGCAATTGGTAAAGAATTTCTTTCTCAGCAGTGAGCGCTCACTGACTCGCAAGCTTAATGAAGCCATCATGTCCTTGTTACTGGAGTGGCATTACAGCAAGGACGAAATCCTCGAAGCCTACCTGAACGAGGTTTATCTTGGCCAGGATGGTAACCGTGCCATTCACGGTTTCGGGCTCGCCAGTTATTTTTATTTCGAACGGCCGCTGGCTGAGTTAGGCATCGACCAGTATGCACTGCTGGTGGGCATGGTTAAGGGACCTTCCTACTATAATCCACGGCGACATCCGGAACGTGCCATTGCACGGCGTAACCTGGTGCTCGATGTGATGGCCAAGCTCGAACTCATTACTGCAGAGGAATCGGCGCGTGCCAAGGCCCGTAAGCTGGGTGTCAGTGATTACCAGAGAACGGCCATCAATACGTTTCCGGCGTTCCTTGACCTGGTGCGGCGCCAGTTACAGCGTGACTACCGGGATGAAGACATTACCTCAGAGGGGCTGACCATCTTCACAACGCTGGATCCACAGGTGCAGTGGCAACTACAAGGTGTACTGGGGTCACGCCTCGGCAGCCTGGAGCGCGACCGTGGATTGCAAGCCAACACACTGCAAGGCGCGGCAGTCATCACCTCGGTACAGGGTGGCGAGGTGCTGGCACTGGCCGGAGGTCGTGATCCGGCATTTGCAGGCTTCAACCGGGCACTGGACGCCCACAGGCAGGTGGGTTCACTGCTGAAACCGGCGGTATACCTTACGGCGCTGGAGCAACCGAGGCGTTATACGCTGGCGACCTTGCTGGACGACAGTCCCTTGACGTTTACCGCGCGTAACGGTGCAGTGTGGAAGCCCGGTAACTATGACCGGAAGAATCACGGCAAGGTACCTTTGTATCTTGCCCTGGCGCATTCCTATAACGTCAGTACCGCACGTCTTGGCCTGGACCTGGGTATAGAATCCATTATCAAGACACTGCGGCGACTGGGAGTGGAACAGCACCTGAATCCTTATCCTTCACTGGTGCTGGGTGCGGTCGAGATGTCCCCCTTGCAGGTGACCAGCATGTACCAGACCTTTGCCAGCGGTGGATTTCGAACCCCCTTGCGTGCCATCAATGCGGTGCTCGCTGCCGATAAAACCCCGTTGCAGCGCTATCCTCTCAGTGTACAGTCAGCGATAGAGCCGGCGCCGGACTTTTTAATCAACACGGCCATGCATTTCGTGGTGCGTGAGGGTACCGGAAGCAGCATTTACCAGTCCTTGCCCGCTGCAGTGGATGTTGCCGGCAAGACCGGTACCACCGATGATCTGCGGGATAGCTGGTTCGCAGGATTTACCGGCGATCGTCTCGGTGTGGTATGGATAGGTCGTGATGACAACCAGACAACCGGGCTGACAGGTTCCACAGGTGCCCTGCGTGTCTGGCGTGATCTGTTCACTCAATTCAATAACAGTGGCTGGGTGCAGCCGGCCGTTGAGGGGATCGAATATCACACGGTGGATCAAAAAACCGGGTTACTGGCAGATGCCAGCTGCCCGGATACCGTACAATTGCCCTTTATAAGCGGGAGTGGACCGGTGCAGCAGGCGCCCTGTGTAACCGGGAAAAAGGCACTGCCCGACCCGGTGGACTGGTTCAAGGAGTTATTTCAGTGAAGTTAAGCAGCGCTTTACATATGCCAGTAGCGGTGGTGGTGCTGGCCTTGGTTCATGGTTGCAGTAGCGCGCCGTCACAACGACAGCCGACACCGGTGGTCGAGCATGGACGACCGGCAGCTGCACAACATCCGTCGATACAACCACAAGTGCCGGTGTATACAAGTGCCCCGGGCACGCCCGCTGCTGTGGCGACCTCCAGACAGCCGGCAGCCGTTGTTGCCTTGCTGCAGCAGGCCGAACAACAGGCCAATGGTGGTGACCTGGAGTCTGCTGCCGCATCACTGGAACGTGCCATACGGATCGATCCACACAATCCCATCCTTTGGTACCACCTGGCGACGGTACGGCTTTCACAGGGCGAGCCGTCACAGGCAGAGCAGCTGGCGAACAAGTCAAACAGTCTTGCCCCGGGCAACTATGCGCAACAAGCGCGCAACTGGTTGCTGATCGCGCAGGCGAGACGGCAGTTGAACGACAGCCCGGGTGCCGCTGTCGCTGAACAGCGTGCACGGGAACTGGGCGCTCGTTGACATCAGCTGACTGTCCGTGTCCGCAATCACAGACCTTCTCGGGGATGCCGGGCCGCTAGCAGGCAGTCTACCGGGGTTTTCGCGGCGCAAGGAACAGCAGCTGATGGCACAGGCAACTGCCGACACCATTGCGGCAAAGGAAACCCTGATTGTTGAAGCAGGTACCGGCACTGGAAAAACCTTTGCTTACCTGATGCCAGCGTTGCAATCGGGAAAGAAAATTATTGTCTCCACCGGCACCCGCCATCTGCAGGACCAGTTGTATGGCAAGGATCTGCCGGTGGTTCGAGCAGCACTGAAGGCGCCTGTGCAGTCTGCCTTGCTCAAGGGTAGGGCCAATTACCTGTGCTGGCATCGCATGGGGACCGCTGCCAGCGAGGGTCGCCAGTTATCCAACCGGCAGTTGCACGAACTGGAAGAAATACGGGCCTGGTCGGCACGTACTGCAAGCGGAGATGTTGCCGAGCTGGGCGGGGTTCCGGAGGATTCCGCGGTCTGGCCGCGGGTCACTTCCACGGTCGAGAATTGTCTTGGCCAGGAGTGTGAATACTTCCAGGAATGTTTTGTCGTGAAGGCTAGACGCCAGGCACAGGAAGCGGACATCGTCGTCATCAATCATCATCTCTTGTTTGCTGACATGGTCTTGAAGGAGGAGGGGTTTGGTGAACTGTTACCCGGTGCCGATGCCTTCATAATCGATGAGGCACACCAGTTGCCCGAGGTTGCCTCTGTTTTTTTCGGTACCACGCTGAGCAGCCATCAGTTACGTGACCTGGTACGCGATACGCGGCTGGAGCATGTCCGCGAAGCCGGTGACATGCAGGACTTGCCGGAGTCTGCAGACCGGCTCGAAAGTGTGACGCATCAATTGCGACTGGCACTGGGACACGCGGAGCGACGCGCAGCCTGGTCCGAGGTCTCGGCGGATGCGGCGGTGCAGGTTGCCTTGTTGCAATTATCTGAGTGTCTGCAACAGTTGTCCGGTTGGTTGGAGCTCGCTGCAGAGCGTGGTAAGGGACTGGAAAGCTGTCGGGGGCGTGCCCTGCTGCTGAAGGAACGCCTGGCTTTATTGATGAAACAGGCCAGCGGTAACTATATTCACTGGTTCGAGACCTTTCGTAGCTCATTTCGGCTGAACCTGACCCCGCTGGACGTGGCGCCACTGTTCAGGAATTGCCTGGACAATCTTTCCTGTGCCTGGGTATTTACCTCTGCAACACTCGCAGTCGGCGACAGTTTCGAGCATTTTGCTACTCAACTGGGACTCGAGGATGCCCGGCAACTGAAACTCGACAGCCCCTTTGATTATCGCAACAATGCCCTGCTGTACCTGCCCGCGAACATGCCTGAACCGAGTGCACCCCTTTATGTGGATGCGGTGGTGGGCTGCGTGCGTGATGTGCTGCAGGCGAGTTCTGGACGGGCGTTTGTTTTGTTTACCAGTCACTCGGCATTGCAGGCAGCGGCGGCACAACTTGCCGATACGCTGGATTATCCGCTGCTGGTACAGGGGACTGCCCCGCGACGCAAGTTGCTGGAACGTTTCAGGGAACTGGGTAATGCCGTGTTGCTGGGGACTGGCAGTTTCTGGGAAGGTGTCGATGTACGTGGCGAAGCGCTATCCTGTGTCATCATTGACAAGCTGCCATTCAGTTCACCCGGTGATCCAATCCTGCAGGCACGTATCGAGGCGTTGCGCGAGCAGGGCATCAATCCCTTCATGGCCTACCAGCTCCCGCACGCCGTGATCAGCCTCAAGCAGGGTGTTGGGCGGCTGATTCGTGATCGCCACGATCGCGGTGTGCTGGTCATATGCGACCCGCGTCTGCGCAGCAAGGCCTATGGCCGCGTATTCCTGAAGAGCCTGCCGCAGATGCCATGCACCGGTGACAGTCAACAGGTGCATGCTTTTTTTGCGGCTGCCGGCTCACCCTGCACAGAGACTGTCACCTGATCCTGTAGTCATTTCACGGTCCCATGTCACCCAAACTTCTGGCTATTGAAACCTCAACCCCCGCCTGTTCAGCTGCGTTGTTTGTGGAGGGTGGGATGCTGGAACGCTATGCATTGGCACCGCGTCAACATGCGGCACTGATGTTACCCATGATCGAATCGCTGTTGCTGGAGGCGGATTTGACGATAAGGCAACTGGATGCCATTGCCTTTGGTCGTGGTCCCGGTTCCTTCACCGGCGTGCGTATTGCTGCCAGCATGGTGCAGGGGATTGCCTTTGCTGCCGAGCGGCCGGTTGTCCCGGTCTCGACTCTGGCGGCCCTGGCACTGGGGGGTATGCGCGAGTCGAGCCTGCCGCGGGCGATGGTTGCCATGGATGCACGCAAGGACGAGGTCTACTGGGGCTGCTATACAGGGATCGGTGAGAACATCCTGGCCCTGCAGGGCGGTGAGTGTGTCTGCTCCCCGGACACCGTGCCGCAGTTCAGCGGGGAGGACTGGGTTGGTGTGGGCAGTGGCTGGGGCGCTTATGGTGAACGATTGATGCAACGGCTGGGCGGACAGGTGGTCAGGCTTCTGCCGGATCTTGAACCGCACGCCGCTGATGTGGCGCGACTGGGTCTGCAGGCTTTCCAGCAAGG
>JAJDNX010000145.1 GCA_022340485.1 Gammaproteobacteria bacterium | reverse complement strand
CGCGTCACTCAGTATTTTTACCATGCCGTCGGTTTCCTGCATGGCGCGTGCGCGTCCGCTTGCCGCAAACGGAAATAATCCGGTTCGATACGCTACCCCGGCCTGCTTCAGCGCCTCTTCGGTCCGGCCAACCCATGCAATTTCCGGATGGGTATAGATCACGGAGGCAATCGTTTCGTAATTCACCTCGCTGTGTTGACCTGTAATGCGTTCGGCAACGGCGATACCTTCTTCAGACCCCTTGTGTGCCAGCATCGGACCGCGTACCGCATCACCGATGGCATAGACACCGGGTGCACTGGTACAGCAGTCATCGTCGACATGAATATAACCGCCCTCGTCCAGTATCAGCTCGGCTTCCGCCGCGGCCAGTCCTTCGGTACAGGGCTGCCGGCCAACAGCGACGATCAGGCGATCTACAACAAGTGACTGTTCAGTCTCGGTGTTTTCGTAGTTGATATGCACACCATCATCCGTGATCGCGGTGGATTTGACGCAGGCACCCAGGTGGATATCAAGTCCCTGCTTGCGAAACAACCTCAGAGCCGACTTCGCAATTTGCTGGTCTGCCATCGACAAGAACACATCCTGTGCTTCCAGCAAGATCACTTCCGAGCCCAGCCTGCGCCAGACACTGCCTAATTCGAGGCCGATGACACCCGCACCGATAATGCCCAAGCGTTTCGGCACCGTGTTCCACCCCAGGGCACCTGCCGAATCTACAATTCGGTCATTATCAAGCGGCGCAACCGCAAGCTGCAGCGGTGTGGACCCTGGCGCAAGAATGACATGCCCGGCTGATATGATTTGTTGTTCCCCGTTATGCAACGTGACCTGTACCCGCCGTTCGGGCTGCAGATGTCCAAACCCCTGAATCCAGTCAATACCATTCGATTTGAACAACGTGGCAATACCCTGCGTCAGGTCACTGACAATGGCATCCTTGCGATCGATCATTGCATCCATGTCGAGCGCTACCCCAGCAGCCTTGATGCCATGCGCAGCTGCCCCCTGTTGCAGCTGCTGATACCAGTGCGAACTTTCAAGCAAGGCCTTGGAGGGAATACAACCGGCATTAAGACAGGTCCCGCCAAGTGCAGGCTGACCATCCTTGCCAAGCCAGTTGTCTACGCAGACCGTACTCATGCCCAGCTGCGCACAGCGGATCGCAGCAACATAACCGGCTGGGCCCGCACCGATAATGACCACGTCGTAGTGATTATTCATACGTCAATCATAAATCCAGCAACATGCTGGCGGGGTCTTCCAGCAGATCGATAACGGTCTTCAGGAAGGTCACCGCACTCTTGCCATCGACGATACGATGATCATAGGTCAGCGCCAGGTACATAATGGGGCGTACTACAATCACGCCGTTCTCGACCACGGCACGGTCCTGAATCTTGTGCATGCCGAGGATGGCACTTTGCGGTGGATTCAGAATCGGTGTTGACAGCATGGAGCCGAATACACCCCCGTTGGTTATGGAAAAAGTCCCACCGGTGATCTCTTCCATGGACAGCTTGCCTTCTCGCCCCTTGTTTGCAAACTCAAGTATGTCTGTTTCGATTTCCGCAAGGCTCATATATTCGGCATTGCGCAGGATCGGTACCACCAGTCCGCGGTCGGTACTGATGGCCACACCGATGTCACAAAAGCCGTGATAGACAATATCGTCACCATCAATGGACGCATTGATATCCGGATGTCGCTTGAGTGCCTCAGCCACTGCACGCACAAAGAAAGACATATAGCCGAGACGCACACCGTGTAGTTTCTCGAAGGTCGCGCGGTGCTTCTCACGCAGTGTCTTGATTGGCTGCATGTTGACCTCGTTAAAGGTCGTCAGCATGGCGGTGGACTGCACTGCCTGTAGCAGTCGTTCCGCCACCCGTGCCCGCAAACGGGACATCGGTACCCGTTTCTGCGGGCGGTCTTCTTCAATCTCCGGCAAACCCGGTGTTGGTGCCGGCGGCTGCCTGGCGGTTACCCCGGTATCGGGTCCTGTCTCCGGTTGCGGTCCGGTTGTTGGTGTGGCGGCTTGTTGTGATTCGATATGAGTCAGTACATCACCCTTCGTCACCTGGCCAAACCTGCCGCTTGCGACGATCTGTTCGGGTGTGAGTTCATGTTCTGCTATCAGCTTGCGTGCCGCCGGTCCCGGCTTCTTCTGCTGCCTGCCAGCACTATCCGGGATGCCTGTCTGTTGTGAAAGGTTCGCACTGAGACGCGACACGTGTCCGGTTCCATTTGCTCCAATCAGCCCCAGGACCTGGTCAGCGGTCACGGTATCACCTTCTGAAAACAGGACCTTTTCCAGTACACCGTCTTGCGGGGCGGGTACCTCGAGCACCACCTTGTCGGTTTCAATATCGACCAGTGCCTCATCACGGCGGACCGCATCACCCGGTTGTTTGTGCCAGCAGGCCACCACACCGTCACTGACCGATTCCGGGAGTGCCGGTACCTTTACCTCTGTTGTCATGGCGCCTCCAGGCCCAGTGCCTTGTTCACAAGCTCGGCCTGCTGTTGTACGTGCAGGCTGGCATAACCCACCGCGGGGGCAGACAGTGCCTTGCGGCCAGTATAAATAAGTTTGTTTTCAGCACCAATGAGTTCCTCGAACTTGTGCCGCGTGGCATACCATGCACCCTGGTTTTGCGGCTCCTCCTGGCACCAGATAAATTCCCTGGCAGCCGGGTAGCGTTGCAACTCGGTACGCAGCAACCGCCAGGGAAACGGATAAATCTGCTCGATACGGACCAAGGCAACATGTTCGAACTGGACATCCTGCCTGCGTTGCAGCAGATCGTAATACACCCGGCCACTGCACAACACCAACCGGGTTACCCTGCGAGTATCACTGAGCAGGCGTTCGCCGAGCACGGGGAAAAAATGCCCTCTCGACAGCTCGTCCATGGTGGAGACCGCGTTCTTGTGTCGTAACAGGCTCTTTGGTGACATGACAACCAGTGGCCGGCGCACCTTGCGCAGCATTTGCCGGCGCAACAGGTGGAAACACTGTGCCGGAGTCGTCGGGTTACATACCTGAATATTATGGTCGACACACAGTTGCAGGAAGCGTTCCAGGCGAGCCGACGAGTGTTCCGGACCCTGACCTTCATAGCCATGTGGTAGCAACAGGGTAAGTCCGCACAAGCGCCCCCACTTGGCTTCACCGGAGGTAATAAACTGGTCGATAACAACCTGTGCGACATTGGCGAAATCACCATATTGCGCCTCCCAAACCGTCAGCGTTTCCGGATCGGTTGTTGCATAACCGTATTCAAAGGCGAGCACGGCCTCCTCGGAGAGCAACGAATCGACCACCAGGAAACGAGGCTGTCCCTCACTGACATGCTGTAATGGCACATAGGTATCACCGGTTTTCTGGTCATGCAATACCGCGTGACGATGGAAAAACGTACCGCGCTCGCTGTCCTGGCCGGAGATACGAATGGGATATCCTTCATGCAAAAGGCTGGCATGTGCCAGTGCCTCGGCAAAACCCCAGTCGACCGGCAAGGCACCAGAGGCCATCTTGCGCCTGTCATCGATCACCTTGGCGACGCGTGGATGCAGTTCAAAGCCGGTAGGAATTTGCTGCAAGCCGGCTGCCAGCCCTTCCAGTGTCTCGATACTGACTGCGGTATTGCAGGGGACGTCCCAGTTGTACCCCAGGTAGGATTTCCAGTTGACAGCGACCTGTGCGTCGATTCGCTGGTGCAACAGCACGTCTGGCGTTACGCTTTTTCCGGCATCCAGCTGCGCACGATACTCCTCAACCATGCGTTCGGCGACCTGCTGTTGTATTACCTTCAGGTTGATGAGGCGCTGCATATACAGACTGCGAGTAGTTGGCAGGGCACGAATATCCCTGTACATCAGCGGCTGGGTTGCCGCAGGCTCATCCGCTTCGTTGTGCCCGTGGCGACGGTAACAGACCAGGTCGATGACCACGTCCTTTCTGAATTGCATCCGATAGTCGAGTGCCACCTGGGTAACAAAAAGCACAGCCTCCGGATCATCGCCATTGACGTGGAAAATCGGGGCATTCACCATCTTTGCCACGTCAGTGCAATACAGCGTTGATCTTGAGTCCTTGACATGACTGGTCGTAAATCCGATCTGGTTATTGACTACAATGTGCACGGTACCGTCGGTGCTGAAGCCGCGCAGGCCCGACATATTGAAAGTCTCCATCACCACGCCCTGACCCGCAAAGGCAGAATCCCCATGGATCACTACCGGCATGACCCGGCCGCCGGGATGTTCCGGATAGCGTTGCTGACGTGCCCTTACCGAACCGTGTACCACGGGCGAAACGATCTCGAGATGTGAAGGGTTGAATGCCAGTGCCAGGTGCACCAGCCCACCACTCGTCCTGATATTCGAGGAAAAGCCCTGGTGATACTTCACATCACCGGAGATCGTAATCCGGTCATGCACATCTTCGAACTCCGAGAACAGTTCCGAAGGAAGCTTACCGAGGATATTGACCAGCACATTCAGGCGACCGCGATGTGACATGCCGATGACGATTTCCTTCATATTCTGTGCACCGGCACGATCGATAAGTTCACTCATCAGCACGATCAGGCTTTCACCGCCTTCAAGAGAAAAGCGCTTCTGGCCCACATACCTTGAATGCAGATAACGCTCAATGCCTTCCGCAGCCGTTAGTCGCTGCAGCAACCAGCGCTGCCGCTCGTGCGATAACAGCGGATGCGATTGCACGCTTTCCAGGCGCTGCTGTATCCAGCGCTTTTCGGCGGTATTGGTGATATGCATGTATTCTGCACCCACTGTCCCGCAGTAGGTCCGATTCAAGGCGTCGAGAATTTCCGCGAGGGTTGCTTCTTCGGGGCCCACCAGGGAGCCAGTGCGGAATACCCGGCCGAAATCGTTTTCGGAGAGCTTGTGGTAATCGAGATGAAGTTCCGGTACCGGCTCCGGATCGACACGGCGCAGCGGGTCTGTATGCGCATGCTGATGCCCGCGGAAACGGTAGGCATTGATCAACTGCAGGACACGCACCTGCTTGCGTTCCTGCCCCAGGCGCGCTCCCGTCAGCCGTGCAATGCGATGACCACGTAAACGACCGGTGAGTTGTGAGAATTCCTGGCGGATTTCCGAGTGGAGGACGTCCCCACGCTCCTGACCATTAACCCGGGGAAGACCCTCAAAATATACGCGCCAGTTTTCAGCAACACTGTCCGGATCATGTAACCAGGACTCGTACAGTGTTTCGAGATACGCTCCATTGCCACCATCAAGCAACGATGTCTGTTGCAATGCTTTCATCCATTGCTTGCTCATAAGCCGATGGCTCCTGCCAGGCAGAAAATCAAATATTGATGAGGGTTGCAGCTCCCGGTCACTTATATCGCAAAGGCTATCGTGATCTCCACTAGTTTCTTTAGAGACACGGTTTATTTGCAGCACGCCCTTCCAAGTGGAGCTCAGGCACAGCAATCTCGCATTGGCATGCTGCAACGGTGCACCTCCGCAACACCTCGCAAAGCCTGTGACTGCATGGCTGAATAAACCAGCGCCGCTGCCGATAGCCTTGAAAATTATCACAATGCGTACGCAGGGGACATTCCATACTGTGCCCCAATCGTGCACAGGGACCTATATTTCCCCACTTACAAAGAGTTATGGCACCGCACAGTCAACACTGCAAACAGCCTACCGGTACCGGGATCGCATGCTGAACATACCTCTGTCACTGCGACTGACGACCGGGCTGGTTGTCCTGATGATCGGCTCGCTGTTGCTCGGTGAAACACTCGATTTCCACCTGGAAAACCTGGCAGGCATCATCACGGCAATGACAGTGCTGGGTGTTGCCATTGGCCTTTTTATCATCTTCAGGAATCACCATCATATCGATCTGGCCGCCCTCGCCCCGACACTGCTCAAATACACCCTCGACGCGTTACCCGGAGGCGTCGCCCTGATCAACAACAGGGAGCGCATCGTCATTGCCAATAAAGCCTTCGCTGATATGGTTGGCAGCAAATCCAGGAAGCTAACTGGAATATCCCTGTCCAGCTTCGGCTGGAAACAAGCAAACGTCTATGAAGAAGAACTTCCCTGGACAGTTTCAACCCGGGAGGACTGTCAGTTGACAGAGCGTCAAGTGTACCTGGTTGACGACAATGGTGAGAGGGTACTGTATGCCGTCAACTGCGCACCCACCAGGGATCCCAGGGGAAAGCGTAGCGGTGTCATGGTTACTTTCGATGACATCACCAGCCGGGAAGCTAAAAATGACCAGCTCGAGGGCATGCTCGGGATGCTCAAGAAGTCACGTGACGAAGTCAGGCGCCAGAATGAGATACTGCAGGAACTCGCTACACGGGACTCGCTAACGAACTGCCTTAATCGTCGCTCATTTTTTGATAAATACGAAACCGTATTCAGGGCAGCACAACGCAATGCGCACCCGTTAGCCTGCATCATGACGGACATCGACCTGTTCAAGTCAATCAATGACCGCTTTGGACACAAACAGGGGGATGATGTCATTCTCAGGGTTGCCGAAACATTACACCAGTCACTGCGTTCAACAGATACGGTATGCCGCTACGGGGGTGAGGAATTCTGTATCCTGTTGCCGGGCATTGATCTTGACAGTGCCATCGAGATGTCGGAACGTGCTCGCAAGAATATCGCACAAATCGATTTTACGTGTGCCCATGACAACACCCGCATCAGCATCACATCCAGTTTCGGTGTTGCCACCATAGACCACCGGCCGGAAAGTCTCGGCGAGCTCATTGATCGTGCAGACAGGGCCTTGTACTACTCCAAGCGCACGGGAAGGAACCGCGTTACCGCCTGGCTGCCTGGACAATTCGACCGGGATACGCAGGTCAGTGGCATCCAGGGCATCACAGTACAGGCAACTGCTGCAACCAACGGCAGCAGTATGCCTTCTGAGACTGCTATCCTGGACGATTTCGACATTCTCACCGGCTTGCCGAATCGCAAGGAGTTTCATAGCAGCATTGTCACGGCGGTGCAGTCATGCAGAACGAACCGTCAGCACGCCTCCGTCATGATGCTTGACCTGGATATGTTCAACCGGATCAACAGTGTACTGGGCTATGACATCGGTGACGAACTGCTCAGGATTGTCAGCCACCGCATTGTGGAGGTATTGCGCAGCACGGATTCAGTCGCGCGCCTGAGTGATCTCAATGCGGTCACCTCCATCTACCGCCTCGGCGGTGACGAATTCGGAATTTTGCTTGCCGGCCTCGACTGCACTGAATTTACCGGGGAAATTGTCAACCGGATCATTTCTTCAATTACATCACAGATCGATATCCAAGGACACGAGATTCACCTGAGCTGCAGCACGGGGATCAGCCTGTTTCCAAATGACGGCAGCAGCGCTGACACACTTCTGAAAAATGCCAGTACTGCGCTCTATTACGCCAAGCTACAGGGCAAGAACCATTACCAATTCTATGACGAAGAGCTGAACAGGGACTCCGTCGAGAGTCTGAAACTTGAGAATGATTTGCGTCATGCCATCGAAAGAAACGAACTGGATCTGCACTACCAGCCGAAGATCGATCTAGTCACCGGCAAGGTCCATTCTGTGGAGGCATTGCTGCGTTGGCGCCACCCGGAAATCGGCATGATTCCACCCGATGAGTTCATCCCTGTTGCCGAGAACACCGGCCTGATCACTTCACTGGGTTACTGGGTGCTGGAAACCGCATGCCGGCAGATCAGGCAGTGGCAGGACGCCGGCTATAGCGAGCTTAGTGTCGCGGTCAACCTCTCAGCCATACAGTTTCGCCAGAGTGACCTGCTGGAAAAAATTCATAATGCGCTCGAGGAAACCGGCATCTGCGCACACCAGCTGGAACTGGAAATAACGGAAAGCACCATCATGGAAGATATTGACACTGCGGCATTTATCATGCGCACACTGCACAGCTCCGGTATCCGCATATCAATCGATGACTTCGGTACCGGCTATTCCTCGCTAAGCCATCTGAAGCGCTTCCCGATCAGCACCGTTAAAGTGGATCGCTCCTTTATCCGTGACATCACGTCCGATCCGGATGATGCCGTCATTGTCGGCGCCATCATCAACATGGCCCACAACATGGGGCTCAGGGTCATCGCGGAAGGCGTGGAAACGCAAGAGCAGCTAGACTTTCTGAGAACCCTGCAGTGCGATGAGATACAGGGCTTCCTGTTCAGCCCACCGGTTCCTCATCAGGAGGCTTGTACACTGCTTGATCAGTCCATCGAGGCGCAGCAACGCTGTGTTGCAGGCGGACAAGCCAGGCCCTGATTACTTTTTTCCTGCTGTATCAATCCGCCGGACACTATCTGGAAAAACCGCATCGCTCACGCGTATCCCTGCGCTCCACGATACCTGCGCCGCTGCAGGCAAAAAAAGGGCTGCCGCTAGAGGGCAGCCCCGAATAACACCAGCAACCTGAATTACTGGCTGTTGCTAACCATGTACTCTATGGCGCCTTTTAACTCGGCCTCGGAACATGCCATACACAAGCCCTTTGGCGGCATGGCATTCAGCCCCTTGGTGGCATTCGCCAGCAAGGCGTCTATACCCGTAGCAATGCGTGGTGCCCAGGCAGCCTTGTCACCCATCTTCGGTGCGCCTGCCGCACCGGTGCCATGACAGGAAACGCAGCTGCCATTGTATACTTCCTCACCTGACTTCGGCCCGGCCGATGCCGTGGTTGTCTCCGCAGCAGGTGCAGCCTCTGGCTCGGACTCACCGGCAATATAGACCTGGCCAACCGGCTTGATGTTCTCCAGGACGATCTCTTCAGGCTTGTAGTCCGAGACCTCACTGGTCAGGTTACTGGCAATAATAACCAGGAGAATGGCAAACACGGCCAGTCCGCCCATGATCGAAAAAAATGTCGTAAAAAACTCTTTATCCTTACTCACTGTCTTCTCCCGATTAATCTGAAAGCATAGCGTTTACCGCCACCGCAATAGCGAACATGGTAATGGCCCGCTGCCGGAAACGAATGCTGGCGAATTATACTGGAAACGCCAAACACATGAAATTACCAGGATAATCAATATTATCAGGCACTTGCCTGCCATCATCCGCCACTTCCCACGATGGTGGAATCGTTCGTGCCACCAGTTGCGCACCGAGTGGCGGGGCTGCCCGCTCACACGGCTGGCATACAACGATGCTGGCATCATCGCTGCTCTGGCTTCCTAGCCAGCAGATACATACGGTATGATCACGCACTTCAAGGCGCCCGTAGCTCAGCTGGATAGAGTACTGGCTTCCGAAGCCAGGTGTCAGAGGTTCGAATCCTCTCGGGCGCGCCATTTTCTCCGGGTTCAGTATTGGCATGACGATGGAGACCATACCCGGTACCCGACCCGGCATCCAGCCACAACAATGCGTACCTTCACAAAAATCCTCATGCAAGCCATCCTGAAACGGTTGCCGGGCATAAAGGATGCTGCAACAGCTCCCGTGCGACCTTGATCTCTACCGCCTGGCCGCTCGGCTAACCCTCTCGCCATGCACTGCTGCAAATCCCGGCTTTGTGGCGGCGAGCCCTCTATTTCCTGTGTCACGAAAGCGTAAGCCAACTGACATCCAAGTGTCACATTGCATCAATACAATCCGTTTCCAGGTTTTTTGAACCGTTATTTTCCCATTGCGTTCAGACAGGAGACTCATGTGTATAGAAGACAACGATTACCACAACTAGGCGCTGTAATGCTGTGCTGTGCCAGTGCCTTCTCGCCAGCGACCCGGGCTGCCGATGACACGATGATAGAATTACTCGATGTGCTTCGCCAGAAGGGGACGATCAGTGAACAGGATTACCAATCATTGAAGAATGCCGCCAGCCAGGAAGCGGCTACCCAGCCGGCACAATCTCCACCGGGGCTTGTGCTCGATACTGGCAGTTCGGCACTCAAGCTCCAGACAGAGGACGGTGCCTTCCAATTCCAGTTCGGTGGCCGTGTAATGGTTGATGCTGCCTACTACAACGAAGACGAAACCCCACTTGGCAACGGTGCAGAATTACGCAGGGCCAGACTGTTTGCCAAGGGAACCGTCTACGATGACTGGTTCTACAAGGCACAGGTGGATTTTGCCGGGAACGAAGTTTCAATAAAAGACTTCTACATGGGTTATCAGGGTTTTGACCAGCTAAAGATCACTCTCGGTAACCAGAAAGAACCATTCAGCCTGGAAGAACTGACCAGCTCGAAATACATCACCTTCATGGAGAGGGGTCTACCCAATGCCTTTGCACCAAGCCGTAATACCGGCATTGCGCTCAGTTCACATGGGGAAAAGTGGGGTGCTGCGGCAGGCTACTACTTCGATGGAATCGATAACGAGAGCACCCCGGAAGACCAGGCGTGGGGAGTGACCGGTCGCGCCTACTTTACGCCGATAAATAACGAAACCAGCCTGATCCATCTTGGTGCTTCTGCCAGTTATCGTGGTGATGGCGACGAGGTCAGGTTTCGTGAACGGCCCGAATCACACGTGACCGACACGCGTCTGGTCGACACAGGCGACATTACAGACTATGACAACCGTACCATCTATGGTGGTGAGGCTGCAGGTGTGTTTGGTCCGTTCTCACTGCAGGGTGAATATATGCAGACAAACGTCAGCCTGGATGGTGCTTCAAATCCTACGTTCAATGGCTGGTATGTCTTTGGTAGCTGGTTCCTTACCGGCGAACGCCGCCCGTATAAAATCAGCAGTGGTGCGTTTGACCGTGTCAAACCAAAGAGTGTGGTTGGCAAGGGCGGCCATGGTGCCTGGGAACTGGCCGCACGCTACAGCTCCATTGATCTACAGGACAGCGGTATCGAGGGTGGCAAGGAAGATGACATCACACTGGGGGTGAACTGGTATGCCACACCAAATATTCGCTTCATGGCGAACTACATTCTGGCTTCAACGGATCCAACCTCGGTAGACAAGTATCCGACAGCCGGTGATGAGGACGTCAATATTTTTCAGGTTCGCGGACAGATCGATTTCTAGCCTTTAGAAAAATACCTGAAACAGCCACAGCACACCGCCCCACTCCTTGAGTGGGGTTTTTTCGAATCCACAGGGATCAAAAGTGTGTGCTCATGAAACGGCAACTGTTGCCAGTTAGCACCGGTATGCGTGTTCATGTAACGAGGCATCATTGGAGACCGATCACTAACAAGCTAGATCTCGGCGGGATTCTCTGCGGGTGGTAACAGGGTACCTTCATAGCTGAACGGCATGCTGCCAAAACCACGATTGAGGCTGAGCTTGCCGCTGAGCCGGTACTCCATACGTGATGACTGGCGATCCTGTAATGCCTGGATCTGACGCACAAACCCGAACAGGGTACTGACACCGCTCAACTCGATAACAGACTCCCCGAATCGCGGCACCATCACGGCATCATCACTTACACCTTTCAGGAGCGAGTGACCGTTGACCTCCAGGACATAGCTCATGCCGGAAATATCGATATCATGATCGTTCGGATTCTGGATGCGCACCTTGAGACGATACTTTTGCTCCAGTGGCGTCACTTCCACCGGTTCGATCGAGATGATGGATAAATAGGGTGGCTCGGTCGAGGCAGGCATAGAGGCACAACCGGTAAGCCCGGCTGCCAGCACCAGCCAGATACAGATCAGCAATCGCTGGTGAAGCAAAGACCATTGGCTGGTTTCGGTACGGACGGTCGACTCGGACATAGGCTTTTCCCTTTGCGGTTCTTTATCTGGCTGACCGGGAGGCAGCAATGGCCTGCAGTCGCGCCACCCGCTCTTCGGTCGAGGGATGGGTCGAGAACAGCTTCGACAAACCCTTGAAGGCCGAAAGCGGGTTGATCTGTGCCATCGGTGCAACGGACGGAGAAACATCCATCGGGATTCGGTTCGCCGATGCCTGCAGCTTGTGCAGTGCACTGGCAAGGGCCAGTGGCTTGCCGGAAATTTCCGCGCCGACCGCATCGGCCTTGAATTCCCGGGTACGGCTGATGGCAAACTGGATAATCATCGCGGCGATGGGCGCCAGCAATGTCAGCAGGGGACCGATGGGGGAACCACGCCCTTCCCCCTGGTGCGGCGAGTACATGCCGAAACGTGCAAGGCTGGTGATTGCACCCGACATGGTTGCCGAGATGGTCTGCAACAACATATCCCGATTCTTGATATGTCCCAGCTCGTGGGCAAGCACACCCTCCAGCTCGTCCCGGTTTACCAGGTCCAGCAGGCCACTGGTGACACAAACCACTGCGTTCTCCGGGTTGCGGCCGGTGGCAAATGCATTTGGTTGCCGCTGTGGTGCAACGCCAACTGTCGGCATCGGCAGGCCGGCACGCTGCCGCAGCTTGTCAACGATCTCGTACAGTTCCGGTGCCTGTTCAGGCGTGACGGTTTTTGCCTTGTAGGCATGCATCACCTTTGTCGAGGAGGTGAAATACAGGTAGAAATTCATTACCCCGGCGATGAGCAGCGCAATCAGCATGCCACCCTGGCCACCCATTGCCTGGCCAACCATACCCATGATCGCTGTCATCCCGGCCAGCAACACAAAGACTTTTAGGTTATTCATGGCTTACCCCTGATACGTGCCAGCTAGTGGCTGCCAACCCACTGAATCCAAACCTCGAACCGTTGCATGGATTACCCCGTGCTAGCGTCTCAACCTGCTGATTCCCTTGCTGGCACGGTGTAGGTGCAGGGCCATATACACCAGCATACATCCCGCCAACAGTGCGATTGCCGCGATCACCCAGGAAATAGCCACGGCACCCGTGCCCGGCCAGAAGATCAACACGAGTCCAACCAGCACCGCTGCCACGCCCACACCACTCAACAAGCCCCTGTCGGGATCCCCGGGCGCGGCCTGACGTGCCATCAGCCACAGGCTGGCGCCCTGAAACGCCGCCCAGATACCGAGGATGACAAACAGCAAGCGCACGCTCACGCCTGGCCAAAACAACAAGATGGCCCCCACTGCCAGACTCAGCCATCCAGGCATCCGGTAGGAATCTGGCAGACGCGCCTGATAAGCACTGAACAGTCCGGCGGCCCCGTTGAGTATCGCAAAGATACCCACCAGCCGGACCAGCAGGTCGACCGTTGCACCTGGCCAGAACAGCGCACCAATCCCGAGCGCCAGTGCCAGCAGTCCCCGCAACAGGAAGCCAAGCCACAGGCCACCGAGCCGCTCGCTCATTCTGCCCTGCACCCGGTTTGCCGCCTGCCGCAAACGTTGTTCATTGTCTGTCATCGCAGTCTCCTATAAAGCACCTGGGAAACAATCGTTCGGTAGGCCCCGACATCATTACATCCTGAAAGGCCGTGAACCCGTGCCGACTCGTCACTGGACTGTAACCCGGGCAGTAGCCCATCGCGTAATAGAATATACCCCTTGTGTCCTTGCGGGAGTATCTCTTGCTGGACCGGAACTAGCTACCCGAACGCGAGAACGGCTGCGAAATCATCGCCCATACCGAGCTGCCTTCATCGGAAATGGCCCAGTCCAGACGCACAACCGCGCGAAACGCCATCAGCCGGATACCAATGCCCGCATCCCACTTGAGGTCCTTGAAGAACAGATTGGAATCGTAATCCGATGCCACCCTGCCCGCTTCAACAAAGGGCACAACCTGCCACCAGTCGATTTCAAAGTAGTTGATAATGGGCAAATCATGCAGTTGCTGGTAATCGGGTAACAGACGCAGTTCGGCGGCATAATACACGGCGGACTTGTCGCGAAAACGCCCGCTTGGATAGGCTCGCATGCGATCAAAACCACCGAGTACCGAGCCATAATTCGGCGGCGGCCGATGCGTGACCTGCTGAGGATTGTCCGAACTGGTTTCCCAGCTGGTGGTATTGGATGTCCAGAAATCCAACGCCAGTACCTGTTGCCTGAACCAGCTCGAGGTGCCCAGGTTGAAGTACTTGGCCATGTCCAGCTCCAGGTTGGTCCAGCTGTTGGAGCTGTCAAACCAGCCAAAGTCGCGGCTTACCATGAATTGCTGACGGCTACCCCTGCTTGGGTTGCGTGGAAAATCGGTATTGTCATACTCAATCCAGAAATCAAGGCCATTGGTTTTGGCCTCCAGCTGATCGACGTCAGTACCATAATCCGACAAGTCCCTGTAGGTATAAAAGAACCGGGTCGCCAGTGTCGTCCTGCCGCTGGTCAAGGGGTTCCACTCTGCGCCACCGACAGGGCCGTCATACAACAGCCCATGATCCAGGCGATAGACAGGTACCGGGTCCACTTTGGCATTGCCCATCGCTAACGGGTACTTCAAGGTGAAATTAAAGGTCACTTCATCGCTGGTTCCCGAGACGTAATCATTCTTATCTGAATCATTCGAACCCGCCTTGGCTTGCGAAGGATCCTGATCCAGATCCACATAGAATCGCTGGTCGGTAAAATGGTCGAGCAACAGATAGGTATCCGTGAGGAATCGGCTGTTACCCAGTCGGTAATTACTTAAGACACCGGAGAATAGCGCGGATTTATTCGAGGTCACGAATCCCGTGCCAAACAGGCTGGTCTGCGGCTGCAGTGTACCGGCTGTAAAGCCGCCGACACCGGCCGCCAGGCCCAGTTCATCGGTTGCAAACAGGTAGGGCAACCAGCCATTTCTTTTCTCGTCAATACGCTGTCCCTGGTCAAGCGCAACCAGCGCATCCGCGGCTCGCAATGGAGAAGCCAGCGCAAGCAGCGCAATACCAAGGACAGACAGCAACAGCGGTCTGTGAAAGGCGCGGTTATTCTTCATTACAGTTCCCCTGGTTTATTTCGGTTGGCCAGTGGTTGTCCGCAACGGGCACTAACCAAAGCCATTAATATATTACACATCATAAATAATGTTTTATAATATAAATAACTCATTAAAACATGATTATTGATTACTTAATATATTTTACTTACGAAAAATCATATTTGATAGTTTATATTTATTTTTGCATAATAATATGTCATATTTGATCTATTATGAAATTTGATAACAAGCTGTCAGATGCGGCTGTGCTGGAAGAACTCGGTCAGCGTATCGCCCGCTATCGCCTCAACAGAAATATGACTCAGGACGCACTGGCCACCGAGTCCGGCGTATCTACACCGACGATACAACGCCTTGAAAACGGTCACTCCACCCAGGCATCAAATCTGATACGCATTCTACGCACACTGCAGTTGCTTGAGAATCTTGATGCGCTCATACCGGAGCCCGCCATCAGTCCACTGCAACAGGCCCGGTTGCAGGGCAAAACCCGGCAGCGCGCCTCAAAGCCACGCAAGCGCAAGCCATCCACCACCCCCTGGACATGGGGAAGCGATGCATGACGGTCGCAAGCGTCATGCTCTGGGGGCGAACCATTGGTGCCGTGAGCTGGGACGATGACCGGCAGTTCGCACATTTCGAATACGACCCGGCATTTATAGACAGCGCCATTGAAGTGGCACCGGTGATGATGCCGTTATCCGAGCGCATCTATTCCTTCCCGGCACTACCCCGCATCACCTTTCATGGTCTCCCCGGCCTGCTGGCGGATTCCCTGCCGGACCGTTTTGGCAACGCACTCATCGACACCTGGCTGGCAAAGGAAGGACGCGACCCGGCGAGTTTCAATCCCGTGGAGCGGCTTTGCTACACCGGCACACGCGGCATGGGTGCGCTCGAGTTTAGCCCGGCGCTCGGCCCGTCCCCGAAACACGGGAAGGCAATCGACGTGCAGTCCCTGGTCGATCTTGCCAGTGAAATCCTGACACAGCGCAGCCGCCTGGAAGGCTCGTTCATGGCAGCAGACAGGGCAGCGGCTTTACAGGACATCCTCCGTGTCGGCACCTCGGCCGGTGGCGCGCGTGCCAAGGCAATCATTGCCTGGAACCCGGAGACCAATACGGTGCGCTCCGGCCAGGTGGGCACAGGCAAAGGCTTCTCCTACTGGCTGCTGAAGTTTGACGGTGTCTCTGGCAATCGCGACAAGGAACTGGAAGACCCCCGCGGCTACGGCCTGATCGAGTATGCCTATTCCCTGATGGCGCGTGCCGCCGGTATCGAGATGAGCGAGTGCCGACTGTTGCAGGAACACGGGCGCAACCATTTCATGGCGCGACGTTTTGATCGCACGGACACTGGCCAGAAGCTGCACATGCAGTCGCTGTGCGCACTGTGCCACTACGACTTCAACCAGGCTGGCGCCTACTCCTATGAACAGGCGCTGCAGGCGATGCGTGCTCTGAACCTGCCGATGAGCCAGATCGAGGAACAATACCGGCGAATGGTGTTTAATATCATCGCCCGCAACCAGGATGACCACGTCAAGAACATCGCCTTCCTGATGGACAAGTCCGGGACCTGGTCGCTGTCACCCGCCTTCGACATGACCTATAGTTACAACCCGACCGGCCACTGGACCAGCACACATCAAATGACACTCAATGGCAAGCGTGATGATTTTCAGCTGGACGATTTTGTGGCCTGTGAAAAATTCGCGTCCATGAAACGTGGCCTTGGACTCGAGATCCTCACGCAGGTGCAGGCAGCGGTAATGAAGTGGACAGAATTTGCGGAGACAGCCGGCGTACCTGCCGAGATCACCCAGCAGATCGCGGCAACACACCGAACTGGCATTGTGTCTGGATAAGATACGGCTGCTTATCGGTAGCCACAGAGGCGTCTTAGTGCAAGGCAATATATAAGTGGTTTTTGTATTAACAATCAGTCTGTTACCGAAATACCCTGCCCGGCGCAACATTCGAGGTTGTAGCTTTTCCCGGCAAGATTCTTCATGGTTTTACCGTACTCAGTCTTGGCATGGCCAGCATGAAAAACATCTTGCTGTGTGCATTTCATCAGCCTTTCATAAACGGTACCATCACACTTCACAACCCTAACGAGTCCACCGACATGAACCTCGACAGAGTCACCCCCGGCAACAATGTACCGGATGAAGTCAACGTCATCATCGAAATCCCGGCACACAGCGACCCGGTAAAATACGAGGTCGACAAGGAGACTGGTGCCATGTTCGTGGACCGCTTTATGAACACTGCCATGCATTACCCCTGCAACTACGGTTACGTGCCACACACCCTGTCCGAGGATGGTGACCCGGTGGACGTGCTGGTGATCACCCCCATACCGCTGATCACCGGCTCGGTGATCAGCTGCCGTCCCATCAGCATGATGAAGATGACGGACGAATCCGGCCCGGACGCCAAGGTGCTTGCGGTTCCGGTCGACAAGCTTGCCACGAATTACCGTCACATACAGACCATGCAGGACCTGCCACAACAGTTACTCGATCAGATTGCGCACTTCTTCGACCACTACAAGGACCTCGAGGCCAACAAGTGGGTCAGGATCGAGGGCTGGGAGGATCGCGAGGCCGCGCATCATGAGATATTATCCAGCATCGAGCGCTTCAACCATGCACCGGTGAAACCCTGCTTTTAAATGATGCATACTGCAACATCGATACTTGCCGGCGATATCGGCGGCACCACCACCCGACTGGCGGTGTTTACTGTCAGCGGTCATCAACTGGAGACGCTGACAAAGATCAGCTATCCAAGCCAGCAATATGCGTCGCTGAACGAAATCATTGCCGATTTTCAGAATAGCCACCCGCACTCGCTCAAGGCCGCCTGCTTCGGGGTTGCCGGTCCGGTGCAAAAGCAGACTGCCAAAATCACCAACCTGCCCTGGCAAATCAGTTCCGCTAACATCGCCGAGCAGCTTGAGATTCACAGGGTGTGCCTGCTGAACGACCTTGAGGCGACGGCATGGGGGCTGCGCACCCTGCCGCCGGACGATGTCTATACCCTGCAAGCGGGGATTGAACATGCCGCCGGCAATGCCGCGATCATCGCCGCCGGTACCGGTCTCGGTGAGGCCGGCTTCTATTTCGATGGTCACAAGCATCACCCCTTTGCCTGCGAAGGCGGACACGCGGACTTCAGCCCGCAGACCGAACTGGACATGGCCTTGCTGCGTTTCCTGCAAACACAACACCAGCATGTCAGTTGGGAACGTGTGGTTTCGGGTGCCGGCCTGGTGAGCATCCATGAATGCCTGTGCCAGCTTCGCCAGCAACCGGTGCCCGACTGGTTACAGCAGGAGATGCAAGAAGGGGATGCGGCCGCCGTGATTTCCGCCGCTGCACAGCAAGGACGTGACACCATCTGTACAGAGGCGCTGGGTCTCTTTGTACACCTGTACGGGGTCGAGGCCGGCAACCTAGCACTGAAACTGATGGCGACCGGCGGCCTGTACATTGCTGGCGGCATCGCGCCAAAGATTTTACCGCAACTGCAGGATGGCACTTTTATCAAGGCCTTTTTAGCCAAGGGCCGCATGCAGGGGTTACTGGAATGCATACCGGTACGCGTGGTGTTGAATGACATGGCAGCCCTGCACGGTGCAGCAGTTTATGCAGCCTCCCACAATGCCGTTACCACCGACGAATGACACACACAGACTCTGTACTACCATGAACACTGCCTGCAGGAGCACGAGGTTTTCGTACGGCAACCCGTCGGGTTACGCACCAGCGGCCCAGCCATCGCCATTACACGATCATCCGCTCCTGTAGAAAGATCACCTGACATACTGGGCTAGGAAGACAAGGAAACAGGCATGCAAATTGGAATGGTTGGTTTGGGACGCATGGGCGCCAACATGGTGCGTCGAATTCTGAAGGCCGGACACGAATGCGTGGTGTACAACCGCAGTCGCGGGCCGGTCGATGAGATGGTCGCGGCAGGCGCCGTGGGTGCAGATGACCTGCAGGACCTGGTAAGCAAGCTCGATGCCCCGCGTGCCATCTGGCTGATGGTACCGGCCGCCATTGTGGATCGCTTCATTGATGACCTCACCCCGCTGCTGCAACCTGGCGACGTCCTCATCGACGGGGGCAACTCCTGGTACAAGGATGACATCGCACGCAGTGATCGACTCGCCAGCCGGCAGTTACACTACCTCGACGTCGGCACCAGTGGCGGTGTCTGGGGACTGGAGCGTGGCTACTGCCTGATGATCGGTGGCGACACGGCAAGTGTCGAGCGGCTCGATCCGGTGTTTGCGGCACTGGCACCCGGGCACGGCGAGATTCCGCGGACCGCGGGTCGTAGCGGGGACTACCTGAGCGCAGAGCGTGGCTACCTGCACTGCGGACCGTCCGGCGCAGGACATTTCGTCAAGATGGTCCACAACGGCATCGAATACGGCATCATGGCAGCCTACGCAGAAGGTTTTAACCTGCTGAAACATGCCAACATCGGCAAGCAGTCACAGGAACACGACGCCGAGACGGCACCGCTTCGCGACGACCGGGATTTCCAGTACGACATCGACATCGGCGCAGTAGCCGAGTTGTGGCGACGCGGTAGCGTGATCTCCTCCTGGCTGCTGGACCTGTCCGCCAATGCCCTCAGCAAGGACCCCGGCCTGGAGAACTTTTCCGGCAGGGTGTCGGATTCCGGCGAGGGACGCTGGACCAATATCGCGGCCATTGAGGCCGGGGTACCGGTGCACGTTCTGAGTGCGGCCCTGTATGACCGTTTCAATTCACGCAACGCGGCAGACTTTGGCAATCAGTTGCTATCCGCCATGCGCTTTGAATTTGGTGGGCATCACGAAAAGCCGAAGCCTGGGCAATGAGTGTGCTGCCCTCACGCAAGGCCGAAGTGCCACAGGCGCCACCGGGTGTCATGGTGATCTTTGGCGCCAGTGGCGATCTTGCCAAACGCAAACTGTTCCCGGCCCTCTATCACCTGATGACGGATGGTCTGCTGTCCAAACACTTCAGGATCATTGTTGTCGAGCGACGTGATCGCGATGCAGCTGCCTACCGGGATTATATCGATACGACTGCGCGCCCGTTTATCAGCAAAGACATCTCTGCAGACCTGTGGCAGGAACTGCTGCAGCGCATCCACTATCTCAACGGCGACTTGAATGACGCAGACACCTACAAGCGCATGTCGACCATGCTGGATGAGATCGAATCGAGCCACCACACCGGCGGCAACTGCCTGTTCTACCTGGCGACCCCGCCCGATACCTTTGGCGAGATCGCCACGCAGCTGCACGCAGCCGGCCTGGCAACGGAACACGGAGATCAGTGGCGCCACCTGGTGGTGGAAAAGCCCTTTGGGCGTGACCTGGCCTCCGCGCGCGCACTGAACAACACCCTGCAGGCGGCCTTTCATGAAGACCAGATCTACCGGATTGATCACTATCTCGGCAAGGAAACGGTACAGAATATACTCATGTACCGTTTTGCGAACAGCACCGTAGAACCGATCTGGAACCACCGTTACATCGATCACATGCAGATTACCGTGGCCGAATCCATCGGCGTGGAGAGCCGTGGCGGCTACTACGACCAGACCGGTGCACTGCGTGACATGGTACCCAATCATCTGCTGGCATTGCTCTCGACCGTGACCATGGAACCTGCCAACTCACTCGACGGCAATGCAGTACGGGATGAACAGGCAAAGATCCTGCGCGCCATACAACCGATCCTGCCGGAGCAGGTGTTGACGCAAGTCGTCCGCGGACAGTACGGGGAAAGCACCCTCACAAGTGGCAAAACGGCGATCGCCTATCGTGACGAAGAACGCGTTGCACCGGACTCTGCAACAGAAACCTTTGTGGCGATGAAGCTGCTGATCGACAGCTGGCGCTGGGCCGGCGTGCCCTTTTACCTGCGCACCGGGAAGCGCATGCCGGGTCGGTATACCGAAATCGTGGTGCAGTTCAAGCAGGCACCCAACATGATGTTCCGTGACTCACTGCTGCGCCGCGAACAGGTGCCGCCGAATACCCTGGTATTACGCATACAGCCCAATGAAGGGATCGGGATGTCGTTCAATGCCAAGGTGCCCAGTCCGATACCGCAGATCAGTCCGGTGGAAATGGACTTCAGCTACAGCGACTATTTCGGCGACGGCCCGACCACCGGCTATGAAACCCTGTTATATGAATGCATGAACAGCGACCCGACGCTGTTCAAGCGTGCCGATGTCATCGAGACCGGCTGGGAACTGGTGGAACCGATACTCGATGTCTGGCACGCGTTACCACCGCGTAATTTCCCCAATTATGCCGCCGGCACCTGGGGACCCCGTGCCGCGGAAGACCTGATCGCGCAGGATGGCCGCGCCTGGCGACCCTGCAAGGTCTGCAGCATCGATTGACAGGGATGTCAGCCGTAGCGGATAACCTCGACTGGCAGATCCTGGTTGACGCCGACGCAATCGCCACACAAGCGACCGCTCTGATTTTGCAGGCCGCTGCCAGTGCCATTCAGGAACGTGGAGTATTTCGCCTGGTGCTGGCGGGCGGGCGCACACCCGAACAGGTCTATCGGCACCTTGCCGGTGCACGTGCCGACTGGAACCACTGGCAACTCTATTTCGGTGATGAACGCTGCCTGCCGGCCGGGCACAGTGACCGCAACAGCCAGATGGCGGAACGCGCATGGCTGGCAACGGCAAAGATCCCTGCAGATCACATCCATCCGATACCTGCGGAGCTCGGCGCGGTGACTGCAGCACAGCACTATGCCGAAGAGATCGCTCAGGCACGCCCCTTTGACATGGTGCTACTTGGCATGGGGGAAGATGGTCATACGGCCAGTCTGTTTCCCGGCCATGCCCACCCACCGGGTGAACTCGTGCATGCGGTGCAGCATGCTCCCAAGCCACCTCCCGAGCGTGTCAGCCTGAGTACTGCATCACTGAGTGACAGCCTTGAGGTGCTGGTACTGGTCACCGGCAGGGGCAAACGCTGGGCTATCCGGCAATGGCAACAGGGCGCGGATCTGCCGATCACCCGCATCTCGGCACGACGGCGCATGACAGTGCTGCTGGATGTCGAGGCGGCTGATCAGGCGCTTGCTCGCTGAGGGTCATGGCAGCTCATGCCTGAGAGCTCTCAAGAACGCAGAATTCACCCTGATTCTTCATCCATCTCGGGCTCTTGCATAGCACCTGCCTACCTGTGAATGCTGCCACGGCTGAAGCCGATGGCTTGCAGATGGAGGCTATGGATATAAGCCATCTGTGGGATGCCGTCCCCGCTGCAAATTGCTGCGAGGAGGGTGTTCCCACAATGACTGCCATAGGTGTCGCGATGCCTGTCAACGTGGCTCGATACAGCGTGCACCCGTGTGCTTTGGTGAGTTCACATAATTGCTCACCGCATAGGCCTGCAGCTCGCCAGACAAGTTGTGCTCCAGTAGTGGCATGATCTCTGACTTGTCTGCGAGTCCCCTGTCCAGCCATGCGTTATAGTCAGCCGCTGCAAGAATAGCCGGCATGCGGCTGTGTATGGTCGCCATGACCCCGCTGGCCGGCAGAGTGATGATGGCACAGCTGTCAAAGCCCGGTTGCTCCCCTTGCCAGTGGTCCCACAGTCCCGCAAAGGCAAACACGGATTCATCCTGCAACTGAATGTAGTGCGGTATCTTGTGATCACCTGCCAGCTGCCACTCATAGAAACCATCCGCAGGGATCAGGCAGCGCCGGCGTCTGAAGGCCGCACGGTAGGTCGGCTTTTCTGCAACAGACTCCATGCGTGCGTTGATAGTGGAAAATTTTGGTCGTGCCTGCTGCGACCAGCCAGGTACCAGGCCCCAGCGTGCCATGGCCAGTTCACGCCCGCCACCGCTGCTGCTGCGCACCACGGCGATATCCTGTGAAGGCGTGATGTTATAGCGTGGTTGCAGCTGATCGGCCGGAACGGACATGGATGGCTCCACGCCAAAGGCGGCACGGATATCCGCCTCAGGGGTGTGCAAGCTGAATCGACCGCACATTAGCGTTAGCTACAGCCAGCCTGGAACGACAGCTCGAGCCCTGCTGCAAGGAACACCATGAACGGTCTGGCCACCGTTCATCCGCGAGATCATCCTACCAGCAAACATTCTGCCGCAAGCCTGAGACACCATGTGCCTCGAGAGTAAGCTCTTAAATACGCGCATTGCGCAGGCGTAAGGCATTGGTGATCACCGATACCGAGCTGAAACTCATCGCAGCGGCCGCAATCATCGGTGACAACAACAAGCCGAACAGCGGGTAGAGTACGCCCGCCGCCACCGGCACACCCAGCGAATTGTAAATAAAGGCGAAGAACAGGTTCTGGCGTATATTACGCATCACCAGGCGACTCAGGCGCCGCGCGCGCACAATACCGCGCAGGTCACCCTTGACCAGCGTGATACCCGCGCTTTCCATGGCCACATCCGTACCGGTACCCATGGCGATGCCGACATGCGCCTGGGCCAGTGCCGGGGCATCGTTGAGGCCATCGCCCGCCATGGCCACAATACGGCCCTCGGACTGCAGCTGCTTGACGATCTCCGCCTTCCGGTCCGGCAGGACCTCCGCTTCCACCCGGTCAATATTGAGCCTGCTTGCAACGGCCATGGCCGTGGTGCGGCTGTCACCGGTCAGCATCACCACCATGAGGCCCTCACGGTGCAGATCGGCGATGGCCTCCGGCGTGGATGCCTTGATCGGGTCAGCAACACCGATCAGGCCGGCTGCGCTACCGTCGATGGCGACAAACATGACGGTCTGGCCAGCGATACGCCCGGCTTCTGCCTGTTGTGTCAGGCCACCTGAATCGATAGACAGATTTTCCAGCAGACTGCGATTGCCCAGTGCCACTGTTCGCCCGTCAATCTTGCCGACGACACCCTTGCCGGTGACGGAATCGAAATCCTCTGTCGGACTCAAGGTCATCCCCCGGTCTTCTGCACCACGCACAATTGCCTCGGCCAGCGGGTGTTCGCTGGCGCGCTCCAGACTCGCCGCCAGACGCAATACCTCATCCTCAGTAAAACCGCGGCTGGCCTGTAGCATAGCCAGTG
>JAJDNX010000096.1 GCA_022340485.1 Gammaproteobacteria bacterium | reverse complement strand
TTTGCAGTTTTATTGACACTTTCTGTCGTGTGGACCATGTACCACTCAGTGGCTCAAAAGTATGGTCTGACCCGAATCTATTCCCGCAAGGCAGGCTATGGTACCGCCTGGGTCGACAGGGCGGTCATTTTCAGCTGGTTTGGATACCTTGTTTTCACCCTGCCAGACAAGGAGCAAGATGTCTTGCAGAGGTTTCGTGCAGGGCGGACACTGCTTGAGTACCTGGGTGACTACTTGGGTTTGATGAATGCAATCTCCGACATTGTCCTGGTGATTGCCCTGCTGGTTACGACAATTTATATCGCAACAGAGTATAGGAACCGCCACAAGATCAGTATCCCGAAAAATTTGTATGTGCTTTCCATTTTGCTTTTGTACACAATATTTCTCTTTGACATGGTGACTGGCTATATTGTATTTGCCTTCTCACACGGGATTGAATATATCGCTTTTGTTAATCTGTACGTAAAGAAAAAGTACAGGAAGCGTCCCATGTCAGCTACCTTCCTGAGCCAGGTCTCCAGAAAGCTCTGGGTTTACAGTGGCTTGTTCTCGCTTTTGGTTATTGCACTCTGCCTGATTGGGATGAATTACGACAGGGCTATCTTTGCCACCTATATCGTTGGCAGTTCTTTTCTGCACTTTTTGTATGATGGATGGATCTGGAAGCTGAGAAAGCCTGGCGTGGGCAGGCCCCTGGATATTGAGTACGCGAGATGAATAGCTAGCAATGAGCTCTTCCAAGTCAACCGATGTTTTGGCCTCCGAGACCCATTTTTACAGGCTCTACGAAGAGGCGCCACTACCCTTCCTGTTACTGGATGGCGAAGGCCGGCTGATCAAGGTCAACCAGGCGTGCGAGCATGTGTTCGGCTATAGGCGTGAGGAAGTACTTGGACGGTACTTAGGCGATTTCCTCCTGCAAGGTTTTGAAGATACGCTGCCCCATGCCGTCCATGAGTTTGCAAGCAGCGGCCCAATCAGCGGGATAGAATTCGAAGTCCGTTGCAAGGATGGTACATCCAAGCTTGTGTCCATGAGCGGCCATATCGTCCGGGATGATCAGGGTCAGTACCTGTATACATACTGTATCCTCATTGACATCACAGACCGCAAAGGTATTGAAAAGGCACTCCAGGATAGTGATGAAAAATACCGCCTTGCAATGGAGGCTAGTCAGGATGGTTTGTGGGACTGGGAGGTAAACACTGGATCGGTGTATTACAGCCCTCGCTGGAACAGCATTCTTGGTGAGAAAGAGACCCAAAACAATTATTCAACCTGGGAAGATCGTATCCATCCTGAAGACAAGCCCCGTGTACTGAAAACCCTGCATTCCCATTTGGCAGGGGAAACCACTGCCTGGCGAGAAGAACACCGCCTGAAAAATGCGGATGGGGAATGGATCTGGGTTCTTGGGAGAGGTCGGGTGGTCAAGCGGGATCAGCGTGGTAAACCCCTGCGCATGGTCGGTACCATGAGCGATATCAATGATCACAAACAAGCGGAGAAGGCTCTGCATAACAGCGAAGAGAGACTGAAGGCGTTAATCAACGCAACCAGTGACGATGTGGTCGTGCTGCTGGATTCCAGTTTCAGGATGGAAATCGTCAACGAACGGGCGGCCCAGAGGTTCTGCAAGACCGTCGAGCAACTGAAGGGTTGTTCACTTGGTGAGTTGATGTCCCCGGAACGCGCAAAAGAGCGGCTGGAGTATGCGCACAAGGTGATCAACAGCGGGAAGTCAGTTCGTTTTGAGGACTATCGTGCGGGACGATGGTATGACAACAACATGTCCCCGGTACTGAATGATGAGGGAAAGCCGCAAGCGGTTGCCATATTCGCCCGGGACATCACTGAGCGAAAGCGGATGGAACGAGCGTTAGCAGATGCCAAAGATGCTGCCGAACGCGCCAGCGCTACAAAGACACGATTTCTCGCTGCTGCCAGCCATGATCTGAGACAGCCCTTGCAGGCAATTTCCTCGTACAAGGATATTCTGACGTTGAATAACACCTCCCCGGAACTTGCTGGGCCGATCAAGCAACTCGGTGATGCAGTACTGGCAATGCAGGAGCTGCTCGAGTGCCTGCTTGATGTCAACAAGCTGAATGCCGCTGCCCTGAAACCTTATATGAGGTCTTTCTATTTGGGGCATCTACTGAGCCAGCTAAAGGACCAGTACCAGACCACGGCCATGGAAAAAGGGCTGGTCCTGAAATTTGTACCGTGTAACGCAGTGGTACACAGTGACCCAACCTTGTTGCGAGTCATCCTTCAGAATCTGATCAGTAATGCGATCAAATACACCCAGCAGGGCAAAGTTGTGATTGGTTGTCGTCGGCTGGGTGGCCAGTTACGTATCGAGATACGGGACACTGGTATTGGTATCCCGGAAGAGGAGCAGGAGTCTGTCTTCGAAGAGTTCTATCAGTTGGACAACCCGGCACGTGACCGGAGTAAAGGGCTTGGAATCGGGCTTGCCATCGTTAAGCGCATGGCAGAACTCCTGAAACATACACTCTCTATGCATTCTGTCCCCGGCAAGGGTAGTTGCTTTGCAATCAGAGTGCCGCTGGACTATAGAACCCAGAAGGAAACGCATGTCGTAAATCCAGTTGCACTCAAAACAGATGATGTGTCAACAGGCAGCAGCATCCTTCTCGTCGAGGATGATGAGATTGTCCTGCACGCGAGTTATGGTCTGTTGCAAGCGCTTGGTTACACTGTCAAGGCTGCCTCCAGCGCTGAAGCTGCGCTGCGGTTGATTTTATCAGAAACACCAGCCCCCGATATCATCGTTACCGATTATCGCCTGCCTGGCGACTGCGATGGTGCGGAACTGATCCAGCAACTTCGTGCCAAAACTGGCAGCCCGATTCCAGCGATCGTACTGACAGGAGATACAACGATCGCAGACACCAGCAACTACCTGCCGGATAACAGCTTGCTGTTAGAAAAACCGGCACGAGTTGAAGAACTGGTTCTGGCCATCAATCAGTTACTGGGGAATCCGGGTCCTGCGGCTGAGTAATGCAATCGACGAGCAATACACTGGTTGCGTGAAAGGTAGCTGGCGATGACCTGCCGGCCCGACGCCTGCCGGCGGGGCTCCAAAACCTGAATCTAACGGTTCCTAGGCGTTGCCAGCGCCGGAATCCTGTCAGCCTGCAAGTACACCCAAAGGGAAGTTGTCTATCGTACCTTGGTAACATAACTGATTGAAGGGTATCGCCTACTGTCGTGAGAATGCTCCCCACAGGTACAGGTTTTCACTCCCCTATCTCGGTAGATTTCCTGTCTGCTGGTATCGTAAAATAACACCTCTGCAGCCTGATATTCCGAGAGCGGTCTTTCGGCATACTGGAGGGACTACCTACTGGCTTCACTGGATAGGTGATCCCCATAGTTCGATCAATTCAGAGTCAGAAGGATTGATCCAATCATTATCTGAGGAGTAATGGATATGCCAGCATGGTCTTTGTTAGTTTGGTTGGCGATTGGCGCTGTTGCAGGATTGGTCGCGAGAAATTTTATTGGTGGCACGCCCCCCTTTGGCAAGATAGGCGACATGATTCTCGGCATTGCCGGTGGCGTTGTTGGCGGCTATGGTCTGGCGCTGCTTGGTATTGGCGGCAGCGGCACGGTTGGAGGCCTTATCGCTACCTGTATAGCCGCACTGGCTGGCGCAATGCTCCTCGTCTGGTTAACGAAGCGCATCAAGGTACAGCGGTAGTATTCAAGGAGCAGACTATGGCACAAGAAGAAGACAAGGGTTTTTTTGACAAGCTGGGAGAAATTCTGAATGCGCCCCTGCCAGGAACACAAGGGCAGGATTCGCAACAAACAGAACCATCATCCAGGGATAGTGATGACGACTCCCTGCTGGAACGCGTTAAGGATATCCTGAATGCGCAACTTCCGGGGACCCCGCAGCCGGAAACCAGTGCACCCGCGGGGCAATCCGGCCAGGCCAGCACGGAGGCGGCACCACAAAAGCACGAACCGACACCTGAGCTGGATGAGGACGACCTCGACGAAGAGTGGTGGAAACAGGACTGGGCAGCCTTCCGTGCACATCAGAAACAGGATCTCACCGGGCTGGATCTGAAGCAGCGTAAAGACCTGGAGAAGTTTGCTACCTATCAGCAACAGGAGCAGCAACGCTTCGAAGGACATCAACAGCAGGAATTTGCAGCGTTTGTTCAGATGCAGGGCTGGCGAAAGGCGGCCTGGGAACAGGCGTTGGCAAATAGTCCCCCGGGTCAAAAGCCACCGCCACCCCCCTGGAATATGCCCCCTGGTTCGCCGAGGATGCCACCCGGATCACCCATGCCTGGTACCAGAGGGGGTCCACAACCCTGGATGCGTCCACCTGGCGCGGGACGCAGACGCTCCTAACCCTCTGGTCAGGATCACGGTAGTTATCTTGATACTAGACTCCGCAAGGACCCAACGGATGGAGACACATTCATGAATACCATCGATATTCTGGGCTCACTCATCAAAGCAAAGATGGGGGCCTCATCGGGGCGCCTTGAAACCACATTCGGTAACAGCGGCTTTGGTACGGCTGCCGGCCGCTCAGCGGGCCTGCCGGGCGGAGGCTCTGCGGGTTCCATTTTCGACATGCTGGGGAAAATGTCTGGCTCCGTGTTAGGCGGTGGAGCACGCGCACCTGGTACAGGAGGCGGTAGTGGTGGCTTCTCATCCGCAGACATCCTCAGCACCATTGGGAAAATGGTATTCGGCGGCTCAGGCAACCCCGGTCTTGGTGGTTCGGCGGGTGCAGGCGCAAACGCCGTATTTGGCGCCCTGGCTGCCCAGGCACTGGCATTGGCGAAACGTATGATGGCGGGCGAAATATCTGCTGGCGGCGCACAATCCATCGATATCGATGATGCGACTGCAGTCATTGCAGGGTTGCGCAAGCCTGCCAATGCCCGCGAGGAACAACAGGTCCGCGATGTGGCTACGCTCACCATACGGGCGATGATCAACGCAGCGAAGGCCGACGGCCGTATTGACGAAAAGGAAACGGAACGTCTTGTAGGCAAGTTGCGGGAAGACGGGATTACCGATGAGGAGCAACGCTTTGTACTGGAAGAAATGCGCAAGCCCATGGACACTGACGCTATTGTACAAGCCGTTCCCAACGAACAGGTGGCGGCACAGATTTATACGGCGTCACTCATGGCGATTACTGTCGACACGGATGCCGAGAAGCGCTATATGCAGGAACTCGCCAGCAAGCTGGGCCTTAATCAGCAAGTCATGGCCTATCTGCATCAGGCGGTTGGGATGGCCTGAAGGTAACGCTGTTCACCAGCATCTACTGAGCCTTCAAGGTGCCTGTCAGCTTGGCGCCAATGTCGCTGGGTAAGTGCGCAGAGACGCCTGGTGTGAATTCTGAGAAAACTCGTGCAGTACACCAACAACTGAGACAAAAAGGAGTTCGTGACATGAAATGGTTTTGGATGCTGTTGATATTCTTCCTCGGGGGGGTGGCTGGATTCTTTTTAGGGGGATCCGGGGGCATGCTGGCAGGAGGTATTACAGGCACCGAGTTTGGCGTCTGTGCCACTGTCAAAGTGGCGGAGGATAAAGGTCTTCTGAGCGAAGCCCAGGCACAGGACCTGCTGGGTGAGACGGCAGCCCATTTGCGTACCGAATTCAAGGCTCTGGTAGAAAAGGCCAAGCTCTCGGAAAGGATGCCACTGAATACGGAAACCTGCCAGAAGTTGTTGTCCGAGATCAGCGCGAAATAGGTACCGAAGAAACAAAGGGTTTTTGATTGTCTGAGGGGAGGGCCCGAACCGGCTTGTCCCGTACCCTGAAGTACCCGGCTGGTGTTTAGTCACCCTGGAACGGCAAGGTGTTTTGTGCAGCGTTTTCGCGTAAACCCTGCGTCCCTAGTGTTTAATGCGTCCATAGACTGTGGCATGGCATTTCGGGCAGGGTGGGATATGAGCCGTGTGTTCAAAGTGAACCAGTTCACCGCATTGCTGGCAGCGTAGCGTTCCAATTGTCGTCACTTCTCCGGTATGCCATTCGTCATATCTGCGCTTGACCTTTTCCAGGTGCTTCAATTCCACCTTTGCCACTTGTGCCAGCAAGGTAAACCTTTCCAGCAACTCTTTTTCCAGCACCAGCAGGCTAAGGCGCAACCAGTCAGCAATATCATGCTCCTCCACGGCCAGATGTCGCCCGGCGTCATAGAGATCGCGGAGGACAAATTCGTGGACTCTGGATGCTTCCTCAGGCTTCAATTCACCAAATTCAATCGATTGCTCCCGGGCGCGGTCAAGTGCGTGTTTCAGGTCGGTTTCGGGATGCGCAGTGGGTGAGCCGAGGGCGTCTTCCACGCGCTGTAGCATGCGATTGTATGCATGAATGAGTCGATCGGAGATTGGCATTGCCTTGTTTTCTGATTGGTTCATATCCGTGATCGTTGTACTGCGGTTGAAAACAGCAATCATACTGTAAACCGGATCACGATACGATTTGCTGGCCAGTGTTGCCCTGGATAGCCGCTGACCGTACTGATGCTGTCTCTGTTGTCGTGGAGATACCTCCCGTTACTGCTTACTGCATTGCGGGAAACGCACTTGCCCTCGTTGAGTGAATACTTGAGGCCGCTGCCGCTGCAAGCACTACGGGCCATCATGGCCCTTGAACTTCTCGGCGGCAGCCTGCATCTAGGTACAGTTGCTGGCGCCAAGAGGAGCGAAGAATATGTCATTATCAAGCGTCGTGCCCACGGCTGGACGGCTACCCGGGCTACTGGTCCTGCTGGTCCTGGTTTGCGTCAGCCCGGAAAATGTATTTGCCAAATCCCCACCACCGGGCCAAACCATCGCCCCCATGCTGGAAAAGGTACTTCCCGCGGTGGTCAATATCTCAACCCGGACACGTGCAAAAGTGATGGGTCATCCACTGCTGGAGGACCCGTTCTTCCGGCGCTTCTTCGAGATCCCGAACGGGCAGAACCGTGAGCGCCAGAAGCAGAGCCTTGGGTCCGGAGTCATTGTCGATGTCGGGAAGGGATACATCCTGACGAACCATCATGTCATCGAGGGTGCCGACGAAATCACCGTCACGTTGCGTGATCAGCGTCAGTTTACGGCCGAAGTGGTTGGCAGTGACCCAGAAGTAGACCTGGCACTGGTCCAGATCAAGGCCGGGGACCTGGTGGCATTACCCGTGGCAGATTCCGATAAAGTCCGGGTGGGCGACTTTGTGGTTGCCATTGGGAGTCCGTTCGGGTTGGGCCAGACAGTCACTTACGGCATCGTCAGTGCCCTGGGGAGATCCGGACTGGGAATCGAGGGCTATGAAGACTTTATCCAGACGGATGCCTCGATCAACCCCGGCAACTCCGGTGGCCCACTGGTGAACATGAATGGGGAACTGGTTGGGGTCAATACGGCCATAGTCGGGCCATCTGGAGGAAATATCGGCATCGGCTTTGCCATTCCCGGCAACATGGCCAACGTCATCCTGGAGCATTTGTCGGAATATGGCGAGGTCAGGCGTGGCCAGCTGGGGCTTGTTGCCCAGGACCTGACGCCCGAACTGGCGCAGGCTTTTGGTCTGCAACGGCAGGGCGGGGCAGTGGTTGCGCAGGTGACCCCCGGCTCTGCCGCTGAAAAAGCGGGTGTACGAAGTGGTGATGTCATTGTCAGCCTCGATGGCCGCACGCTCGCCAACTCGAGCGACCTGCGCAATGCCATCGGGTTGTTGCGCGTGGGAACGCGTATCAACCTTGGTGTGCTGCGCGATGGCAGCCCCCTGACACTGCATGCAGTGATTGCCGATCCGCTGGCTAGCACTGCCTCTGCCAGTATCATGAGCAAATACCTCTCCGGTGCGGTACTGGGTCCGATCAGTGACAATCATCCAATGGCCGGCCGGGTTGAGGGAGTGGAGGTGCTGGAAGTCAAACGTGGCAGTCCTGCCTGGTCGGCCGGGCTGCGTGCCGAGGATATTATCGTGTCGATCAACCAGCGGCCGGTAGCGTCCATGGACGACGTGGCGGCTGCGGCCAGGAGCGATCCCGATGCCCTGTTGCTGAACATTCGCCGTGGCAATGGTGCCCTGTTTGTCGTGATCCGCTAGCCGCTGCTGCTGCAACAGGCGGTGGCATAAAAGGGGACATTCTCCTTTTTTTCTCTTTTCAGTCCTTGCATAAAAAAGGAGAATGTCCCCTTTTTTTTCTTTTGGCCATCACGGTTGCTGTGCCAGGTCCACTGTTACATCCGCAAGGCCTGCCACCACTCTCGCGAGACGTTCGTAGTCGATCTTGTCCGGCGTGTCCGTGTTGGCATGATAATGCGGATAGCGGAACAACGCCGTGTCCGTCACCATTACGGCCGCATAACCTTCCTGCCAGAAAGACCAGTGATCCGACCAGTGGATGCCTGCCATTGTTCCCGGTGCAGAAACTCCCTCGGAGGGAAAGGCGCTGTGTTCGCGAAAGGACCCAAGGCATTGCCGTACCAGTTTACGTGAGGCGAGGTTACCCACGAATCCGATGAAATTGCCGGTGTCCGGATACAGCCAGGCAAATACCGGGTTGGGATACTGCTGGCTGCCCTTGTCATCGGAGTAGTAACCGAGGGTTTCCAGGGAAAGCATGGCGGTAATCTGCTCGCCGCGCTCGTGTGCCCGTCGTGCATAACGGTGACTGCCCATCTCCCAGGTGTAGAAGAAGGGTGCCTCTTCATTGACGAAGGCCAAAAAACGCACGCTGCGCGCCAGCGGGTTTGCTGCAAGCAGACGCGCAATCTCCAGCATCGCGGCAACACCACTGCCGTTATCATTGGCACCCGGGGAGCCACGGACAGTATCGTAATGGGCACCGATCAGTACAATTTCCTGCGCCCGTGAAGTGCCGGCAAGCATCGCTTCCAGGTTACGTACCCTTGTCCCCTGCACAGTAAAGACCTGGGAAGAGACCGCGTAGCCCATACCCTGGAAGGTCTCCTCGATATAATCGGCTGTCGCATCCAGTGTTCCGTCTTGCCAAAGGTTGCGCTCACCGATCTCTACACTCAGCACCTCGATGTGCTTTTTCAGATGAGCGACAAGCCGTATCTGCTCTGCAGTGAGCGGTGGCAGTACAGCGGAACCGGATCTTCCGGGCATGTATGTCATGTACAGGATTCCCCCACATAGTGTCAGCACCAGAACCAGCGTGTACCTGAGGCTTCTGTATTTCCCGTGCTTGTGCGGCATTACACCGTGCGGCCGGTCACGGCATTCCCGGCTCAATCATCATGGCTGTAATAGCCATGACGTACACCGCCCAGCAAGGTTCGAAAATCATCCCCCGTGGTATGCACCAGTTGCTCATGGTCGCCCGCCTCAAAATAGACATTGGCAAGGCTGGTCAGTGCCTGGTCGAGGAATGTCTCAATACCATACGCGGGGCCCAGTGGTGGGATGGCACCTGCCTCGCAATCATTGAACAGCGTTGCGAGTTCGTCTTCGGTGGCGAGGTGAAAGTCGCGGTTGAATTCCTTGCGCAGGTGCTCTATGTCAACCCAGTTACTGGCCGGTACCACGACCATGGCGTAGCCGGCGTTATCCTTAACAATGACTGCCTTGGCGATATGATCCTCACGGAGATGCGCGGCTTCGGCCGTTCCATGACTGGAGCCTGTGTGCGGATGCAGTAACAAGTCATACTCGACGGAATGCTGTTCAAGATAATGTTGCACGGTTTCTGCGACGGCCATCTTCGATTTCCTTGTGCGGGATGTAAGAGCCCTTCTCATTCAATGTAAAGTATAGTGCATGTTGCCCAGGGTCCTGAGAGGGCTCGTCTGTGATACAGCTGATGCCCAGCTGCTGCTGCCGTGAACGTGCCGTTGACATAGGGACCCTTGTCAAAACGCAGGTGGCAGGCGTTACACTTGTTCTGGCTCGACACCGAGCCACGAAGACCGTACCGGTATTTACGGTGGTTTTGCACTCTGGCCAGGCAGTAAAAGTTAAGGAATATTGTATGTCAATCGGAGAATTCTGTAACCGCGATGTCGTGGCGGGCGACATTTTCGAGCAGGGCTTCCGTCATCCTCACTGCCCCCAGTGTGTTGATTTCAAAGGTGCGCAGCCAGTCTTCATAGCGCAGTCCACCCAGTGCGGGTGTGCCTTTTTCCAGGTAGACACCAGCGTTGTTGATCAGAACGTCCAGGGGAGTGTCCTCCAGCTCCCAGGCAATTGCCCGGATATCCTCCGGAACCGTGATATCCAGGCGATGCACACTGAGACTGGCATGTCGCCCGGCCAACTCCTGCAAGTCTGAGGCTTCTGCGGGCCGCCGGCAGGTGGCAAAAACCTGCCAGCCGGTTTGCACATACTGGCGCGCGAATTCCAGGCCGATGCCGCGCTTACTGCCGGTGATCAGGACGTTGCTCATGGCTGCGGGCTCCGGGTTTACTTTTGGCTACCGAGTCGGCCATAGCCTGCCAAAGCGTGCAGCACCTGCCGTCGGGCGCGCGTTTCGGAGCCGACCTCGGCTTTACTGGACAACGAGGCGACCGGTCCAATTCATCAAGCCAGCGTTGTGTGTTCTGGAGTGTTGAATCGAATGGCCGGATGCGGGTTTCTGGCGTCGTCATTGTGCAACCCCCCGGGGTGTATGAGTCTGGGAAAAACGTATCCTGAATACTATCTTTGTACATAATGGTACATTCCCATGTCCTTTGCATTGAGAAGGATCAAGCACATGCTACAGGACAAAAAACAGTGGCTGAGGGTGTGGCGTGCCGGGGCATTTACCGCAAGACTGGCTGATCCGTACAAGGCGAGAGGAGGCTGGCCATGACGATCCAAAGGGGAATCCATATCCAGGGTACGCCCTATGTTCCCGGCCTTGTAAGCGGCGTCTTGCAGCAGGGTTCCGCTGGTCTCGGGGAAGGCAAGCTGTGTGTTCTGTCTTATGAGGAGATTGGCAGGCTTGTCCATGCTCCGCAAGCAGAGGACGAGGCACTGGCACGGAAGCTTCATGGCGCAGGTATTATCGCTGTCAGCGGTGCACCCCTATCCCATGTAATGATTCGCTTGTTCAGTCTCGGAGTGCCCACCATCATTGTATCGAATGAACAGCTCCAGGGTGTGAGTGTTGGGACGAAACTGATCATGGACGGCGCGACGGGCTTGATTACTGACCCCTTGCAGGTCGTGTCGACTGAAACCCCGACCGAGCCGGACATCCCGCAGCCAGGCACCCGTATGATGACAAGGGATGGCGCAGCGGTCAGGCTCAGCGCCAGCGTGTCCGGCACTCGCGGTGCTGTCAATGCCGTTGCATTCGGGGCCGCGTCAATCGGCCTGATTCGATCAGAGTACCTGCTGCCACGAGACGATCGTTTGCCCGATGCGGATTATTTCGAGTCTGTATTCGAGACCCTTTGTGACGCTGCTCATCCCCTGGCGCTTACGGTACGGTTGGTGGATATTGCCGCCGGTAAATCATTCAACACTCTGACGGGAGTGCCAGGCGTCGAATCGACGCTCGGCGCCCGTGGCTCGCAACTTTATTCCATCGCGCCAGTGTACCGGGTTTTTCAGGCCCAGGTAGAAGCATTGGGCCGGCTCGCCACGCGATTTGATCTGTCGCTTTTACTGCCAAATGTATGGGGGCTGGAGGCATACCTGCGCTGGCGCTCCGAGATTGAGAGGCTTGTAAAGGGGACTGTTCGCATTGGCGCGATGGCGGAGACACCGGCGGCCGTGCTGGCGATACCTGATCTTGCAAGGCATGCGGATTTCATGGCGATCGGTTGCAATGACCTTATGCAGTGCTTCTTCGGTATTGATCGAAACATCGCCGAGCTCAGCCACTTTCTGGATCCCTGTGCCCCGGCCTTGTTGCGGTTCCTGCGCGAGGCAGCCGTGGCTGCCGGTGAAGGGATCAGTGAGGTGCAGTTGTGTGGTCTTCTGTCCCAGTCCCCGGGCATGCTCCCGGTACTGGTAGGGTTCGGTTTTCGCTCGTTCTCGGTAGAGCCGCGCATGATTCCCCGTCTCGCTGAAACGATTCGTGGAATCGACACCGTTTCCGCATCGGCATTGGCGGCGTCTGTTTGCAGGGCCACGGATTCAACAACCGTTCGTGGCTTGCTAGGATTGCCGCCGGGATCAGCCTGGGCAATGGGCAGCAACCTGTAGGGCACAGCCAATCGTTGGTATAACACTGCAATGGGCCTTGCGTTCAATACCCCTTGATTTTTCCAGCGAGCCAGCCACTACGGGTCAGATGAATGACTACATGGTATTTGTGCCAGGCACAGAGATTCTGAGTGGGATTAATGCCGCTGCAGCAGTTTTCGCAGCTCATCCTCTTTACGTGTGTTCAGTATGTCATCGGCCTCGAGCCAGCCACGTCGCGCCTGATCGACCCCGAAGCGCATATAGTCGAGGTTTCCGATGCTGTGTGCGTCGCTGGAGATGGCCACCTTCACCCCGGTATCCTTTGCCAGTTTGCAGTCACTGTCCGTGAGATCCAGACGCGCAGGCTGGGCATTCACTTCCAGGAAGCAGCCACGTTCCTTTGCCGCAGTCATGATCTTTTCAAGGTCCACTTCATAGGCAGCGCGTTCATTGATGAGCCGCCCGGTGGGATGGGCAAGGATGTTGAAGCAGGGATTGTCCATGGCACGAATAATACGTTCGGTCTGTTTCCTGCGCGGGAGGTTGAACTTGTAATGCACCGCAGCGACCACAAGATCGAGTTGCCCGAGCAGGCTGTCAGGTAAATCAAGGGTACCATCTTCCAGGATATCCACCTCGATGGCCTTGAGAATGACGATGTCATCGAGTTTCTCATTAAGCCGGTCGATCTGCCTGATCTCGCTAAGCAATCCTTTCCTGTCCAGACCATGGGCAACGGTGAGATGTCTGGAATGATCGCTAATGGCAAGATATTCATAACCCCGTGCCCTGGCGGCAGTCGCCATTTCTTCCAGGCTGTTATGTCCGTCGGTGGCCCGGGTGTGGCAATGCAGGTCACCGCGGATATCCTCAAGCCTGACCAGTTCAGGCAGTGCGTTTTTCCTGGCGGCCTCGATCTCTCCGCGGTTCTCGCGTAGTTCAGGTTCAATGTACGCTAACCCGACCTGGCGATAGACGTCTTGCTCTGTCTTTCCGGCAATGCGCCTGTCATTTTTGAACACGCCATACTCGTTGATCTTGTAGCCTTTGCTGACTGCGATCTTGCGTATGGCGATATTGTGCGCCTTGGAGCCGGTGAAATAGCAGAGTGCAGCCCCCTGGCTTGCCTGTGTTACTACCCGTAAATCCACATGCAGGCCGGTACGCAGAATTACGCTGGAGCGGGTTTTCCCGCTGGATATCACCTCTTTGACTTGGTCGTATCTGACAAAGCGGTCCATGACCTCTGAACCCCTTGAGGCAGTCACAAGGATGTCCAGATCACCCACGGTTTCCCTGCGCCGGCGGAAACTGCCTGCGACGCGGACCTCCTTGACGCCTCGGGTCTGTTGCAGCCAGGCAAGTAGTGGCTTGACGATCACCTCGGCATCCAGCAGCCGGATGCGCTTTTCCAGGCCACTGAAGTGTTCGAGCCTAAGCAGGATTTTTTCCTCGATTTTCTTCCCGAAGCCCTTGAGTTCACGGAGCTTGCCACTGCGTGCCGCGCGCTCCAGATCTTCTGCACTGGTAATGTGCAACTGCTGGTACAGGGCCTTGACACGTTTCGGCCCGAGTCCCTCGATTTTCATCAGTTCGCTCAGGGCAGCGGGAGTGTGTGCCTCTACCTCTTCCAGCAGTGGCAGCTTGCCGGTTTCTACAATGGTCCGGATTTTTTCCGCCAGGTCCTTGCCGATGCCGGGTAGCGTTGACAGGTCCTTGTGCTGCGCAAGCAAATCCGCCATGCTGCTCGAATAGTCGCCGATGCTGCGCGCTGCATTACGATAGGCACGGACACGAAATGGGTTGGCGTCTTCCATTTCCAGCAGATCGGCGAGGCGGTCGAACAGCATGGCAATTTCAGTGTTGCTAACCGGCACAGCCACATTCCTCCAGCCACATGGCGGTCAGTTGTAGTCATTCAGGATGCGCTCTTGATGAGTCGCCAAGCTCCTGTTAACAGGCAGTTGCATCCTGACAATGCTGCTTCAATCTGAACCTGTTCGCATTGACCTCTGTCAACTTGTCATCCTGCCATGCCTGGAATCCGCGTGTGCAATACCAATGATTATTCCATAGTGAGCATGGTGAAAGGCTGCTCTCGATTGCTGGCCTGAGGACACTCCGGCGTGCGCAGGAAGGTGTGGACGGATTATGTATGTCCCATGGCTGGCTCGCTCGATGGCTGCGGTAGATCGCGGAACTGCAAGGCGGCCAGTCGTGCATAGAGTCCGTGTTCTGCCACCAGCTCGTCATGGCGGCCGCTGGCGACGATGCGCCCTCGATCCATTACCAGGATTTGATCGACTTTGCGGACTGTCGCCAGACGATGCGCAATAATGAGCGTGGTACGACCTTGCATCAGTTGTTCCAGGGCATCCTGAACCAGGCGTTCACTCTCCGCGTCCAGGGAGCTGGTGGCTTCGTCAAGCAGCAGAACGGCCGGATCACGCAGAATGGCGCGGGCGATCGCTATGCGCTGGCGTTGGCCACCGGAAAGACGGATGCCACGCTCGCCAAGGAAGGTATCAATGCCTTGTGGCAGCAGGTCGAGAAATTCAGTGGCATGTGCCGCTTCGGCGGCACGCCGTACATCGGCATCACTCACGCCCGCAAAACCATAGCGGATATTCTCGCGGGCACTGGTACCGAAGATGACCGGGTCCTGCGGTACCAGAGCCATGCGCTGCCGCAGCTGTTGCAGGTCGGCCTCGCGGATATCGACACCATCGAAACGTATGACCCCGCTGTCCGGATCGTAGAAGCGTAACAGCAGTTGCAGCACTGTAGACTTGCCGGCGCCCGAAGGCCCGACCAGTGCTACCTTCTGGCCGGGTTGTACTGTCAGTGACAACTCGCTGAGCGCAGGGCTGGCGGGCCGTGAAGGGTAGTGAAAGGTGACATTGCTGACCTGCACCTCGCCAAGCGCCGGCTCGGGAAGAGCGACGGGAGCAAGCGGGTGGAATATCTTCGGCTCGGTATTGAGCAGTTCCAGTAAACGTTCGGTGGCACCGGCGGCACGCAACAGGTCACCGGCCACCTCGCTCAGTGCACCCACCGAACCGGCGACCAGCAGGGCATAGAACACAAATGCTGAAAGCTGCCCGCCGCTGATGCGTCCGGCCAGCACATCGTGGCCACCGACCCACAACACGATACTGACTGCGACAAAGGTGAACAGCATCACCGTTGCAGTGAGCAGCGCGCTGACCCGGGTGCGCCGAATGGCGGCATCGAATGCGGCTTCTACCTGTCCACCATACTGTTGTTCATCGATGCGTTCATGACAGAATGCCTGCACGGTGCGGATACCGTACAAAACCTCGTCAATAACGGCGCCGATATCGGCAATGCGATCCTGGCTGCTGCGCGACAGGCGACGCACCCGGTGTCCTAGCAGCCATAAGGGGATCACTGCAACAGGAACGCCGAGTAGCACCAGCAAGGCGAGTTTGCCGCTGGTGATGGTCAGCATCACCAGCCCGCCGCTGATCAACAGGGCATTGCGCACCGCAATGGCAAGCGTCGATCCCACTACGACCTGCAGCAGCGAAGTGTCCGTGGTCAGGCGTGAGATGACTTCGCCGGTGCGTGTCACCTCGAAGAAGCCCGGTTCCAGCTTGAGTACCCGGGCAAACACAGCCTTGCGGATATCGGCCACAACGCGCTCGCCGATCCAGGTGACCAGGTAGACGCGGGCGGCTACGGACACCGACATCACGGTGACCACCAGCAGAAACAGTAACAGCGCCTGGTTCAACGCTGCCTGCGAGCCGCTGCTGAGTCCCTGATCGACAACACGTTGCAGCACAAGCCCGAAACCGAGAACCGCCGCCGCCGCGACCAGCAAGGCAAGCGCAGCACCCAGCACGGCACTACGGTAGGGACGCAGAAAGCTGAACAGCTGTGTCAATACGCGCAGGTCGCGGCTGGGCAGGCGCTGTTCGGTTACTTTATTTTGTTTATGCCTGGACATATCGCGGTGTTTCAGGTCCGGTGGTGCATGGCGGCACCTGGTTGTAAGTGTGCCGTATTGAACATCCGCTTGCATGCATGGTTGCGTCCCTACGGGCTTCCGGCATAACCACTGAGTTCCAGATAGCCTCTGCCACGGTGACTGCCGGATACCTCGACAGCACCTTCCCAGTACTGCACGCTGTGATCCATCAGCTGATCATCGAGTAGCGCCTGCACTTCCAGATCGAGCCCCTGTTCAGGAACCTGCAGTCGCCAGCTGACCGGGTAGCGGGTATTGCCTTCTGCCTGCCAGTGACGCAAGGGGGTGAGTTTTACCTGCTCGGGCAACAGGGTGCGAACGCTGCCGTCTTTTTCCACCAGGGTGCCGCGGCTGAATGCATGCATCCCGCCCTGCCTGGTGCGCAGCTGGTAGTACATCAGGTCGCGACCATCTTCCAGTTGCAGGGCAAACCAGTCCCATCCGGCCTGGTCGCTGTCCAGGGCAGAGCTTGACCATTCCCGATCCAGCCAGGAATCGCCCTGCACCGAGTAAACGCGATCGCCGATATGCAGTTCCCCGCGGGTCGGCAGGCGGGTAAAGGAATAGTAGTACGAGGCGTTGCCCGGCGTGGCGCTCTTGCGTGACAGCCCCCGATCGCCCTGCAGCACGATCGGCTTGTTACCTGCCAGCAATTGCAGTGACAAGCCGATGTCGCCGTTTTCTGCCGACACCTTCATTGGAAACAGTCCGCTGTCCGCGCGCATCGACCAGGGACCGAGCCACACCTCAAACGGTGTGGCGCGGGCACCGGCCAGCCCGGCTGCCGCGCGTGACAGGCGTTCGGCAGAATAATGCCTGGCGGCAGCCACATCGCTAATGGCCAGGTGCCCCATGTAGATCTGCCGTGTGCGCCACGCCGAATCCTGCAGCGGCTCTCCGGGGCGCAGTGCGACGCGAAACAGCGTGAACTGGTAACCGAAGCGATGCCCTTTTTGCGTCTGCAGGTTACCGGTCAGGTACCACCACTCGGTAGCATATTCCGGGTGCGCGCCATAATCCTGCGGAAAGCGAAAGGGACGTGCTTCAAGCGCCCGGGTAAAGCCGGGATCGGGTTCTGCACCCATTACCTGGTCCACGCGCACTGCCGGTGTGTTCGGCGGTAACTCGGCGTCACAGGCCAATAGCAGCAATGCCAGCAACAGCAGCAGCTTACGCACGATCAGTCTTCCCTCAGTTGCGGTGCCGGGTTGCGGCTCGCGGAGCGCCATGCCGGGTAGATTGCGGCAAGTCCTGCGGCCAGTAGCCCGACCAGCAGGGTTTGCAGCAGCAGGCCGGTATCCACGCTGAACGGCATGGTCCAGCCGAACGCGCGTTGTTGCACCGACTGGATCAGCACCCAGGCCATGAGTACCCCCGTCGGGATCGCTACGCAGGCGGCCAGCAGCCCCATCAGCAATGATTCACCGCTGATCAGCCCCACGAGCTGGACGCGTGTCAGGCCAAGCGCACGCAACACGGCATACTCCTTGCCGCGTTCAAGTTGCAGCGCCATCAGGGCGCTCAATACACCAATGAAAGCCACGACCAGGGATACGGCACGCAACACCTCGGTGACACGGAAGGTGCGGTCGAAGACGGCCATGGATTCTTCCAGGATGGCAGCAGCGGGGGTCAGCACAAGGGCAGTGTGCGCTGCAAGCTCACCGAGTTCACGGCGCATTGACGCGACTTCTCCGTTACGTGCGAACAGCGCCAGCGTGTTCAGCCCCTGATCAGGCCAGTAGCGCCGGTAGACTGTCTCGTCGAGAAATATGCGTCCATGTTCGCTGGCGTAGTCGCGAAATACCGCGGCCACCTGAACGTTCAGGGGGCCTTCCGCTGTGGGTAGTTGCAGGCTTGCGCCCGGAACCAGGCCAAGGCGATAGGCCAGCGGTTCTGAAAGCAGCACTGCGCCATTATCAAAATCCTGCCACGCAGACGCTGTGCTGCTCAGCAGCGCAAAACCGCGACGTGACGGTGCCGCCAGGTGTGCACCGATAAGTTCCACATGACGGCCGTGCAGCGGCAGTGTGCGCTCCCGGTAACGACTGATTGCCGCCACGGTTTCCAGCCCGGATACTTCCTGCAGGAAGGTTTCCGGCAGACGTGCGCCCTCGTCAAAACCTTGCGCCGCCACATAGAGGTCTGCGCATAACAGCTCAGTCAACCAGGTGTGCACCGAACCCCGCATGCTCTCTACCATCACACCCACACCGACGCTGGCAGACAACGCCACCATCAGTGCCGCAACGGCTATACCCAGGCGCGAAAGATGTCTATCCAGATCACGCACACCCATACGCCAGATACCGGGCAAGGCCACGGTTGTGAGTAACCGGTGGAGTAGACGGATCATCAAGGGGGTCATCATGGCCGCCCCCAGTACCAGCGAAAACAGGCCGGCAAAGCTCATGATTACCCCGCCCGGCAAGACCAGTGCCAGCAGCAGGCCGGCCAGCAACAGCAACAGCCCGAACACAGCCCACAGGGGAATACCACGTCGTGCTGCCTGCTCCAGCGCCGTCCTTGAAAGCGTTGTCAGGGGTGGCGTGCGCGCCGCTTGCCAGGCGGGTACCAGTGTTGCCAGCAGGGTCGCCAGCACCCCCAGGACGGCGGCGAACATCAGTGACGTCCCGTCCAGCTGCAGGGCGGACACACTGACCGTGTAGTACAGGTCGCTGACCGTAGCCGCCACCAGCCGGGTCAGGCCCTTGCCCAGCCACACACCGATCAACATGCCGAGCAGGGTGCCCAGCATGGCCATCATCACGGCCTCGAGCAGGATCAGGGTGAACAGTTCCCGAGGTGTCACACCGATGGCGCGCAAGCGGCCGAACAGGCTGCGACGCTGCACCAGGGAAAAGGTCATGGCATTGAAGACAAGAAACATGCCGACCAGCATCGCCAGCAGGCTCATGGCGGTGAGGTTCAGTTCAAATGCTGCCGACAGACGTGTCACCCCCTGTGCCTGTTCGGCAACTGTTTGCAATTCCACGCCCGGTGGGATGTGCTGCCGGATCCAGTGTTCGCTGTCGGGATCCAGAATCAGGTCCACATAACTGAGCTGACCCTGCATATCGAGAATGGTTTTGGCGGTGGCAATATCGACCAGCAGCACATTGTCACCGCTACTGTCTTGCTGTGTATTGGCCTGCAGCACCTGCAGCGTGGTCGGTTGGTCCCGGTACACGATATCCAGCCGGTCACCTGCAACAAGACGGAGTGCGCGGGTCGCAGCTGCACCCGGCAGCAGCCCACCTGCATCCGTCAGCCAGTCGCTGATGAAAGCCGGTGCAGTTAGCCGCTCGGCGATCTGACCACGGAACGGCGCCTCGGCAAACAGGTCAAATCCGACCAGCTGGTACCGCCCGGGAGCCCCCTTGATCCTGACCCAGTCACTGACCACCGGCGCCATGGGTGGTGCGCCAGGCTGACGTTTCAGGTTGATGTACACCTCGTCGGGCAGCAAGTCCCCGGGTACTGCAAGGCGATGCGTGGCTTTACCCTGCAACTGTTGCACGGACAGCTCAAAGGCGGCGCGAGCCCCGCTGTTTGCCAAATCGACTGCCAGCACCACCGCCACGCCCAACGCAATGCCGGACAAGGCCAGCAAGCCCTGCCAGCGGTGGTGCATCAGGTAGCGCAGACCCGCGCGTAACAGCAGTGGCGAGAAAAGATTCACGGCTCTTCGGCTGGCGCTACCTGCCCGTGACTCAGACGCAGAACCCGGTCAGCCACCCGTGCAACCGGTAGGCTATGCGTTACCAGTAGCAGGGTGGTTCCCTCCTGTCGGGCCAGGTCGCTGAGCAATTCAATGATGCGGCCAGCAGTATCCTCATCCAGATTGCCGGTGGGTTCATCGGCCAGTAGCAGGGCAGGTCGATGCGCCAAAGCACGGGCGATGGCGGCACGTTGCTGCTCGCCGCCCGAAAGGGTTTCCGGAAAACGCGGTTCCAAACCGCCGAGTCCGACCGCTGCCAGCAGGTCGGCAACACGCGCCTGCGTGCTGGCATGATCGCACCCCAGCAGTTCCAGCGGCAGAGCAACATTTTCTCCCACCGTCAGGGTGTGGATAAGGTTGAAAAACTGAAACACGAAACCGATTCGGCGGCGCCGCAACAGAGTGCGTTCGGGTTCCGCCAAGGCATGTACCTTCACACCATCCAGTGACACGCTACCGCTGTCGGGGTTGTCGATACCGCTGATCAGGTTGAGCAGGGTGGTCTTGCCGCTGCCGCTGGCGCCCAGCAAGGCGACTGTTTCACCCTGCCTGATGCGGAAGGTCAGTCCCTCGAGCACGACTTGCCGCGTGCTGCCAGACCAGTACACCTTGGCTAAATTCTCGACAGCTAGCATGCTCCTCCGGGTAGGTCCGTGTTGTCAAACCATTGCCTGGCTATCATACACTGCAGCATGGCCTGTCATTGCGATCAAGCCGCATTTGCCCCGTGTGCTGCTGCCCAGGTTCAGATGGTGAAATGTGGCTGCTTGCCTTGTGCCGGCACGTATATTTGCTGCCGCACGCGTTCACTGGTCCACAATGAATGTACAAGATGTGCACAGTAACATGGACGGCTGCCTGCGGGAGCGTGACGGGTGCCTGTGATGCTGCGCGACAGGTTTCCGGAAATCCCACCGGCTTCGACCGTCTGTACTGGCGCGGCCTCAAGGTCGAGCCACGTGTCGGAAGATTTTATCCGCTGGGGTTCTTTCACACCTCAGGAAATGTGCGCAAGGCTGTCGAGTCCGCGCGGTCGGATCGGCTCTACGCCTGCCGGGGTTCAGGCCCGCATCAGGCGCAACACCACGGTAGTGCGACCCTGCAGGGGATAGACTTCACCGGTATTGAAGGTGCGGCGATCCGCCCGCTTGCCATCGCTAAAAAAGGTGTCGATCACCACCTCCCAGCGGGCAATCCCCATGTGTTTGGGCATGCGAAACGGCACCGTATGCGCATCGGCGTTCAGGCAGAGCAGGAAGCTATCGTCGTGTATCTTGCGACCACGTTCATCGTGTTCCTCAATGGCGTCCCCCTGCAACAGCAGACCCAGACAGCGCGCGTGGTGCTGGTGCCATTCCCTGCCGGTCATTTCTTCGCCGTCCGGCCTGAGCCAGAAGATGTCCTTGACGTTGGCGCCGATGATGTGGCGTCCCTGGAAAAAGTGACGTCGGTGAAATACCGGGTGTTCCTTTCTCAGCCGCACCAGTCGACAGACAAAATCGAACAGTACCTTGCCATGGCTGTCCATGTTCCAGTCAACCCAGCTGATTTCGTTGTCCTGGCAGTAGGCATTGTTGTTGCCGTTCTGGGTACGGCCGAATTCGTCGCCCGCCAGCAGCATTGGCACCCCTTGCGACAGCAGCAGGGTGGTGAGGAAGTTGCGCTTCTGCTGTGCCCTGGCGTTGGTGATGTTCAGGTTCTTCGGGCAGGGGCCTTCGTGGCCCATGTTCCAGCTCTGGTTGTGATTCTCGCCATCCCGGTTGTCCTCCAGGTTTTCGATATTGTGCTTGTCGTTATAGCTGACGAGGTCTTCCAGGGTGAAGCCGTCGTGACAGGTCACGAAGTTGATGCTTGCATAGGGACGTCGACCGCTCTGTGCATACAGGTCACTGGAACCGGTAATGCGGTACGCCAGTTCACCGATCAGGCTGCCTTCACCTTTCCAGTAGCCGCGGATGCTGTCCCGGTAACGGCTGTTCCACTCCGTCCACCCGACCGGAAAATTACCCACCTGGTAGCCACCCTCACCCAGATCCCAGGGCTCGGCGATGAGCTTCACCTGGGAGAGCACCGGGTCCTGGTGAACGATGTTCAGGAAGGCGGCAAAACGGCCGACCGCGTGTTCGCCGCGGGCCAGCGTTGGCGCCAGATCGAAGCGAAACCCGTCGATATGCATTTCCAGCACCCAGTAACGCAGGCTGTCGGTGATCAGCTGCAAAACCCGCGGATGCATCACGTTGAGGCTGTTGCCACAACCGGTGTAGTCCATGTAGTAGCGCGGATTGTCAGCCATCAGCCGGTAGTAGGCGACATTGTCGATACCGCGAAAACACAGTGTCGGCCCCATGTGGTTGCCTTCCGCGGTATGGTTGTAGACCACATCCAGGATGACTTCTATTCCATGGGAATGCAGCCGCTTCACCATGGTCTTGAACTCGCTGATGTCCCCGGTGGCGGAGTAGGCGGCGTGCGGTGCAAAATAACCGATGGTGTTGTAACCCCAGTAGTTGCTCAGTCCGTTTTCCACCAGGTGCCGGTCGCTGATGAAACTGTGCACCGGCATCAGTTCCACCGCGGTCACCCCGAGTCGCTGCAGGTGTTCGATCACCGGTTCGCTGGCCAGTCCGGCATATGTGCCACGGTGCTGCCTGGGAACCTTGGGATGCTGCAGTGTGAAGCCCCGGACATGCAATTCATAGATGACCGTGTCGTACCAGGGGGTGCGCAAGGGGTGGTCATCGCCCCAGGTAAAGGCGCTGTCGATAACGCGTGACTTGGGCACGCCATGCGCGCTGTTGCGGGGATCCGCCAGCAGATCTGCGTCCGGGTCTCCGATGGTGTAGCCGAACAGGGCATCGTTCCAGCGCAAGGGCCCAACAATGTCTTTTGCATACGGGTCGAGCAACAGCTTATGCGGATTGAATCGATGCCCGCTCTCGGGATCGTGAGGGCCATAGACACGAAAACCATACAGCTGACCGGGCCGTGCCTCCGGCAGGTAGCAATGCCACACCTGGTCGGTTTGCCATTGCACGCGAACACGCTCGGTCTCGCGCCGGCCGCGATCGTCGAACAAGCAGAGTTCGACTTTATCTGCGTGCTCTGAGAACAGTGCAAAATTGACACCTTCACCGTCCCAGCTGGCGCCCAGCGGATACGGCTGGCCGGGCCAGACCGCGGAGGAAGCACCGTTCACGGGCCTAGTTCAGCTGCAAAACGATGCCGGCCAGTGGGGGCAGGGTAATGCTCAGGGAAAAAGGCCGGTTCATCCACGGTATGGCTTCGGCCATCAGCAGGGCACCACCGTTGCCCATGTTGCTGCCTGAATAATAGGCCGAGTCCGAGTTGAATATCTCGCGGTACTCGCCGCCTTGCGGAACACCGATGCGATAGCCCTGGTGGGGCGCCGGTGTCAGATTCACCACCACCACCACGAAGGCGTCATCCGCCCGCCGGATGAAGCTGAGCACCGAGTTATCGGAGTCATTGCAATCGATCCAGTCGAAGCCTTGCCAGTCGAATTCATAACGGTGCAGGGCGGGTGTCTGCTGGTAGAGCCGATTGAGGTCTGTGACCAGACGCTGCACACCCTGGTGGAAGGGATAGTCAAGGACATACCAGTCGAGGACCTGGGTGCTGGTCCACTCCCGGCCCTGGCCGAATTCTGTGCCCATGAACAATAGTTTCTTACCCGGATGGCAGAACATGTAGGTGTACAGCACCCGCAGGTTGGCGAAACGCTGCCATTCGTCGCCCGGCATCTTGTTCAGCATCGATTGCTTGCCATGCACGACCTCGTCGTGCGAGAAGGGCAGCAGGAAATTCTCCGTGAACGCATACAGCATGCTGAACGTCAGCTTCTGGTGGTGATAGCGGCGATACAGCGGATCCTCGCTCATGAATTCGAGGGTATCGTTCATCCAGCCCATGTTCCACTTCATGTCGAAGCCGAGGCCGCCGGTCCAGGTGGGGCGGCTGACCTGTGGCCAAGAGGTCGATTCCTCGGCAATCATCAAGATGCCGGGCTGTTCCTCGTGCACTGCGATGTTGAGTTCGCGCAGGAAATCCAGTGCCTCGAGGTTTTCCCGGCCACCATACTGGTTGGGAATCCACTCGCCTTCCTCGCGGGAATAATCCAGGTACAGCAGCGAGGCAACCGCATCGACCCGCAAGCCGTCGAGGTGCAGTTCCTGCAGCCAGAACACGGCGCTGGAAATCAGGAAGTTCCTTACCTCGTTGCGGCCGAAATTATAGATCAGTGTCGACCAGTCCAGGTGTTCGCCACGGCGAGGATCGGCGTGTTCGTACAGGGCGGTACCGTCGAAGCGTGCCAGACCGTGCGCGTCCTTGGGGAAATGCGCCGGCACCCAGTCGAGCAGTACGCCGATACCCTGCTGGTGGCAGACATCGACAAAGTAACGGAAGTCCTCGGGTGTGCCATAGCGGCTGGTGGGGGCGAAGTAACCGGTGGCCTGATAGCCCCAGGACGGATCGTAGGGGTGTTCGGTTACCGGCAGCAGTTCGATGTGGGTAAAGCCCATTTCCCTGACATAGCTGACGAGGTGGTCAGCCAGTTCCCGGTAAGTGAGAAACTCACCCTCCGGTCCCCGCTGCCAGGAACCCAGATGTACTTCGTAGACGGACATGGGGGCATGCAGCCAGTCCGCCGAGGCACGTTGTTCGATCCATGCCTGGTCGTTCCATACATAGTCGGAAGGGGCGGAGATAATCGAGGCGGTACGGGGACGTACCTCGAAAGCCTGGGCATAGGGGTCTGCCTTGACCGAAATGCTGCCGCTCTCGCGATTGCGGATCTCGTACTTGTACAGGGTGCCGGGCTCCAGGCCGGGCAAGAACAATTCCCACACGCCGCTGCCGCCACGCACCCGCATCGGGTGGCGCCGCCCGTCCCACTGGTTGAAAGTACCGACGACACTGACACGTTCGGCATTCGGTGCCCATACGGCAAACAGGATGCCGGGGATGTCGTCGACCGTGTGCACGTGGCTGCCCAGAATGCGGTAGGCATGGCGATGCCTGCCTTCACCAAACAGGTGCAGGTCGAAGTCAGACAACTGCGGCGGGAAACTATAGGGGTCGTGGGCAATGTGCTCGTAACCGGCCTCGCGCCAGGTCAGGCGATAACGATCGGGTACCGTACCCGGGGCACCGCGCCACTCGAACAGGTCGGTGCCTGAAACGCGTTCCAGGGGTAAGTTGCCTTCTGCGATGGTGA
>JAJDNX010000082.1 GCA_022340485.1 Gammaproteobacteria bacterium | reverse complement strand
GACCGCTCACTGGAACTGGCCCTCTCGGAGGCGGGGTTGGATCCGGTGGTGCCGGGCGGGACATTGACGTATGTGCTGACGTATGGTCTTTCGGCGACCTCCGTGGTGGCGCCGGACGCGACGCTGGAGTTGCCAGTCCCGACGGGTTTGACGTTCGCCTCGGCTGACGGTCGTGGCTTGCTGGCGAATGACACGGTGCAGTGGTCGCTGGGGACACTGACACCCGGTAAGACAGGCGAGCGCCGCGCGAGTTTTACGCTAGATGTGGCGCAGGATGAGGGCACGGCGGTCAAGGCGGAGGCGGTCCTGCAGGATAGCGGTGGCCGCTTGACGCGTGCCGATGCCGTGACCCGGGCGGAGTCGGAGGTTCCACTGAAGGTAACACTCGATGCGAGTCTTGTTCCGGTACTTCCGGGAGATGTCCTGAACGTGAAGCTGACGGTGACCAACACCAGTGCCTTCGACCGCACCGGTGTCAAGCTGCAGATGCGTTACCCGGTGGGGCTGGATCTCCTGCGCCATTTGGCGATCAGCGATGGCGGTACCTGTGTGCCAAGTGTTTCCAATAATAGCCGGTGTGATTCCACCGAGTTGCTTAGCTGGGATCTGGGGACTCTCCCGGCCGGCACGGTACGGACGTTGAGTCTTCCACCGACGGTGAGTAGCGCAGTTGTAAAAGGCAGCTTGATCGAATTTGTCGCATTTGTTGAGGACAATACTGCTCGCTCGCGCACGATTGATGTGGTGCGTATTGCAGATCCCATCTTCCTGGATGTTCCCACGAGTTACTGGGCCTTCTTGTTTGTCGAGACGCTTGCAGATACCGGCATCACCCGTGGCTGTGATGCGAAAAATTACTGCCCGGGTGCACCGGTCACGCGTGCACAGATGGCGGTGTTCCTTGAACGTGGTATCAATGGCAGCGACTTTGTGCCACCCACGGCTGGCGGAAACTTCTTCAACGATGTCCCTGCCAGTTACTGGGCCAGTGGGTTCATCGAGCAGTTGTTCATGGATGGTATTACCACCGGCTGTGGTCTTGGAAACTATTGCCCGGAGGATGCGGTTACACGCGAACAGATGGCCGTATTTCTGCTCAGAGCCAAACACGGTTCGGCTTATCAGCCCCCCGATCCTGTCGGTGTCTTTAATGATGTCGTGCTCAACCACTGGTCCGCTCCCTGGATCGAGCAGTTGGCCAAAGAAGGCATTACGCTCGGCTGTGGGAATAACAACTACTGCCCCAAGGACACGGTGACACGTGACCAGATGGCGGTATTTCTGGTGAGGACATTTGGCCTGTAATCGCAGTGCTGAGATGGTGCGGTTGGAACATCCAGAAGAAAGATATTCGTTTGAATCAGAGGTGACTTCGGCGGCTTGCGGGTCGCCGTTCTGTTTTGTGCGCAAGACAACACGCAGGAGAAATCTATGGTGTCTGCTGGGTGTGATCCCAGGCCGTACTTGGAAGGAATACCGGTATTTGCTAGATGACTACTCTTGGTCGTTCTTTGTCGACTTGAAATTTTTGTCTTCGACGCTTGCCATTTCGATTTACGAAATGTAATGATCTCAATCTACATGAATAGATGAATATCTAGAGTGTCAGCTTGAAAAACAGGCTATGTGGCTTGTACCTGTTCATGGGTGCCTTGCCGGGTAGCAGATCGGGTATTTGACTCCATCAGGATTACCGTTCACAAGCGCTCTTGCAGGCAGGCTTTGATTTCATTATCGGTCAGAGTCAGGGGGTTGGTTTTCATACTGCTGCCGCGTGAGTGTGCAACCACATGATCGAGTCCGCTTTCATTCAGGCCGTAGTCCCCTAGTCGGGGCAGCCCCAAAAGATCGGTCCATTCGGCGAGTAGCTTGACAAGCGCTTCCCAGGCGGCCTCATGGTTAGAAAATGATTGGTTACAGAGGATGCCGGCAACCTCCGCATATTTAGAGAGCGCAACACTCTCGGGTGCACGTGACTTGAGTGCTTCGATATTGACAGCAGTACAAGTCGCGACCAGCGTGCCGCATACCACTCCGTGTGGAATAGGGTAGAATGCGCCCAAGGGTGATGCCAATCCGTGTACTGAGCCAAGACCACAGTGTGCAAGTGTGATCCCGGAAAGCAAGGCGGCATAGGCCATGCACGAGCGCGCTGTCGTCGTTTCCCCCGATGCATTCTGATACCAGGGAAGCAGGCCTTCACGTACCGCGTGTAGACCACTCACCGAGAGGGCGTCGGTAAAGGCATTGGCACGCAGGGATACAAAGGATTCCAGTAACTGTGTCAGTGCGTCCATACCGTTGGCCGCAATCACGTGCGCTGGGCAACTGCGCAGCAGCTCGGGGTCAACGACTGCATACTGTGCGACGAGTTGTTCATCGCGAAAGGATTTCTTAAAGCCATCGGTACCCGTCTTGCTAAGCACGGCATTCCGCGTGGCCTCGCTGCCTGTGCCTGCGGTGGTAGGCACAGCAATCAACGGTACAGACGGTCCTTTGTAGCTCAGCTCAGGACCAACGCCCTCGAGATAATCCATGACACTGTGCTGAACACGCAGCAGGCCCGCAATGGCTTTGGCGGCATCCAGCGCGCTGCCGCCACCCACACCAAGCACTACATCGATGTGAGCGCCTGCATACTCAGCCACGACCTCGTCGACTAACTGGGGTGAAGGTTCAGCATCGATGGTAATATGGTGCCAGGAGATATCTCGTTTCCCGAATGTGTGTATGAGGGCATTCCATTGCGGTGTGGATGGAAAGGAGCGCGAACCGGTTACCAGCAGGACACTACTGCCGTAGCGTGAGACGATATCCGGCACCCTGGCGAGTGTTCCTGCACCGAATTCTACACGCGGCAGGCAGCCGATAGAAAAGACGTTCTGGAGCACGATTTAGTCTCTCGGTAGCAGGCCGGAATAGGGTACGCCGCGGCGCGGAGCCGCCATCCAACTGGCAACTGCTTCCCGCCAGGCTAGATAATGCGCTGTTTCCTTGTGTACCGCAGCGTCTGCAGCACTGGTATAAGCCTCATAGAGTATGAACTGTTCCGGATTTTCAGACGATTGTAAAACATCGAAGCGGCGGTTACCCACCTCCTGTATTGAGGCTTCATGGTTTTTCCGCGTTGCCTCGATGAAGTCATCGATGTGTGCGGGCTTCACCGCTACGTGAACGAGCGTGACATGCATGTTAGGTCCTCCATTATACGGGCGGTACATTCACTGGTCTGATCTTTCTCCCGCTGCAAGTCGTGCCAGATGTGGGAAAGTTACCATAAAAGACAGTATCAGATTGGAATCACAAGAATGGAAACAGTCTTGGTCCGAAGGCAGCACGGCGGAAAATGCTCCTTTACAAGGCTGGCACTCACCATGGCGCTCAGTACACCAAAGCGGGTCACTCTGCTCTGGGAGCAGCCAGGCAGGGGATAGCAAGTGTGTGTTGGGGGGCATCAAGGATCTTGCACGTGCAATTGTGCAGAACCTATATGAAGAATTGTTGCCCTGATGCTGCGTCCCACGGGTAGTAGGATATACTTATCGGCAGGATGTCATCCAGGGAAGTGGTGACTGTCGAAAAACAGGGGCAGGCAGAGCCCGGGTGAATGGGGTGAACGGATGCATGCAAAGGACACGCCGGCGGTGCCAGTCCCACTGTCCGGCAGCACAACGGCGGAACGCTACCGGCACGTGCGTCGCTGCACCGAGGCCCTGTGCGGACCACTGGAAACAGAGGACTATGTTATCCAGGCCATGCCCTCGGCCAGCCCGACGAAATGGCATCTTGCCCACACCAGCTGGTTCTTTGAGACTTTTCTGTTGGAGCCCTTCGCACGGACACACCGGCCTTACCACCCAGATTATCGATACCTCTTTAATTCCTATTATGAGCAGGTTGGCGAGATGCACCCGCGGCCGCAGCGCGGGCTGCTCTCGCGCCCCACGGTTTCCGAGATTTATCGCTACCGCGCCCGAATCGATGAGCAGATGCTGGAACTGCTGGAGTCCGCACACGCCGATCAGTGGGGCGAGATCAATCGGCGTATCGAGATCGGACTGCAGCACGAGCAACAGCACCAGGAGTTGCTGCTAACCGACCTGCAATACAACCTGTCCGTTAATCCACTGCGACCTGCTTATCGCTCTGATTTGCCTCAGCTAGCGGATCGTGCAGTGAAGCCGGTCGACTGGGTGGAATTCCCTGGTGGCATTAGCGAGCTGGGTTATGCAGGAGGGGGCTTCGCCTGGGACAATGAACAGCCGCAGCACCGCGTGTTACTACAGCCTTTCCGGCTGGCGACGCGGCTGGTGACCGCCGGGGAATACCTGGAATTCATGACCGATGGCGGCTATCGCCGCGCGGAACTCTGGCTGTCTGACGGCTGGGCCTGTCTCAGGGAGTCAGGCTGGCAGGCGCCATTGTACTGGGAATGGCGCGATAACGAGTGGTGGCACTTTACCCTGGGTGGCATGCAGCGCGTGCAACCAACACAGCCCGTTTACCCTGTCAGCTACTACGAGGCGGATGCCTATGCCCGCTGGGCTGGCAGACGCCTGCCTACCGAGGCCGAGTGGGAGCACGCAGCCATTGGCTTGAGCGTAACCGGCAACCTGGCCGATAGCGGCTACTTGCAGCCGTTACCGGTTTCAGCCGGTTCCGGATTGCAGCAGCTGTTCGGCGATCTGTGGGAATGGACTGCCTCACCCTATACCGCCTACCCGGGGTTTCGCATGCCGGAGGGTGCACTGGGTGAATATAACGGCAAGTTCATGGCGAACCAGATGGTGTTGCGCGGTGGTTCCTGTGTCACGCCGGTCGGACACATCCGCCCCAGCTACCGCAATTTCTTCTATCCACAGGAGCGCTGGCAGTTCCAGGGGCTGCGACTGGCGGAGGATGCTTGATCCATATAGCGAATTTTTCGAGGAGGAATCATGCAGTACGCATATCATGACTACCATCCACCGACGGAGAACCTGCTGGGAGAGGTGCTTAGTGGTCTGACCTGCCAGCCAAAGCGGCTATCGCCAAAATTCTTCTACGACGCGGTTGGTTCGCGGTTGTTTGATGCCATCACTCGCCTGCCCGAGTACTACCCGACCCGTACCGAGCTCGGCATCTTGCGTGAACAGGGCGATGCGATCGCTGAACACCTTGGCCATGATAGCATCCTGATCGAGCTGGGCAGCGGTAGTTCGCAGAAGATCCGCGTGTTGCTGGATTCGCTACGCCCGACGGTCTACATTCCGGTGGATATCTCCAGTGAACACCTGCGTCACTCGGCGAGCAATATCGCCCGGGATTACCCGGATCTGCAGGTCGAAGCCGTCTGCGCCGACTACTCGGCCGGTCTGCAGTTACCCGATCTGCCGGTGGACACTGCACGGGCAGCCTTTTTTCCCGGTTCGAGTATCGGCAATTTTGAACCGGCAGGCGCTGTGAGCCTGCTGCGCGATATCGGCAGGGATCTTGGTCCAGGTGGTGCGATGCTGATCGGTGTGGATCTGAAGAAGGACAAGCAGCAACTCGATGCGGCCTACAACGACAATCAGCAGATTACCGCTGCCTTCAATCTGAACCTGCTCACCCGCATCAATCGGGAGATCGATGCCGACTTTGACACCAACCGGTTTGAACACCGGGCCTTCTACAATGAGGCAGAAGGTCGTGTCGAAATGCACCTGATGAGTACCTGCACCCAGAATGTTCGCATCGACGGACACCGTTTCCGTTTCGAGGCCGGCGAGACGATCCATACCGAGAATTCCTACAAGTATAGCGTGGAAGAGTTTCACGCACTGGGCGCTGTGGCTGGTTACGAGGCTGAGCAGGTGTGGATCGACCCGGACGGGCTCTTTAGCGTCCATTGCTTGCGGGTTTGTCGGTAAGTTACCTTGAAGCCTGCTGATCAAACGGGCTCCAGTTGTGAATGCACAATCGAATACAGGGGTAACTCGTTGCTCAGGTAGTGCATGATCGGTTTGTGATTTGCTCAACCCTGATGGGCACGGCGGATTTCTTCAATCTCCTCCATAGTGAATTTATTAAGTTGCACGATCTTGGCTTGGGTGCGATAGGCAGGTGGCAAAATGGACCGTGCCTTCTCTTTACTGTCGACATCCACAATAATCCATGCCCTGTGATCGCCATCCTTACACCCCCAATCGGCATTTGTCAGGAAGTGAGAGCCGGTCTTTAGAAAGATCTCAACGGCATGGGTACATGCGATTATTTCTTCTTCGTGTGGGACTTCAATCAGAAATCTAGCCATGGTTCGAATCCTCAGTGCTGAATAGTGTTAGCTACAGTATTTCCGACTTCGCCAATAATTTCTGTTAATGGACGATTTGACCGCATGCGTAGCCTTGTAAAAATAGAATCTGAAGTATAGACACTCCGATTCCTTAACACTACACGATAGAGTATGGGCAGTCATCAGCAAGGCAAGCCTGTTTCACTGGTTTTTACAAAAGGGCAAGACTATTCTTTGGTAAAGTCGGCACACCTTTTTGCGATCGACTGTTGACAGGATATCTCTCGTACCAGGCAACGGAACCTGGTGCGCTATACTGCCTCGTCAGCAACTTGGAATGAAAATGTGAGGGGACAGATTTGTCTGATCGCGGGCTCGTCTTTATCATCGACCAGGACGCTTCCGGTGCAGCTGCGCTGCAAGAGCTGCTGGAGAGCGATGGCTATGCCGTGGAGCAGATGGCCAGCAGCATGGCTGCTCGCGAAGCCATGGCCGTGACGAAACCCGATATCGTACTGGTGGATGCCCATCTAACCGGTAACAGTCCCTTTGAGCTTCTCGACGAGTTAAGACTGAGTCAGCATGGCCGGGATATACCGCTGATCTTCATGACTACCCTCGATGACGCCGAAGCCCGTGTCAAGGGCCTCGAGTCCGGTGATGACCTGATTATCAAGCCGTTCAATGCACGCGAGGTCTTGGCACGGATTGAGCGCCAGGTCACGGTTTCAAAAGTGCGTATGGCACTACGCGAGTCGGAAGCGAAGTTCCGGTCGGTCATGGAGTCTGCGATTGATGCCATCATTTCCGCAGACGACAAGGGCAGGATCCGCTCGTGGAACAGTGCAGCAACGGCACTGTTCGGACTCACCGAGCGCGAGGTGATCGGCGAACCCATAGAAGTGATTATTCCCGGGCGTTATCACGCCAGTCATCAGGAGGGGATCCGCAGAGTCAGCTCGGGAGGGCCCAGTAATGTCATCGGCAAGACCGTCGAACTTGCAGCGTTACGCAAGGATGGGTCTGAGTTTCCGGTTGAGTTATCATTGGCGACCTGGTTTTTGGAGGGTGAGCGATACTATACGGGCATCATTCGTGATATCAGCGAACGAAAACAGGCCGAGCAGAAGTTTCGTTCCGTCACCGAGTCTGCCATTGATGCAATTATTTCCGCTGACCATACCGGCAGGATCATCAGCTGGAATAACGCTGCCACCCGCATCCTTGGCTATAGGGAAGAGGATGTCATTGGCCAGCGTCTCGAACTGATTATTCCGGAGCGCTTCCACGAAGCGCACCGCAACGGTATGGCTCGATTTACTGCCACCGGGGAAGGACGCGTGATCGGCACCACGGTTGAGCTGTTTGCGCGAACCAAGAGCGGCGACGAGGTCCCCATCGAACTCTCCCTGTCGACGTGGACGGTTCGGGACGAACGCTATTACACAGGTATCATCAGGGATATTGGCGAGCGGAAACGGGCGGAAGCTGCGCTACGCGATAGTGAACAGGCTTTACGTGAAAGGACAGAGGAGTTAAAGAGGAAAAACGAGATACTGGAAGAAACGCTAGAGCAGTTGAACGAGGCACAGAACCAGCTCATTATCCAGGAAAAGATGGCCTCTCTGGGCAAGCTCAGTGCCGGAATGGCGCATGAGCTGAATAATCCCGCGGCGGCTGCACAGCGTGGCGCCTCCCAATTGCAGGCAATGTTCTCTCGCTGGCAGAAGATTCAGCTGCGAATGGGTGAACAGAGACTGGACCAGACGCACCTGGAAAAGCTGGTGGAGCTTGACCGGGTTGCCGGGGAGTATGCCCGGAAGCCGGCAGACCTGAATGCACTTACCCGCAGTGACCAGGAAACCGACCTAGAACGCTGGCTGAAAGAGAAAGGGATTGAAAATACCTGGGAACTGGTGCCGGCACTCGTGAGCCTCGGATACCGTGGAAGTGACCTTGAAGAACTGTTGAAGACCTTCACCTTGCAACAGTTCTCCCTCGTCATCGACTGGCTGAGCTGCACTCATGCGATCTATAGTCTTGTTGCCGAAATCGGCTTGGGTACCGGCCGCATTGCCGAAATTGTCAAGGCGCTCAAAAACTACACCTACATGGACCAGGCACCGGTTCAATCTGTCGACGTGCGCGAAGGCCTGGACAACACATTGATTATCCTCCATAACAAATTGAAGAAAGGCATCACCGTGCTGCGGGAGTATGCAGAAGATCTTCCGGTCATTCAGGCCTATGCGAGTGAACTGAACCAGGTGTGGACGAATATTATCGACAACGCCATCGATGCGATGGAAGGTAAGGGCAGGCTGATTGTCAGAGCCTGGAGAGATGGTCGCTGGATTGTCGTCGAGGTCGAAGACAATGGCAGTGGTATCCCCAAGGAGATTCAGTCAAAGATATTTGATCCCTTCTTTACAACCAAGGGGCCTGGAGAAGGCACAGGCCTGGGGTTGAATATCAGCCGCAACCTCGTTGTCCAGAAACATCATGGTCAGATCACAGTGATCTCGCGGCCCGGGAGCACGTGTTTTACCGTGCATTTACCAATTGATATGGACCCTGTCGAATGAATCTTGTTTAGATGGAGTGGGAGAAATGGCCAGACCAGTCATCATGACAATCGATGATGAGCCACACGTGCTTAACGCCATTGCGCGAGATCTCCAGGCGCACTACAAGAGCGACTATCATATCGTGAAGGCGAGATCAGGTGCGGAAGCATTGGAAACTGTACAGGAGTTCAAGCGGCGCAATACACCGCTTGCGCTTTTTTTAGTTGATCAACGGATGCCTTCCATGAGTGGTATCGAGTTTCTGGAAGAGGCCATCAAGCTCTATCCGGAAGCCTGCAAGGTGTTGCTCACTGCCTATGCAGATACCGATGCGGCAATTGCGAGCATCAATACCATCGATCTTGATTACTATCTGATGAAACCCTGGGACCCTCCGGAGGAACGTCTCTATCCTGTTCTGGATGACCTGCTGAGTGACTGGTTAGCCAGTGCCCAGATACCATACGATGGCATACGGGTGGCTGGTACCCTGTGGTCGGCAGCTTCCCACAATGTCAAGGAATTCCTCGCCCGTAGCCAGATACCCTATCAGTGGCTGGATATCGAACGGGATTCCGAGGCGCGGGAGTTACTTGAGGCCACGTCCGCAGGACGCCCCCGGTTACCCACAATATTCTTCCCGGACGGCAGTGTACTGGTTGACCCCGGCCTCCACTCACTGGCGGAGAAGTTAGGTATGCGCACCCCTGCGCTGCGGCCTTTTTATGATCTGATTATTATCGGAGGCGGTCCTGCAGGTTTGGCAGCTGCAGTCTATGCGGCATCCGAGGGATTACGCACTGTAGTGATTGAAAAGGAGGTGGCAGGAGGTCAGGCGGGTAGCAGCGCACGTATCGAGAATTATCTGGGCTTCCCGAAGGGCATCAGCGGTGCAGACCTGGCGCGCAGGGCGGTAATGCAGGCAAAACGCCTGGGGGCAGAAATTCTGACCGCCCAGGAGGCGAAGAAAGTCCGAATCGAGGATCCATACAGGTTGGTGACACTGGACGACGGTAGCGAGTTGAGCTGCCGTGCACTTCTAGTCTCGACCGGTGTACGGGTTCGTGAACTCGAGGTGCCCGATATTCAATCCCTGGTTGGCGTCTCTGTGTACTATGGGGCCGCAACCTCCGAAGCTGTCCATTACCAGGGCAGAAGGGTATTCGTGGTGGGTGGTGCCAACTCGGCTGGCCAGGGTGCGATGTTTTTGTCGCGATTCGCCAGTGAAGTCACCATCTTGATACGTGCAGAGTCGCTGAAGAAGAGCATGTCCCAGTATCTGATCGACCAGATTGAAGGGGCCGAGAACATCTCCGTGCTGGCGAACACGGAAATTTCAGCCGTGGCCGGCAGTGATCATCTCGAAACGATCACCTTGGAAAATCGACTCACCCTGGAAACAGTTACTATACCCGCCGATGCGATTTTCATTTTCATCGGGGCGGTTCCGCATTCCGAGGTCGTGGCGGATATTGTCGAACGAAACGAGCTGGGTTTTATACTCACGGGCCCGGACCTGAACAAAGACGGGCAGCGGCCTAAAAGCTGGAGGCTAAAACGTGACCCGTTCTTACTGGAAACGAATGTACCGGGTATCTTTGCCGCTGGTGATGTGCGACACGGTGACGTCAGACGCGTAGCTACGGCCGTAGGGCAGGGCGCGGTATCCGTCAGCTTCATTCACAAGTATCTTGAAACCGTCTGAGAAGATCGGGAGCCGCGAATATTGTTATGGCACCCTCAAAAAATGAGCTTTCCGCTCACCGCCCAGAGGATCATTCCGGCATTTTGAAATCCTGCGGCGGGGGTGGTGTCGGTGCGTTCTGGTGGATGATCAGTCGCCAGCCGCTTTCGTCTTTCCGATAAATGTTGGTGCCATAGACTGGTGGCGGTGATGGCCTATCGGATGGTGGAGCCAGGATGGCTTCCTCTACCTGGTGGATAGCCATTTCATCCGTTTCAATCCAGCTCAGATGTGTGATTGCCAATGACACGCCACGACCCTGGGAGAACACGTGGGTGAACAGATCTCTCACGCCCTGGCGGGTCTGGATCATCGGGTGCATGGGTAGCAGACAACAAATGTCATCGGATTCCGCCCATACGGAAAGCAACTGCTCCAGGCTGCCTTCATCCAGCGCATCGTAAAAAGCGTCTTCAGCTTCCTGGGGGGTACTGTATATCGGGTTCATAGGATCTCTCCGTGCTTCTGGGGTTGCGAGGCCTTCCCTGGATTATCCAGGGATCTGTGCCGCGTTGGAACAGTACGGAACGTTGTAGTGGATGAGTGTCTATTGTAACGTTGTTCTGGTCATCAGAATCCAGCGCTGCCTGCTTCCGCCTCCTAATCGGCTGCTGACAGATGCGGGTTCGGCTTGGAATGTACGACTTGTAAAATCCTGAAGGAGGTGCCGGGGATTTTTGCTGACTGAATTCGACCCGCTACGTTCCCGTATCGTTTGAGAAGGCCGCATATCACGGTCGTCATGCCGCTTTCAAGTGTGCTCCCCAACACTTGCTTTGGGCCTACAATATAAGCAGAGTACTGTATTCAATGGCGTTACTACCATGAGCGAAGAAACGCGAATCGGTCACCCAAAGGAGCGTCTTCTACCTGCGGATGTGGAGGGATTTGATTGCCTGGCCGAGTTGGCGCTGGATCTGCGTTCGTCCTGGGATCATGCCACTGACCAGGTTTGGCGGCAGCTGGATCCTGTGTTGTGGAGGTTGACGCATAATCCCTGGGCCGTTCTGCAGACGGTCTCGCGGGAAAAACTCCAGCATGTTTTAGCCGATCCCGCTTTTCGCAAGGATATTGAGGACCTGGCGCAGGCAAGACGAGATGCGGCAGAGGCACCTGGGTGGTTTCAGCGCAGCTGTCCGCACATGCAGCCAGACTCCATCGCCTATTTCAGTATGGAATTCATGTTGAGTGAAGCCTTGCCCATCTACTCGGGCGGCCTGGGTAACGTGGCCGGTGATCAGCTCAAGGCCGCCAGCGATCTGGGTGTACCGGTGGTCGGCGTGGGCTTGCTCTACCAGCAAGGCTATTTTCATCAGCTGATCGACAAGGATGGCGCCCAACAGGCACTCTTTCCTTATAACGATCCAGGCCAGTTACCGATCAAGCCTCTGCGTCAGGCAAACGGCGAGTGGTTGCGGCTGGAGATCGCCTTGCCCGGTTACTCGGTGTGGCTGCGCACCTGGGAGGTCCAGGTCGGCAGAGTGAAGCTGTACCTGCTGGATAGCAATGATGTGGCGAACTTTCCTGCGCATCGAGGCATTAGCAGCGAGCTCTACGGCGGCGGTCCTGAGCTGCGCCTGAAACAGGAACTGCTGCTCGGGATTGGCGGTTGGCGACTGCTTGCGGCGCTCGGCATACAACCGGAAGTCTGCCATTTGAATGAAGGACACGCGGCCTTCGCGGTGCTGGAACGTGCCCGGGCCTTCATGGAGGAAACCGGGCAATGCTTCGAGGTCGCGCTGGCCGTGACCCGGGCGGGCAATCTCTTTACCACGCACACGGCGGTCGCTGCCGGATTCGATCGTTTTGCTCCGGCGCTGATTGAACAGTACCTTGCTGTGTATGCACAAACCCAGCTTGGTATAAGCTGCCAAGAGTTACTGGCCCTGGGCCGCCAGAATCCGAACGATATGTCGGAACCTTTCAATATGGCCTATCTGGCGATTCGTGGCAGCGGTGCAGTCAATGGGGTGAGTCGCCTGCATGGCCGGGTGAGCCGGCACCTGTTTGAGCCGCTGTTTCCACACTGGCCGACAGACGAAGTGCCGGTCGGACATGTAACCAACGGCGTGCATATGCCGACCTGGGACTCGGCAGAGTCCGATGAGCTCTGGACGGAAATGTGTGGCAAGGACCGCTGGTTGGGAACGGTGGAGACGCTGGAGCGGGACATTCTCCGTATCCCTGATGCCAGGCTCTGGCAATTCCGCACCGCCAGCACCTCGGGGTTCGTAGACTACGTTCGTGAACGCTTGTCCCGGCAACTGGCTGCATCCGGTGCTTCGCCCGAGGCGGTTACAGCGGCGAAGCATCTGTTTGATCCCAACATCTTGACGCTAGGTTTTGCGCGCCGTTTTGCAAGCTACAAGCGACCGAACCTGCTGCTGCAAGACCCCGAGCGGTTGCTGCGACTGCTGACGAATCCGCAGCGTCCGGTACAGCTCATCATAGCCGGCAAGGCCCATCCCGATGACCGCGACGGACAGGAACTGATTCGGCAATGGACGCATTTCATCCGGCAGCCCGAGGTGCGCCCCCATGCGATCTTCCTCGGTGATTACGATATGCTCCTGACCGAGCACCTGGTGCAGGGTGTGGATGTCTGGCTCAATACGCCAAGGCGGCCCTGGGAGGCCTGCGGAACCAGTGGCATGAAGGTGCTCATCAATGGGGGCATCAATCTGTCGGAACTGGACGGCTGGTGGGCGGAAGCCTTCACACCACAAGTGGGGTGGGCATTGGGGGATGGTCAGGAACATGACGATGATCCTGCCTGGGATGCGGCCGAGGCCGAGACGCTCTATGAGCTGCTCGAGCGCGAGGTGATTCCCGAGTTTTATACTCGCGATGAACAGGGCATTCCGCGTGCCTGGGTGGCGCGGATGCGGGAAAGCATGGCGCGATTGACGCCACAATTTTCCAGTAACCGTGCCGTGCGCGAATACACCGAGCAATATTACCTGCCGGCCGCCGCTGCCTACCGTGAGCGCGCTGCCGACAAAGGCAAAATCGGCGTGGATATGGTCCAGTGGCGTCATGCGCTGCAGCAGAAATGGACGGCACTACGCTTCGGCGAAGTGAAGCTTGAAACCGATGCTGGGCAACACATCTTTGAAGCGCAGGTATATCTCGATGAGCTCACACCACAAGCCGTACGCGTCGAGCTGTATGCCATTGGCGTCGACGGTGGTGCAGCAGAACGGGTGGTGATGGAGTGCGTGCGGCAGCTGGTGGGTGCAACCAACGGCTTTGTCTATCGCGCCGGTGTATCGGTAGCCCGCCCGGCAACGGACTATACCGTGCGACTGATACCGCATCGCGGCGGCGTGGCGGTACCTCTGGAAGCCGAACCTATACTGTGGCAGCGCTGAGGTCCAGCAGCATTCTTTACATATAGGTTTTTGCCTCTTCACCCGGATCGGGCAGACCGGCAATGCGCCATGCCTCGCGTTCACTGTGGAACAGTTTTTCCACGCAATGCTTGCCCAGGTGATGTTCGTTGCAGAGGTGGCTGAACGCCGGCGGTGCCGTTCCGAAGCGGTGATAATGTTCCCGTAGGGCATGGATGATGATCCAGTGGTCCCACGTCAGTTCACGAATACCATCCTTGCTCGCAATCATCCTTGCGAGGTCGTCGCTCCATGCTTCCGGATCACAGATGAATCCCTCGGTGTCCAGCAGATTTTCAATTGTTACGGTTGCAGTGCTGGTTATGCTCATGGCTTGTCTACCTCTACCGATTCAAGTGTTGCCAAGATTTGTATTCCTTGCCGCAGCAGGTTGCAGCGCCTGTACATAGAATGACACCGGGATGGCTTGTTCGTTCCTCAGTGGTTGTCATCTGCCGCGTGGACCTGCACCCGATTGTCAAGAATGCGCACCTGGAAGGTGCTGATGTCCTCGCAGGCCGGTGGTGCCGTTACCCTGCCAGAGCGCAAATCAAAACGCGCGCCGTGGCGCGGGCACTCGATTTCAAATCCCTGTACCTCACCCTCGGCGAGCGTGCCACCATCATGGGTGCAGATATCCTCTATGGCGTAAAACTGGCCGCCGATGTTGAAGACTGCGACCTCGATATCATTTACATCGATCAGGCTGACACTGCCCGGGGGCAGGTTTGCGACGCTGTTTACATCGATCCATTCAGACATGCCAGCTTTCCTCCGTTTTGTCCGGTCTAGTCAAACATTCCCAGTATCAGGCGTGCGCCCTTGGACATGCGCGATTTATCCCATGGCGGGTCCCACACCAGCTCTACACTAGCCTCGTTTACTGTCGGCAGTTCTCGTAGTGCACATTCCACGGTAGCCGGAAAGGTCTGGGCCACCGGACATCCCGGTGCGGTCAGTGTCATCCGGATGTGTACACTGCCGGACTGTGGCTCCACCTGGATGTCATACACCAGGCCGAGATCATAGATATTGACCGGTAACTCCGGGTCATACACCGTGCGCAATACCTCGATCACCTGCCCAGTGAGGAGGGTATGCGCAATACTGACTGTTTCAGCCGGCATCGGACGTTGCACAGACAGTGTTTGCCAGTGGTTCGGTGCAGACGATCGTGTCGCTGTCCTGGTCGAGTGCGGCACGCAGGGTGTGCCATGGCAGGGTGGCGCACTTGATGCGCATCGGGTATTCGTGCACGCCAGCAAGAACAGCGAGCTTGCCGACATCACCGGCCGGTGCAGTGTCCGTAAGCAGGTTATGCATCGACTGGAACAACTCTCGTGCCTGTTGTTCTGTTTTTCCCTTCACTGCCTCGGTCATCAGTGAGGCCGAAGCAGTGGAGATGGCGCAACCGGCACCTTCGAAACTGACATCCTCGATCACACCGTTGGTGACCCGCAATTGCACATTGAATTGATCATTACAAACCGGGTTGAAACCGTGCGCATGACGATTGGCGTCAGCCAGTACACGCGCGAAGTTGCGCGGATTGCGATTATGGTCGAGGATGGTTTCCTCGTAGAGCTCTCGATTGTGGTTCACAGTACTCTCCTGGAGCATGGTCAATGCCACGCTGCACTCTGTAGCCGGGCAGTAGCGCCGCTAAGATGCCTGGCAAGCTGCTGTTCCAGATAGTGACGCACGGGTTGCTGTTGCATACGCTCCAGCACGTCTGCAGCGAAGGCATACACCAGCAGATTGCGGGCACTCTCGCGATCCAGTGCGCGTGAGCGCAGGTAGAACAGTGCATCGGCATCGAGTTCACCCACCGTGCAACCATGTGTGCACTGCACATCATCGGCGTAGATCTCGAACTGTGGGCGGGCATCGGCTTCGGCGTCTGCGGACAGTAACAGACTGTGATTGTTTTGCTGTGCAGTGGTTTTTTGTGCACCCGGGTGCACCTTGATGCGCCCGCTGAACACGGTGCGCGAGCGGTCATCGAGAATGCCCTTGTAGTATTCGCGGCTGCTGGCATGCGACTGCTGATGATCGATACGGGTATGATTATCAACATGCTGGCGGCCACGGGTAAGGGTGAGACCATTCAGTGCACACTCGGCACCGTGGCCATCAAGGCAAACATCGAGATCATTGCGTACCAGTCTTCCCCCCAGCGTGATACTGTGTGAGGTGAAGCGGCTGTCAGCCTGCTGGTACACAGAGGTGTCACCGATGTGTGTCGCTGAATCACCCTCCTGCACCACCTTGTAATGTTCCAGTGACGCGTTATCTTCGAGCATGATTTCCGTGATGGTGTTGCTCAGGCAGGTGGCATCACCCAGTGCAACCCATGATTCGATCACCGTGACGGCGCTGCCGGGAGCGGCCATGATGACATTCCTGAGCGTTGCCATGTGCTCAGTCTGCCCGCTGCTGATGAATAGCAGATGCACGGGCAGATCCAGCACGGTTTGCCGTTCCAGCTTCAGATAGGCGCCGTCCTGCAGAAAGGCGGTGTTCATGGCATTGAAGCCTGGTCGTTGTGTGTCGAGCGTGCGTCCCAGCCGGTGCTCGAGTTCCGCCGGGTGCCGCTCCAGAGCAGCTGCAAGGCTTGTGAGCGTGACGCCACCCGACAGGGCATGCAACGGGGATAATTGAGGAGCGAACCGACCGTCAACGAACACCAGTCGGTGCATGGGTTCCTGATCGAATAACCACGGCTCCAGCTGTGCCGTGCTGATTTCCCTGTTCGCTGTCGTCGGTGTGAATAGGTGCCGGCCGAGACTGCGCAAGTCTGTGTATTTCCACGCCTCCATTCGCGTGTCCGGAAACCCCTGCTGCTGCAGGGTCGCCAGGGCACTGTCCCGCATCTGTGACATCCACGCGATACCGGCACCCGGCAGGTGCTGCTGCAGACGTTGAAAGATGCCCTGGTAGCTTGGCTGCGGGATGCTCATGGCGTTGCTGCGACTGCAGCCTCCTTCAACCAGCTGTAACCACGCTGTTCCAGTTCCAGCGCCAGTTCCGGTCCACCGGATTTCACCAGCCGCCCGGCGGCCAGAACATGCACGAAATCGGGCCTGATATAATCCAGCAGGCGCTGGTAATGGGTGACCAGCAGAAAGGCACGCGTGTCGTCGCGCAGGCTGTTGACGCCGTTTGCAACTACCTGGAGTGCGTCAATATCCAGTCCGGAATCGGTCTCGTCCAGGATTGCGAGGCGTGGCTCCAGCATCAGCAATTGCAGGATCTCGTTGCGTTTCTTTTCTCCGCCCGAGAAGCCGGCATTGACAGAACGGTACAGCAGCTCCTCGTCCATCTGCATCATGGCGGTGTGTTGTTTGACCCGTTCCAGGAAATCCATGGCATCCAGCTCCGCTTCTCCACGTTGCTTGCGGATGGCATTGAGTGCGGTTTTGAGCAGATAGACATTACTGACACCGGGTATCTCCACCGGGTACTGGAATGCGAGAAAGATGCCGGCGCGCGCGCGTTTCTCGGGTGACAGTGTGAGCAGGTTCTCTCCGGCATAATGAATACTGCCCTGCAGCACTTCGAACTGCTCGCGTCCTGCCAGTACCTGCGCGAAGGTACTCTTGCCAGAGCCGTTGGGGCCCATGATGGCGTGCACCTCACCCGCGTTGATGCTAAGGTCGATGCCATGGAGGATGGCCTTGCCCTCCACCGATACGTGCAGGTTCTTGATGCGGAGCAGGGTGTTCATCCCACGACTCCTTCCAGGTTGATACCGAGCAGCTTCTGCGCCTCGACGGCAAATTCCATCGGTAGTTCGTTGAACACCTGCTTGCAGAAGCCGTTGACGATCAGGGTAACGGCATCCTCTGCCGACAGGCCTCGCTGTTGACAATAAAACAGCTGTTCCTCGCCGATGCGCGAGGTGCTGGCCTCGTGTTCGACGCGTGCCGTCGGGTTTTTCACCTCGATATAGGGGAAGGTGTGTGCCCCGCAGCGATCACCGATCAGCAGCGAGTCACACTGCGTGTAGTTGCGCGCTCCCTCGGCACCCTTGAGCACCTTGACCAGGCCACGGTAGGCGTTCCTGCCCTGGCGTGCCGAGATGCCCTTGGAGATGATCGTGCTGCGGGTATTTTTTCCGAGGTGGATCATCTTCGTGCCGGTATCGGCCTGCTGGTAGTTGTTGGTCATGGCCACCGAGTAAAACTCGCCGACCGCGTTGTCTCCCTCGAGTATGACACTGGGATATTTCCAGGTGATGGCCGAGCCGGTCTCTACCTGTGTCCAGGAGATGTGTGCATTGTCGCCTCGGCAGGCACCTCGCTTGGTGACGAAGTTGTAGATACCGCCATGTCCCTGGCTGTCACCCGGATACCAGTTCTGTACCGTTGAATACCTGATTTGCGCATCCTGCAGTGCGACCAGTTCCACCACGGCAGCATGCAGCTGGTTTTCATCGCGCATGGGTGCCGTGCAGCCTTCGAGGTAACTGACGTAACTGCCTTCCTCGGCAATGATCAGGGTGCGCTCGAACTGACCCGTATTGGCGGCGTTAATACGGAAATAGGTCGACAGTTCCATCGGGCAACGTACCCCCTTCGGCACGTACACAAAGGAACCATCGCTGAAGACCGCTGAATTCAGGCTCGCATAGAAGTTGTCCGTCGGCGGCACCACCGAGCCCAGGTATTGTTGTACCAGATCGGGGTGCTCGCGCACTGCCTCGGAAAAGGAGCAGAAGATGATGCCATGCTCGGCGAGTGTGTCCTTGAAGGTGGTTGCGACCGAGACGCTGTCAAACACCGCATCCACGGCAACGCCGGCAAGTTGTTTCTGCTCCGCCAGCGGGATGCCCAGCTTTGCATAGGTGTCCAGCAGCTTCGGGTCTACCTCCTCGAGGCTGGCAGGTGCCTGCCCGCGTGATTTTGGCGAGGAGTAATAGCTGATGGCGTTATAGTCGATCGGTGGGTAGTGCACGCTCGACCACTGAGGTACCGGCATGGACAACCAGTGGCGGTAGGCCTTGAGACGCCAGTCGAGCAAAAATTGCGGTTCCTGCTTCTTGGCGGAAATGAACCGAATAACCTCTTCACTGAGACCGGGCGGCACACTGTCCGCGTCGATGTCGGTGACGAAGCCGGCCGAATATTCCTGGTCCAGCAGGCGACTGATTTGTGGGTTTGAAACAGTCATTACCACTCAAACCGATGTAGAAACGCTGCTTCATCAAGGACTGATGAAGACTGCACACACATGACGGTTCATGTTTCACACTAGAATACCTGACTAAATTGGTCAAGTATTCAGGCGGGATACCCATTTTGGGCAGGACGCGAAGGGACGCGGAACCGGAAAGGGTTGTTGTGCCGCTACTGCACGTACCCGAATGATTGGTTTGTTACATTGGCCGGTTCAGGCAGACCGGCGATACGCGTGCCCTGTGCCAGGGGGCCCGACGGAAACAGCCGGTAGAGATATCGGCTACCGCCCTCTTTTTGGAAGGCATTATCCAGTTCGCGAATCAAAATGCGGGGCTGGGCCGGCCAGCCGTGATCCAGGTAGTAGCGGCGCAGAAAGGTAATCACTCTCCAGTGCTCGTCAGTCAACTCGATCCCTTCCTGATGGGCAGATTTCATGGCGAGTTCACGGCTCCAGTGCGCTAGTTCATTGTGCCGGTCCATGCGCTCCGGTGCATCAGGGCTCGGTCGGGTAATGTAGGTATTGATATCTGCCATAGATCCCTCCTTGTCCAGGTCAATATGTATCACTTTATGAATAATAGCCTAGCACAGTGTTTGGATTCTGCCGGAGGAATGTACTGCGCAGGATGTGTCAGGGTTGCCGGAGAGATCCTGTGCTGGTTAGGATTACCTGTGTGTGCAGGCAGTATTCTGAATGTGGTATTTTTCTGTGTGCGCTGTCTGTCGGAAATCCGTCAGTCCCTGTCCAGAGAACACTCGCCTTTGGTCTAAGATTACAATATGAAACATTTATTTGGGTAATGTCAGCGGAGGAAACAAAGCATGAGTACACGAACGGTGAGAAACGGCTGGGAACGCCTGCCGAATGGTTTTGACGTCGAGTTCAGGCACGACATACCGGTCAGGCTCTCGGACAACGGACGCGGTATGACTGTCCCGGAGGAAGTGCTGCTGGAGGAGGTGGCTGCCCTGGGCAAGCTGCATGTGTCGCTGGGAGACTGGGAGGCCGGAGAACGTGATGGCGAGCGCGAGGCCAGCCTGTACGTCGCCAGTGGAGAGTTTTCCGAAGTCCTGAGAAGGCTGGCGACTGCATCTGCCGCACTGTTTGTGGAACGCTATCATAAACCCGTGGGTAATGCTGATGTCGACTGGGATCGGCTTGAATATCTGAAGGATTTCGAGACCGCACTCGAATGCTGCCGGTTATCGGAGGGGGATGTCGATAGGGCGTCCAGCCTTGATGAGTATCTCGAAACCATGCACAGCGAGACTCGTCGACTGGCACAGTCGGGTGACGTTCCACCCGTCGAGCCGGAGTAATGCCTGTAAGTAACGTGAACCACCATGATGTTTCCTGCCTATGAATTCGCTTGGTGAGCGGGAGCAGGGAAATGAAGTTCTGATCCATAAGCAAGCCCCAGGGTGTTGCTACGGTCAACGAACAACCCCCTTACA
>JAJDNX010000078.1 GCA_022340485.1 Gammaproteobacteria bacterium | reverse complement strand
CGCATGGTTCCGGGATCGAACACCGGAATGCCGTGCGCATCCAGTTCAATACCGATATCCGCCAGTCCGAGCTTGTCGAGGTTCGGTATGCGGCCCATACTGGCGAAAACACGCTCGACCTCGACAGACTGCTCACCGGCCTGTACCCGCAGCATGCCATTATCGATTTCCGTGACCTCTGCAGCATGCCCGAGCCAGAGCGGCATCTCCTTGCCGAAAACCTCGATGGCGGTGCGTGCGACCTCCGGATCACTCAGGCCACCGATCATCTCAAGTTGATCTATGCCCGTAACATCGAGACCCAGGCGCCTGAGTGACTGGCCGATTTCCAGACCGACCACGCCGAGCCCGATAACCGCAAGTGACTGCGGCAAATCCTCCAGCTCGAAGAATTCATCGGTTGTGATAATCCGGTCGCGGAAGGAATCCCAGGCCCGGGGGACCAGCGGTCGCGAACCGGTCGCTATGATGATGCTTGCCGCGCGGATGAGTTCACCGGTGTCAATTTCCAGCAGCTCCGTCTCGACAAACCGGGCATAGCCCTCGATGAAGTTTTCCTTCGGGAGCTTGTCGGTACTGTTGGCAAGCACTCGCTCGACAAAGCTGTCACGCAAATCCTGTACATATTCCATCGCCTCCGGAATGGTGAGGTTCATGTCCTCATGGCCCTCGACCCCGTAGCGATTGAATATATTGCGGCGATGAAAATCCTCGGCAACCTGGATCACGGCCTTGGAGGGCATACAGCCCACGCGCGCGCAGGTCGTGCCCAGTTCACCGCCATTGATCAGCACAAAGGATTTACCGGAAGGACGTATCTTCCCGAGTGCATAAAGTCCGGCACTGCCGGAGCCTATGATTGCAACGTCGACCTTGCGTGCTTTCACATCGATTCCCCTTTCCGATAGTGGAAGCTTATTCCCATCGGATTGGTCTTGGTATCGTGTTGGCGCAAAGTACCGAGGTTAAGCGCTATGGACCACCCGTCCATGTTCGAGATGCCGCTCGCTGTGGCAACGCCGCGCATAACCGGGCACTTGCCACTTGTGGTTGTCTTGATTTCATTCATGTTCCATATCCTCTCATGAGTTGATACTCATCTATCTTCCTTCATCATGGATGACACAACATGATTTCCTATACCCTCTTCCCAGATGGGTAGGCTCATCTTGACAATACTCCGTTAACCGAGCGAACTGCTCACTCTACCCAATCCTTCGGTTTTCGCTGATAGGCGAGAAGCTTGTTGGCAAAATACTTGTCACCCAGCTCGGGATCGATTGTGTTGCCCTGTAAGTCCACCAGCGGCAGATCGTATTCATTCCAACCGCGCAGACCGGTTTTGAGCGACGTGACATACTTGTATCCCATCTGCATTAAGGTATATGCGGCAAACACGCTGCGACTGCCAGAACGGCATACCACGACTATCCGCTTGTCGCGCGCCTTCACGAGCTCCGGTTCGGTTTCTTCATGGTCCCACTCCACGGCGGTTTCCAGGATCCCGCGCGGTACGTGCAGGGAATTTTCGATATGCATGGTGTCGTATTCATGGTTTTCGCGCACATCCAGAAACAGGATATCCTCGCCGGCTTTGAGCTTCTCCTTGACGTCCCAGGGGAAGCATTCGTTGATCTCTGGCGCGATCTCCGCCACCAAGTCCTGATAGGTCACTCTTTTCATCGCGGTCTTGCAGTCAAGGTCTGGAAGTCTTCATTGTAACGGTAATTTCATTCGGGAGACGTAACAAACGCATTAAAAGTTCTGCCAGTGTCGCCCACAGGCAGCGGCGTAAACTTCCACTCGGGGACGTTTGCTGTCCTGCCCACTGGGGCATTCGCTCACACATGATCCGTGGCTGCAGATTGGTGTGTTGAACATCGGTAGTTACCATTATAAAAAATCGTTTCATTAGCCGAAAAAATACGGGCCCTGAACCAGTCAGGGCCCGAGCAATACTCTTTTTTACTAGATGTCCTTTTTGCAGAAGTACCAATCGGTACATTCATAGCCTTCGTTCATGCGTGCCTCGGCAGCTCCCATGTCAGCTGGCGGCGGTACGATGACCTTGTCACCGGGTTGCCAGGCTTCCGGTGTGGCCACCTTGTTTGCATCGGACGTCTGCAGTGCTGCCACCAAACGGACGAACTCGTCGATTGATCGGCCGTTGGTCATCGGGTAATAGACCATAGCACGCAGGATGCCCTCGGGATCTATGATGAAGGTTGCACGGACCGCCGAGGTATCCGCCGCACCGGGGTGAATCATACCGTAGGCGCGGGCCACCTTCATGCTCAGGTCCTCTATAATCGGGAACGGAATCTCTACCCCGAATTTCTCCTTGATGTTACGCACCCAGGCAACGTGACTGTAGTAACTGTCAATGGACAAACCGAGCAGTTCCGTATTCAGTGCCTGGAAATCGGCATGGCGTTTGGCGAACGCCATGAATTCAGTGGTGCAGACCGGGGTGAAATCGGCCGGGTGCGAAAAGAGTACCAGCCATTTTCCACGATAGTCCTCGAGCTTCTTCACGCCGTGAGTGGTGCGCGCCTCGAAGGCAGGGGCTGGTTCATTAATGCGCGGCATGGTCGATGCAGCGTTCTCTGGGTTTTCCATAATCATCTCCTGATATATTACGTTTACTACGTGAGTATTGGGCTTGGCCAAGTTTCATGAATAGCTTAGCGCAGTCTTACATATCAATAAAATCGATTATTTCTAATATATTGATAGGTTCAACCTATTTTAATCATCCAACAGGAATTACCTTTGCGCCAGCTATGGAATTATGCCAACTGTTAATATTACGAATCGCTAAAGGGCCATTTTAAAGGGGCTCTTGCCCTACATCACGCCCCACTCTCCACTTTCAGCAATGCTCGACAAGGACAGGAAATTGACCACAGTCATCTGTGTCCACACGCTTCTTTGAAAGGTTCCCTACCATGAAATCCTGTGCGTGCAGTCACAAAAGACGTGCATTGATACAGATCTGGTCTTGTTTTGCAGGTACCTATCTGGGTGCGATCCCGGTGAATTCGTCGCTCATGAAACCAAATGCAAAAAACATGTCATTTGGTCGGGAACTTGCACGCAGATGAGTTGACTTATAAGAATATAAGGTTAATCTAATATACCTGTTTAAAGATTAGTTATTTGTATGAGCGGAAACACAGTCCTGAAACGAATGCTGGTTGCCTTGGTGGTGATGGGTTCGTTGTCGCTCGGGTCGGCAAATGCCGAGGAGGAGGATCTTTGCTCGCCTTTCAAGAATGGCAAGGTCGACGCGCAACTGTTAGCTAACATGCTTGACGCGGCTGATAGCGGCTACCTGTACCGTATCAAGAAGGATACCTCTCAGGTCGGTTTCTGCGTTTCGAGCGGCTGGACCGAGGTCAAGGGTAACTTCCATGAGTTCAGCGGCGGATTGACACTGCTGCCCGATGACAACGTCACAGGCACTAGTGATGATCAGGCCATGCTTATCATTCGCACGGCCAGCCTGGACACCCGGAGCACCACGGTCGAGAACCTGATTAAGGGCGAAAGCTTCTTCGACGTCACTAAGTACCCTGAGATCCTGTTTGTCAGCCACGGCTTCGAGTGGACCGGCCGCGATACTGCGAAGATCCTCGGTGATCTCACCGTGCACGGTGTCACCCGGCCGGTGACGTTACAGGTGACCCTGAGCCCGGTCAAACAGCTCAGCAACAGCACCGCCGAGCGTGTGCAGGTCAAGGCCAAGACCACGATCCAGCGCTCTGACTTCGACATGCACAACATGCCCGGCTTGGTGAGTGACACGGTGACTCTTTGCATTAGTGTCGAGGCCATCCGCTACAGCGGTTAATCATTGGCAGCGGCGCGGGAGAGATCCCCGTGGAGGTCGGGATCGCAGCAGTACGGGTCCTTCCGTAAAACTAATGAACGGCATCAATGCAGGCTTTGTTTGTTAAGATGCTGCCATGCATACAAAGCACAACAAATTCTTCCTTGATTCAATCGGAGAAAATAGCATTCTAAATCTTTCGCTTATATGATGTAACAGGAGACACCTCCAAAAGTTTTTGATACCGATCAGCGCCCGGCGCTCTATCATTTGCACCACGAAAGCTGTGTAGATAGGAGTGACAGAACAGGCATGAGCACGTCCAGAAAAGGCAATCTCAGCTACTGGGAGGTAACGGCAATTGGCGTTGGCGGAATGGTTGGTGGTGGTATATTTGCCGTTCTTGGCCTATCGGTAGAGTTGACCAGCGGCGGAGCACCAATCGCTTTTCTGATTGCAGGAGTCGTGGCACTTGTTACCTCCTATTCTTATGCACATCTTTCTGTCACCTATCCAAGTCAAGGAGGCACGGTAGCATTTCTTGATCGGGCTTTCGGTCCAGGACTGTTGACAGGAAGCATAAACATCCTGCTCTGGATAAGTTACATCGTCATGCTCTCTTTGTATGCCTATGCGTTTGGGAGTTATGGAGCATCATTCTTCTCGCCAGACTCGCATATTTTCTGGAAACACGTCCTGATTACAGGAAGTGTTTTCACTATTACAGGGTTAAACCTATTGAGTGCCAAGCTAATTGGCGAGGCAGAAGACTGGATTGTTCTCCTCAAAGTGGTGATTCTTTTGCTTTTCATTGGTGTGGGCATCTGGGGAATTGACAGCACCAGGCTGGCACCGCCGGCATGGTCTTCCCCGCTGCATCTGATCGCAGGAGGGATGATCGTCTTTCTTGCCTATGAGGGGTTCGAGCTGATCGCTAACACTGCGCAAGATGTTCGGGATGCAGCTAGAATATTGCCACGTGCTTTCTTTTCAAGTGTCGGTTTCGTAATCGTACTCTATCTTCTTGTTGCCATCGTCACGGTAGGGACTCTTCCTATTGAGCAGATTGTAGCTGCCAAGGATTACGCATTGGCTGAGGCAGCCCGCCCATCTCTTGGCCAAACAGGATTCTTCTTAATAGCCGTCGCAGCCATGCTCTCAACTGCCTCCGCGATCAATGCCACCATATACGGTGCCGCTCGGCTGAGTTATACCATTGCAAAAGATCGGGAGCTTCCGGCCACATTGGAAAAAAAGGTCTGGGGGAGACCAATAGAGGGACTGCTGATTACATCAGGTGCTACCGTGTTAATTTCCAATCTGGTCGACCTTTCCAGTATTTCAATGATGGGAAGTGCGGGCTTTCTCTTAATCTTTGCCGCAGTCAACAGTGCAAATGTGGCTCTGGCAGACAAGACGAAGAGCAAGAGATTACTTTCGCTAACGGGAGCCGTACTTTGTCTTGGCGCATTAGGCAGCCTGATTTGGCAGACGGCCGATAATTCACCCGTACAACTCTGGTTTCTGCTTGCAATGATAGGAGCTGCGTTCGCTATCGAAATCGTCTTCCGGGTATTTACGGGTCAAACGATGAACCTTTCAAAGGGTAACTAGAAAAGCACATTTATGTGCATACCTGCAGCACAGGATATTTGCACTTCGCTGGAGTGCCGCAACTGCGGGCGTTTCCATCTTGCACGCTGTACTCACACTTCCCCAGAGGGGGACATTTATGTACAAATAAGCCCGGCGGCATCCTGCGAAGCAGGCTGCCGTCACTGGAAACAGTGCGCCATTTCCAGAAAAAAAGGGCTTCCAGAAAACAGGAAGCCCTTGATTTACATGGAGCCGGCGAGAGGATTTGAACCCCCGACATCTTCATTACAAGTGAAGCGCTCTACCAACTGAGCTACGCCGGCATCTTGGCCGTAGTGGACAAGGGTGCCTATTCTATTGAATTGCAGCTTGCCTCGCAATTTAATAACACGCCAGTTCGACCAGCTGCAGATCCGGACGTGCTTCCGCAATACTGTTCAACTGCCCAGCCGCCTCAGTGGCCTGAGCATCACTCTGGATATCAAGCCACCAGGTGTTCTGCGAGGCAAACCGTTCCTGCAGGACAGCATCCAGACCCATTTTTTGGGCTTGTTTTAGACGCCGTTCGGCACGCTCCATCCCCTCGAAGGTACCTAGTGATATGAAGTTGCTTCTACCCACATAATATTCGCGGTCATTGTGTTTTTTCAAAGTAGCCAGTACCGACTCGACATCACTGGCTGGCATCGCGGGCAGATACACCCAATAGCCGATCAATTCCTTGTTCTCCAGCACCCGCTGCGTCGTTTGCATCCCGAACCCCACCAGCCGGGACTCGATTTCCCGCACGTCATCAAGCGCGAGAAATGGCCCAAGGGCCTGGCACAGGATGGCCACACCAGCACTGGGTGGTTGCTCTGTGGTCAATTCCTCGACCCCAGAGTAATCATCTGGCCTGGACGACGTTGCCTCCCTTTCCTGAAGGGTCACCAGTGGACTCGCCGACATTGGCATTGGTGGCAACTGGCGTTCCGATACGCCAGTGGAGCTGGATTCTAGGAGATTCCAGCCAAGATAAACCAGGTTCGCAACCAGCAGCAGATAGACCAGGTGTCGCATTAATGTTCTCCGGCAAGTATCGCCAGTCCCTTCAGGACCAGCGCAGGATCATGGCGCGCGGGGTGCGCCAATAATGTCAGGATCGTGCCCGCATCGCCACCGGTAATGACAACCTCGAAGTCCTGCTCATGGGTGACGGTGATATCGTTGATGATGCGGTCAATTGCTGCTACAGCCATATAAACGGCGCCTCCATGGACTGCGGCGCCGGTACTGCTAACAATCACGCTGGCTGCTTGCACTTCTGTAGAAGCCCTCACCTCGGCAGTGTCCTCCTGCAGTGCTCGTTTCAGCATCACGATGCCTGGAAGAATCAATCCACCCTGGTGTTGGCCATTGGCCAGCAGCACATCCAGGGTGATCGCTGTGCCACAGTCGACAATACAGACCGCCCCTCGAATATGATGGTGCGCCCCGATGAGTGCCGCCCAGCGATCAACACCCAGCGTTTCCGGGTCTGTATATGCATTCCTTACCCCACAGGCCGCTGCAGATGAACGGATAAATTCAGGCGTTCGCGACCACTGCCGTCGAGTCCAGTCCGTCAGGGTCTCGCCCATGTGCTTGCCCGCAACATTGGCAACGTACACACCGGTAGGTAGCTGTAGCGAACCCCAGCAGCGGTCCAACTGCCCGCTAATATCTTTGTCCCGGTGCACAAATCGACCATTGCCCACAAGTCCACCCGACTTGCTAAACGCCCACTTAATGGCGCAATTACCCGCATCCACCAGCAGCATCACGAGCCCAACCGCACGCTGACCTCTCCCGACGCAAACCACCTGCGTCCATGGAGGGTCTCGACCAGTAATGCCCCCCCCTCATCAATCCCACAGGCCGTTCCCGTGACGCGTTCATTGGGCAGCAACACGTCAACCTCGCGGCCACTGACGAGATCATACTGCCGCCACTCGTCAATAAATGGCCGCAGCCCAGCTTCATCGAAAGTCGCAATAGCCGGTATGACTTCATCCAGCAGTCGTGCCGCCAGATCATTTCGTGAAATGCTGTTGTCACCAGTAAGCTGCTGTAAGTCTGTCCACGACTGGTCGATGGCCGTTGCTTCATCAGGTCTCATATTCACGTTGACCCCGATGCCGACAATCACAGCGCAGGGCCCGCTGCACTCTCCCAGTACCTCGACCAGGATGCCGGCCAGCTTGGCGTCTGCGGCCAATATATCATTGGGCCATTTCAGGCCGGCTTCATTTATGCCAAAGCTGCGCAAGGCACGCAACACAGCAATCCCGGTCACCAGACTCAGGCCACCCAAGGTGGCCGCACCATTTGCGGATCGCCACAACAGCGACAGGTACAGATTCGCTGCAAACGGTGAAACCCAGCTGCGCCCGCGCCTGCCCCGACCGGCGGATTGCATCTCCGAGACACAGACTGTCCCGGACGGGGCACCATTCAGCGCCTGCCCACGCAACCAGTTGTTGGTCGAATCAACTTCCAGAAACACATCGATGCGATCGATTGCCGAGACAGTCGCCGCTCTGGCAGCGGCAAGAATCTTGTTGCGTTCCAGCAATTCGAGTGATGCAGGCAGGCGGTAGCCCTTGCCACGCAGCACGGTAAGATCAACGCCCGCTTCACGCAGTGCCTTGATATGTTTCCAGACCGCCATACGGCTCACACCCAGCGACACACCAAGTGTCTCACCCGAGTGGAATTCACCATCTGACAGCAGGTTTAACAAACGACGGCGCAACGGCATGGCGGAAGCTTAACAGACCGGCAGCCCAGGCTGAAACCGTAAATCTTCTTGCGTCAGGATTTCGTTGTTTGTGAGACAGATGCATAAAGACTGTTACTGCAGCCACCCTATCGGCAGGAAGACACCTGCCAGCTGACAGGAACAACCGATAACAGCAGCACGCGTTCCAGGCGCTGACACAGTGAGTCAGTCATAGCAGACACCGGTACCACCCAAGCCGCAATAGCCTCGCGGATTTTTCGCCAGATATTGCTGGTGATATTCTTCCGCATAATAAAATGGTGGAGCCTTCATGATCTCTGTAGTGATCGCGGGGAAACTTTTTGTTGCCAGGCGCAGCTGATAATGTTCCCGAGAGGTATGGGCAGCGGCCAGTTGTGACTCGTTATAGGCATAAATACCGGAGCGATACTGGGTACCTGCATCGTTACCCTGTCGCATTCCCTGCGTGGGATTATGCGCTTCCCAAAAAACTTTCAACAACCCCTCATAGCTAATGTGGGTCGGATCATAGACAACCAGTACCACTTCATTATGGCCAGTCATGCCTGTGCATACTTCTTTGTAGGTAGGATTGGGTGTCACACCTGCAGCATAACCGACAGCCGTAGTATAGACTCCTGGTGTCTCCCAGAACTTGCGTTCGGCACCCCAGAAACAGCCCAGACCAAACAGTGCGACCTCCATTCCCTCGGGGAACGGTGGTTGCAGTGGATGTCCATTGACAAAGTGCCTCTCCGGCACCGGCATCTTTTCTTCACGACCAGGCAATGCGTCAGCCGGGGTCGGTAAGGTGGTCATGTGTCCTGCTGTAAACATTTAGCTGCCCCTGTATTCAAGCATCATTCAAGTACGGAATCACAATCATCGACCGGGGCGCATGACATGGATCCGCAGGAAACATTGTCACCCCGATGCGGTGATCCTACTATAAGCGATTATATCGTTAGCTCATAAACAGGAAAGGCCACATGCACGAAGCCGAAGAAAATACACCACCGGACGCATTCTTATTACTTGGCACTCACTGCCCGCACTGCCCAACCATGCTGCAGGGTCTTGCGAACCTGGTCAAGGCCGGCAGCCTGGGTACCCTTAAAGTCGTCAACATTGAACAGCGTGGCGACATCGCACGGGAACTGGGCGTACGCAGCGTCCCCTGGACACGCATCGGACCATTTGAACTGGAAGGCTTGCGCTCCGAACAGGAACTGGCTGAATGGGCAACCAGGGCAGCCACCCATTCCGGAATGTCCGAGTGGCTGGGTGAACTGCTGTCCAGTGGCAATATCGGCAAGGCGCTGCAAACCGTCAAGTCGGATCCTGCGGCGATGGATGCCTTGCTGGATCTGTTTACTGATTCGGAAACTCAGCTGAATGCACGCATTGGCATCAGCGCAATCATGGAGGATTTAAAAGGCACTGAAACGCTCGGTGCGATTGTCGACCGGCTTGGTGAACTGACACGACATGAAGATAGCCGCATCCGCGGGGATGCTTGTCATTACCTGGCATTATCCGGTAACCCCAGGGCTGCCGGCTATATCAAACCACTGCTGGATGATGCCGATGCCAATGTCAGGGACGTCGCCCAGGAAAGCCTTGAGCAGGTCGAAATGATGTGACGGCAGGCCTGCAGCACTCCTCATGTAGGGAATGATCTTTTGATTACAGCCACTCAAGTCATGAGTAATCAGAACCGCCTTCCCAAACGTAGCGGCATCAGTCAGGTCGACGACCCCACAGCCGACAGGCAAACTCAATTGCCAGCTACTGTCACATAACTTTCATACGACTGTCATCGTAACGACAAACTTATCCAGCAATATTCAGAGCACCACCACAAGACATGGGTAATTCTCTGTCATGCTGGATCATGCAGCGCAGCAGCAGCCTTCGAACGCAGCCAAGGTACTTCTCCCGGCGCAACATACGTCAACCCGTATGGTTACCAGATACCCTGGCATCTTTATCCTGAAGGACTTGGCCAGAGGGAACGCGCCTGTACCTGGACGCCGTTTACCTGAACACACCGGAGGGTAATTTATGGCAAAGCAATCTCGCAACAAGGGAAAAACCGTGCACCATCCGATGAAGCACCGTGTCCTTTCCAGACATACCAGTGACAAGGATGTCGTCGTCGATATCAATGACTTCACTTGCCACCACGAGAGAAGCCGGTCAGGGTCATGCAAACACCCATTGATCCAGGCAAGAAATCAGGCGCAGGGTCAGTACCTTGCTGCCATTCGTTCGAACCAGCTGGTATTTGGACTCGGCCCGGCCGGAACCGGAAAGACCTTTTGTGCCACGGCCATGGCAGTGGAGGCATTTGAGCGTCGAGAAACAAGGCGGATTATCTTTACCCGTCCGGCGATCGAATCAGGCGAGAGCCTCGGCTTTCTCCCTGGGAAATTGATGGATAAACTGGAACCCTACTTCAGCACTTTCCGCAATTACCTCACAGACATGCTGGGACGAGGGGTGGTGGAATGTGCACTGAAAAACGGTCACATCCAGTTTGAGCCCCTGGCATTCATGCGTGGCAAGACGTTTGATGATGCCTTTGTGATACTTGACGAGGCACAAAACTGTACGCGGCTGCAACTAAAGATGTTTCTTACAAGGATCGGAGAGAACTCACGTGTCATCATCAATGGCGATACCCAGCAGACGGATATCGGTTGTGGTTCCGGATTGCGAGATACAGCCAATCGCTTGCACGACCTCGACAGCGTATATATCCACGAATTCACATGTTCCGATATCGTCAGAAGTGAACTGGTGCGCACCATCATGGCGCGCTATGAAACCGGCTGATGACGATGACTCGAAACCCAAGCTCTCCTCCATCCGTATGATTCCAGGACAGCTCACCGGATGAGTCCCTGTTGCCAGCGACCAGAAACTCAAGACTGGATTGCATCTATTGATCTTACCAGGATGCACAAAGGCATCTGAGGAATAATAACTGGATTTGAAACGCTTCGGATACCGAAGCTACTTGCTCTTGATACCAGAGCGCTTTACTTCACGCTGGATCAGCTTGGTCACCCAGTTGGAAAGTGAGCGGTTATCGCTTTCTGCGAGCTTCTTTGCCGCTTTCTTCAGCTCGGGATCGATTCGAATATTTAATATTTTGTTTTTAGGCACTGCATGTAGACCATAATAACACTGCTTGTTTAACTGAAATCTAACTGAAAAATAATTTAAATATCAACCCGCCTTGTATGAATCAGGCAACACATCGTGTTACACTTGTGTACACATTATTAACTGACTTCATTCAGCATTACAATTGCCGCACTAGTAATCAAAGCACACAATTACGGGGATAAAGTGTGATTAGCATAGAAACAGCGCGCTGTGAACTCCAGAACCCGAGCACCACAAGTGCCACCGAGTTACTGGCCGAAGCCATCCTGCTTACTGCAATCGCTGCACTCGCAGCCTACTTTATTTTCTAGAATCCACCGCGTTAGCAAAGGCCTTGTTGCTTTAGTGGCCACAGGGCAGGAAGCAAAACATTTGTTCTATGTGGCTTTGCGTAATTCCGTTTCGCAATACTCCTTGTTAGGCTACCAGTTACCGGCTTCGTCACACAAACACCAAAGACCAGCAGACAGTTGAGGTCTGCAACTGCTCTGGCTAAGCTGCAGCACATAACACGGCAAGCCGGTGTCGGCACAAGTCAATAACGCTCCGCTAGCAAACTGCCCCTTGCTGGCTTGCGGTGTGAGACAGATGCCACTTGTAGACTTGCAGAATCCAGCAACAGTTCGTCCAGCGCTAGCAACCAGATTCATGCTCGCTGTGACGAATGATTTCACCACTCATAAGATACACCACGTCCTCGGCAATATTGGCTGCAAGGTCACCGATACGTTCCAGTTGCTTGCAGATGGACAGCAGCAGGATACGTTGCTCGGCTTCGGCAGGCACCTGTTGAATGGCATCCAGCTGCTGCTTGAAAAGGCGCTTTTGCAGCTCATCAAGTTCTTTATCCATATCAAAAACACCCTGCGTCAGGGTCTGGTCTGACTCGACAAAGGACAGCAGGCTGATGCGCAGCATCAGGCGGGCCTGCTTTGACATGGTTACAATATCAGCTGGAATATCGACAGTCGGCAATTTATCCAGGTCCAGCACCCGCTCGGCAATATTGGTGGCATGGTCACCGACCCGCTCCAGATCACAGTTGATTTTCAGCACAGAAATAATCTGGCGCAGATCACTGGCTAGCGGCTGATGCAATGCCAGCAACTTCAGGCACTCTTCCTCTATCTCCACTTCGGTCTGGTCCACGTCCACATCGTTATTGATCACACGAGTCGCACCCAGCACGTTGCCTTCTAGCAAGGAATCAATTGACAGACACAACTGGTCTTCAACCTCCTCGCCAAAGGAAGCCAGACTATCAATCAGGCGGTCAACTTCTCTGAGAAAATGCAATGTCATACTGGGACTCCGTGTGCAGGGTTAGCCAAACCGACCGGTAATATAGTCACGTGTACGGGGATCAACCGGGTTCTGGAATATCTGCTCCGTTGTACCCACCTCTGCCATCACACCCATGTGGAAGAATCCGGTATGCTGCGAGACACGGGATGCCTGCTGCATGGAGTGCGTCACAATAATAATTGTAATATTCTCCTTCAACTCCCACATCAGATCCTCGATACGAGCAGTGGCAATAGGATCCAGTGCCGAACAGGGCTCATCCATCAGCAACACCCCGGGATTGATGGAGATGGCCCGTGCAATGCAGAGGCGCTGTTGCTGGCCACCGGACAACCCCGTCGCGGGTGCGTGCAAACGGTCCTTTACCTCATCAAACAATCCGGCACTTTTCAGGCTTTTGATCGCAATTTCCTCGATTTCGTCCTGGGTTTTTGCAAGGCCGTGGATCTTCGGTCCGTAGGCCACATTTTCAAAGATCGACTTCGGAAACGGATTCGGCTTCTGGAACACCATGCCTACATGACTGCGTAATGAAACGACGTCCACACTCGGGGCATAAATATCCTCACCGTCCAGCGCAATTCTCCCGGTAATGCGGCAGCCATCGATCACATCATTCATGCGATTGAGGCAACGCAGGAAGGTGGACTTGCCACAGCCGGATGGTCCGATCAAGGCGGTGATCTGCTTGCTGTGGATGTCGATATTGATATCATCAAGCGCCTGCTCTTCACCATAGAAGACACTGACGCCCTCGGCCGTCATCTTGATATCCGCGCTGGAATCTGATGTCTTTGACCGCATACTATCCTGCATTTGCCTGACGATATTGTCATTGCTATCTGGAATATCAGCTGTTATCGCATAGTTCATCATATTCACCTGTTGTCACTCAACCTTGCTTTGTGTTTTGGAGCGAATAATCACCGCCAGCAGATTCATCATGATCAGGAACATCATGATGACCATAATGGCCGCGGAAGTCTTCTCCACAAATCCACGCTCGGCGCTCTCCGCCCACAAAAAGATTTGTACCGGTAATGCCGCAGATGCATCCAGTGGTGTAGCCGGAACATTGGCAATAAACGCTACCATACCGATCATCAACAGCGGCGCCGTCTCACCCAGAGCCTGCGCCAGACCGATGATGGTGCCGGTCAGGGTGCCAGGTAGGGCGACAGGCAATACATGATGAAACACCACCTGAACCGGCGAGGCCCCCATGGCCAGACCGGCCTGGCGAATACCCGGGGATACGGATCGGATGGATGCACGGGTGGCAATAATGATGGTCGGTAGTGTCATCAGGGAGAGTACGATACCACCCACCAATGGTGTGCTGCGCGGCAGTCCGAAGACATTCAGAAAGATGGCCAGCCCCAGCAAGCCAAAAATCACCGAGGGTACGGCCGCGAGGTTATTGATATTTGCCTCAATAATACGGGTCAGGCGGGTCTTAGGAGCGAACTCCTCAAGATAGGTCGCTGCAGCGATCCCCAGCGGGAACGATAGCAGGAAACACACCAGCAGGGCATAAAACGAACCGACCACGGCGCCAGCGATGCCGGCAAGTTCCGGGTAACGGGAATCCGCGCCAAACAGAAATTGTGTATTAAAACGGTACCTTATGCGGCCTTCTTGCAGTAATCGGTCGAACCACTGCAACTGCTGCTCGGAAAAGCGCAGATTTTCACCGCTGCGGGGTAAGTGCTCTTTGTAAAGCTGGTCATAATCAGAAGACATCGGCACTTCCAGGACAATCGTGGTGCCGAGGCTGTCGGGATGATCGATCAGGTAATCACGCACGGCCAGTTCCGCCCCTGGACTCAGCAATGCAGTTAGTTCACGTCGATCCCGCCGGTCAGTCACCTCCGGAAATAGTGCGTAGAGTCCCCTCTTCACCAGCGAGCTGTAGCGCCCCTGCATCAGGGCACTACGGCTATAGGGTGGCGATACGGCGATTCGTTCAGGATCCAGCTCGATATCAAGCAGCAGGGTGGTACGGTAGAAGGCCGAATAACCATGCGTCACAATCGAATAAATCAGGGTGAACAGGATACCTACGGCCACCAGCAGCGACAGCACGCCATAGGCCCGGAAACGTGTTTCAGCACGATGCCTTTTCCGTAGCCTCTTTTTGTTGGTTGTCAACATAACTGTCCAACCACTACCTAATCGTAGCGCTCCTCGTAGGTGCTAACAATCTTCAGCGCAACGAAGTTCAGTACCAGCGTGACACAAAACAGGGTCAGGCCGAGCGCGAAAGCTGCCAGTGTCTTCGGGCTATCAAACTCCTGGTCGCCAATCAGGATTGTCACGATCTGTGCAGTTACCGTAGTCACACTTTCCAGGGGATTGGCCGTCAGGTTGGCCGCGAGACCCGCGGCCATGACTACGATCATGGTTTCACCAATGGCCCTGGAAACAGCCAGCAGTATCGCTCCCATAATACCCGGCAGAGCTGCCGGTAGTATCACCTTCCGGATGGTCTCGGAACGAGTAGCGCCCAATGCCAGCGAACCTAAACGCAATGAGGTCGGAATCGCACTGATGACGTCATCAGATAACGATGAGATAAACGGGATGATCATAACTCCCATCACCAGTCCCGCGGCGAGGGCGCTCTCCGAGGACGCACTGAGGCCAATGGCAGCACTGGCTTTGACAACCAGGGGCGCTACCGTCAGGGCAGCAAAGAAGCCGTATACCACCGTGGGTATGCCCGCAAGGATTTCCAGCATGGGCTTGATCGTGTGGCGAACCGACGGACGTGCATATTCAGACAGGAAGATAGCCGAAAACAAGCCGATGGGCACGGCCACCAGCATGGCAATCAGGGCAATCAGCAGGGTACCGGCAAACAAAGGAATGGCACCAAAAGCACCGGAACTGCCGACCTGGTCTGCCCGAATGGCAACCTGAGGGCTCCATTTTGTTCCGAACAAAAAATCCAGCAGTGGCACATGTTTGAAGAACAGCAAGGCTTCAACCACCAGCGCCATCACAATACTCAGTGTAGTCAGGATCGCAACGGTTGAACTCGCGAGCAGAAAAAACCGTACAAACTTCTCAACCTGCTCACGCGCGGGAAACTTTGCACTAATCCTTCGGTAGCTGTATAGAAAGCCCGATACACCAGCGACAAGGAGTAGTGCTGCAAATATATTGCTGGCTATACTGGAAAGTGACTTGTAACGCTCTACGGCAATCAGTACTGCGTCACTGGCATGGGTATCAGGTAATACTCCGGTAGCAATATTCCTGATTTCAAGATACTGAAAGGCAATATTAGCCGTTGGCTGTACACCACCCAAAGCCAGTGTTTGCATCACAGCCGGTCGTATGACCCACGATTCAACCAGCAACCACCCCAGAGCCACGATGATCATTGGTACTGTACACCACAGCACTGTGTAACTGCCGTGATAGACTGCCCTGGATCGCGATCGTCCCTGTTGCAGAAAGGCGGGGCTACTCGCACGTCGCCAGCCAAGGACGCCGGCACTCGCTGTCAAGACTATAAAGATGGTTATGAGTTGAATACTATTCATGAGTTATAAAGCAGGTCCCGAACAAACTTCCCTGTCTGTTCAGGACCTGCAAACTGGGCCCTTCCCTCCTATTTGCTCATCACCATCAGACCGCCTGCATCTTTCTGTAACTTGGCCCGTTTTGCATCAGACAGCGGAACCAGTCCCGCATCCAGCAGGTAACCGTCGTTACCGATAGCATCTTCAGCGATGAACTCGTTGAGGTATTCCTGGAGACCGGGGACAACACCGATATGCGCCTTTTTTACGTAGAAAAACAGCGGACGTGAAATCGGGTAACTGTAGTCCTGGATCGTGTCGATATCGATCTCGACACCCTCTATTGAAGCCGCCTGAATTCGGTCACGATTGTTTTCCAGGTAACTGTAGCCAAAGATTCCGAATGCTGTGGGGTCGGCTTCCAGTTTCTGCACGATCAGTGCATCATTTTCACCAGCCTCTATGGCAGCGCCATCCTCGCGCAGCATCTCGCAGGAATCCTTGTCTGCTGTTTTTATAGCTTCAGGGCAGCCTTTTGCCATGACCAGTGCGTTCCAAGCATCACGGGTACCGGATGTCGGTGGTGGCACCAGCACGGAAATTTTTGCATTGGGAAGTGACGGATCAATTTCATTCCACTTCTTTGGCTTCGGGCCCTTTTCGGCCAGGGCCATCCAGAGCTGCTTACGTGTGAGATTTAGCTTCGGACCCTTCTTGTCATTGGCAAATGCGATACCGTCATTGCCGAAGGCGACCTCGATGATTTCCGTGACGCCATTCGCCTGACAGTTCTCCCACTCGGATGTCTTCATTGCCCGGGAAGCATTGGACACATCGGGTGTGCCGGCCCCAATACCCTGGCAAAACAATTTCATACCTCCACCGGTACCAGTGCTTTCGATAACCGGTGTCTTGAATTTTCCGCGGTTGCCAAAACGCTCAGCCACGATGGTTGCAAAGGGATAGACGGTGGAAGACCCTACGATCTGAATCTGATCCCGCGCATTTGCAATACCTGCCTGCATGGCAACCGTCAACACAGCGGGAAACACCACCAACTTACTAAATGAAATATACATTAATTGCTCCACTATTGGTTGATCACTGGAGCAGATGGTGCGGTTGATTTGTTAGTACTTTATTAAAGAAAGAACAGGATTCAGTGATCTTCCGGACTATGCATGACGCTCATGTCTTCTTCGGTAGTAGGATAGTAAAGGTGCTGCCACTACCGACACGACTGCTCACCGCAACTTCACCCTGGTGCACATTGGCTATGTGTTTGACAATAGCCAGTCCGAGTCCGGTACCGCCGAGCTTGCGACTTCTGGCCTTATCGGCCCGGTAGAAGCGCTCAAACAGTCTCGGTATATGAATTTCCATGATACCGGGGCCCTCGTCGCTCACATCAATACACACATGGCTGGCATCAACCCGTGCAGCAATCTTCACCATGGTTTTTTCGGGACTGTATTTAATCGCATTGTCGACCAGATTTATGGTCGCCTGCATCAGCAACGAGTAGTCAACATATATCCGAACAGGAGACCTGCAGTCCACCCGCAGGACAATCGCCTTTTTGTCGGCACGGGACTGGCAGACCTCCTTGCATGCTTTGAGAATATCGCACAGATCATGCCAGTCCAGTGCCAGCACCTCACTCAGTGGTGCACTCTCGAGCCTGGAAAGTGTAAGCAAGTCGTCGATAATGTCTGCCAGCCGGTCTGCCTGGCGAGAAACGATCTCGAGGAAGCGTTCCAGGTCCGCGGGGTCATCCTTGGCACCTTCCAGTAAGGTCTCGGTAAATCCCTTGATGGTCGTGACCGGAGTCTTTAGTTCATGAGATACATTGGCAACAAACTCACGACGAAGATTCTCAAGACTGTCGAGCTTAGTAGCCATCTGGTTCATGGCATTCGCCAGCTCAGAGATTTCCTTCACCTGGTAATCCGGCAAGCTGCGGTCAAACTCGCCCCGTGCGAAACGCTCCGCTCCCTGACGGATTTCATAAAGTGGCGGGTTGATCTTGCGAAACAGGTAGTAACTCACCAGGAAAAGAGCCAGGTACAGCAGCACGGAGACGACAAACAATTTCCGAAAAACTTCATGCAGCAAGTCATTAATAGCTGTTAGTGATCTTGCGGCGCGCACAACCCAGACACCGTCGTCGCTATTCAGGGGTACAGCAACATATAACAAGGTGGCCTGCAAAGTGTTACTGAAGCGGATACCTGAACCGGTTTCGCCGGCATACGCCGTCAACACTTCTGGACGGATTCCATGATTATCCATCTCCGGAGGGTTGGCTGCTGAATCACACAGCACCTCTCCGTCTGTGTTGATCAATGTCAGGCGCAGGGTTTTATCGGTTTGTTTTGAAGCATTGCATATCTCGGCGAATCCCGATAGAGGCAAGCCATTTTCCTCTATATCCAGCGCCACCGTCCTGGCATAGACCTCGAGCGCGATGCGCTGCTGATCAACAAAGAAGGTTCGAAAGCGGTCTGTAACGTACCAGGTGACCGATAACAATGCGCTTGACAAGATGGCGACAGAGAGGACGTAGTACAGCCAGAGGGAATACTTGCGACGGTTCTTGTTCCTCATGTGTCCTTGAACCGATAGCCCACGCCCCGCACAGTCTGAATATAATGACCGTATTCACCAAGCTTTTTCCGCAGACCGGCAACCTGAACGTCAATAGCACGCTCCGTTACCACATAACCTTCGCCGCGTATGGCATCAACAATCTGGTAGCGGGTATATACCCAGCCACGATGACTGGCGAGAAAATGCAGCAGGCGGTAATCGCCGGCGGTCAATTCAAGCATCTTCCCTGAAATAGAAGCGCTAAATTTTCTGGGTTCAATCAATAGTTCATCGACCTGTATGACATCATTTTCTCCCGGCAACGGCTGGGTGACTCGACGCAGGATGGTATGTATCCGCGCCAGAAGAATTTTTGGACTAAACGGTTTGGACAGGTAATCATCGGCACCCTGTTCCAGACCAGCCACAATATCGGCTTCCTCGCCCTTGGCAGACAGGATAATGACCGGTATATCCCGCGTTGCGGCATCTTTCTTCAGGCGCCGGCAGACTTCCATGCCGTCAATGCCGGGCAACATCAGATCCAGCAGCACCAGATCCGGCGGATCGCTCTTGATGCTGGAAAGACCGACTTCTCCAGATTCATGACTGGAGACGAGGTAACCTTCCTTTTCAAGGTTATAGCGAACCAGCTGCCGGATATCCTCCTCGTCCTCAATGATCGTGATCTTTGCAGCAGGCATGGATGAATTATGGGTTTGGGACAAGGAGAGAAGGTGGGGAACTGTAACAGGATTTGTTTAATCGCTGAAGTTTGCGATGGAAAAGTTAGATTTTGATTAGTAGTGATCAGGAAGATGCAGACAATAAAAAACCCCGGTATATTGAATACCGGGGCTTGTATTAAAAGCCTGGCAGTGACCTACTTTCACATGGGATCTCCCACACTATCATCGGCGCTAAGCAGTTTCACTTCCGAGTTCGAGATGGGATCGGGTGGTTCCCACTTGCTAAAGCCGCCAGGCAAACT
>JAJDNX010000046.1 GCA_022340485.1 Gammaproteobacteria bacterium | reverse complement strand
GCACCAGCGTATTCCCCGCCGCCTGTCACGCAGGCACCAACGGTGGAACAACCGGCACCAACTTACTCCCCGCCGCCAGTCACTCAGGCACCAACGGTGGAACAACCGGCACCAGCAGCACAACCTGCACTACCGCCAGTGTCCGCACCGACGCAGACCGATAATCGTTCACCTGCGCCGGGTTATTATCCACAGCAACGCCGGCCAGCCTACCCGCAGTATTATTACCGCTAAGCTGCACGCGGCTTGCCCGAACAACCGGCATACCGGAAAGCGACCGGCTTCATTGAACAATTCCGCGCTCCTGAAGTCGTATAGTGTACAGTCAGTAGAAACGAGCTGGTCCGCACACAGGTAAGATGCCCGCATGGACATCAATAACAACCCGTTACCTCGATTCAGTACGCTGCTCATCGCACTGCTCATGCCACTGGTGTCACTTACTGCCAGTGCGAACGCTCTAGAACGGCTGTTTGCCCCGCAAGCCGAGCGCTGGGCTTTCTGGGACTCACGGAACCCGGGCTCCACGGAGCAAATTGACCACTCCGCGTGGAACAGATTCCTGGGGCAATATGTGCGTCAGGGTACAGATGGCATCAACCGGGTCCAGTATTCGAGAGTGAACGACACCGACCGGCAGCAACTGCAGCAATATATCGCCTCCCTCGAACAATTACCGGTGCGCAGCTACTCAGCTGCGCAGCAGCTCGCCTACTGGATAAACCTGTATAACGCAGTCACCATCGATGTGGTTCTGCAACATTACCCGGTCAGCAGTATTCGCGACATCGATATCAGTCCCGGATTTTTCTCGGACGGTCCATGGGGGAAAAAATTATTGACCATTGAGGGCCAGCCGGTATCACTGAATGATATCGAGCACCGAATCTTGCGTCCCCTGTGGCAGGACCCACGCCTGCATTATGCACTGAACTGCGCATCACTCGGCTGCCCAAACCTGTCGACCCGCGCCTTTACTGCTGACACGCTTGACACCATGCTGGATCAGGCAGCGACTGCCTACATCAACGATCCACGTGGCGTGTCATTCGAAAACGGCAAGCTCTACGTCTCCAGCATCTACAACTGGTTCAGGGGTGATTTCGGAGACTCGGACCGGGCGATCATTGATCACCTGCAACACTATGCCTCGGCATCATTGAAAGAAAAACTTTCCACCAGCGGCTCTATCAGCGGTTATCGCTATAACTGGTCACTGAATGATGCCTCCTGAGACCAGGTGTCAGAGAACACGCCTGTACGCAATACGCCGATACGGCAGACAGCTGCGGTATCGACAGCAGCGGGGGACCAGTCCGTGATTTCAGTCATCATGCCCGTCCTTAATGAAGAGAAGGCACTGCCGGCAACATTGCAGCAGTTGTTCTCGCAGTCTGGTAACTTTGAAGTACTGGTCGTCGATGGTGGCAGTACCGATAACACCCTCGCATTGATCCAGGCGGACGAGCGCATTCAGTTTCTCAGCAGCCGCACCGGACGTGCCCGGCAAATGAACCACGGTGCCCTGCATGCGAAGGGTGAATGGCTGCTGTTTCTGCATGCTGACACCCTGCTGCCGGAGAATGCGCTGACAACGGTGCAGCAGTTACCGGATACGGTCCTTGCCGGCGGGTTCCGCCATCGCTTTTCAGGCAGCCAGCGGGGATTGCGGCTGGTGTCCTGGCTGCATAATTTTCGCTGCCGTTGTACGCGAGTCTTTTATGGTGACCAGGCCATGTTTATCCGCAGGTCGTTGTTTACCGAGCTGGGCGGTTTTCCTGATGAGCCGGTACTGGAGGACCTGTTGCTCGGCGAGCAGATCGCCAGTGTCACCTCACCGGTGACACTCGACCATTATGTCATCACTGATTCGCGGAAGTTCGAGCAGTCAGGAGTCTGGCTAAGCCTGCTGCGCGTCATCCTCATCCTGCTCAGCCACGAACTGAAACTGCCGACACCTGCCCAAAGGTTCTTTGCCAACGTCCGCTAGTCAAGCGGCTTACGCGATTACCGGATTACGCAGTTCACCCACACCCGTCACATCCACCACCACCTCATCACCGGGCTGCAGATATTTGGGCGGTGTAAATCCCATGCCGACGCCGGCCGGGGTACCGGTTGCAATAATGTCACCGGGTAACAGGGTCATACCCGCAGACAACGTGGATATTATTGTCGGCACATCGAAAATCAGCCTGTCGAAGGTATCGCTCTGGCGCAGTTCGCCGTTGACAAAACATTTGATCTCGATGTTTGCCGGCTCCGGCATCACACTGCGGTGCACAAGCAGCGGGCCCATGGGGGCAAATCCGTCCAGGCTCTTGGCACGAAACCACTGATGATGGTTTTTCTGCAGGTCACGCGCGGAAACATCGTTCATCGCGGTATAACCGAACACGTGCTCCCAGGCTTCCCCCGCTGCGATGTCTCGCCCGCCCTTGCCGATCACCAGGGCCAGCTCGGCCTCGTAGTCCAGCTTGCGGGTATAGGCCGGGTAGGCCGGTATGGGTGCGCCGGGTCCAATTACGGCGGTGGTCGCCTTGGTGAAGAAAATGGGCTCGCGGGGTGCCTCGCTCGACTGCTTCATCTTGGCGGCGATCTCCTGCGCATGCTCCAGGTAGTTCTTGCCCAGGCAAAGGATATTGCGCTGCGGTACCGGGATCGGTGCCATTGGTCTGACTTCGGCAAGGGGGCGGCAGGCAACTCCCGCGGCCAGTGCCTGCTGCGCCAGTGTCCAGATCGCTGCCGCGGTGCTGTCCCCGGCCTGCAGCAGTGATTCCAGCGTGCTGACGCGGAGCCCAGGCGACAGCTCGCGGGCCGCGGCCACCACGTCAACAACGGTTTCATCCAGCAGTGCACCGAGCTGGCCGTTTTCAAGTGTCAGGAACTTCATGTGTTCACCGATCGGTCACTACCCGAAATGGCATTATGAGCTAAAGGTATCACACTCGCCGACATCACCCGTGCTGATGCCCTGCCTGAACCAGCGAACCCGTTGTGCAGAAGAACCATGTGTAAATGATTCCGGCACCACGTAGCCTTGCGCTTGCTTCTGCAGGCGGTCATCGCCAATGGCTGCGGCGGCATTCAGCGCCTCTTCGAGGTCACCCTGCTCCAGCACATTGCGACTGCGATCGGCATGATAGCCCCAGAGTCCCGCAAAGCAATCCGCCTGCAGCTCGAGCTTGACAGACAGTTCATTGGCGCCTTGCTTGCCAAGCCCGCGTTGTGCCCTGCTGACCTCGGTGCTGGTTCCCAAGAGGTTCTGCACGTGATGACCGACTTCGTGGGCAATCACATAGGCCTGTGCGAAATCGCCGGACGCCCCGTGACGACGTTGCAGGTCGTCAAAGAATGCAAGATCGATATAGACCTTTTTATCCGCTGGACAATAGAACGGGCCCATGGCTGCGCTGGCCAGCCCGCAGGCGGAATCTACCCGATCCGTAAACAGCACCAGTACCGGTTCCTGGTAGTGGCGCCCGGCCTTTGCGAAGATTGCACTCCAGGTGTCTTCGGTATCCGCCAGTACCACGGAGACAAAATCGGCCTGCTGCTGTTCCCTTGCCGTTGGCTGATAGTCGGCTTCGGAAGTAGCTGGCGCACCGGCCTGCTGCAGCTGCAGCAGGATTGTGGGGTCGATGCCGAGGAAGTAGGCAAGGCCTAAAGCGATCACTACCGTGCCAATGCCGCCCTTGAGCAGCCCCCCGCTCGCCCGGGTGCCTCGACGATCTTCGATATGCGAACTTCTACGTCCCGTTTTCCACCTCATGGCGTCCTCCTGTGATGCTGCAGCTGCCAAAGTATAGTGCAAATCCGCGCACTGCCTGAAGTAGACAGGTAAAAATGAAGGCTGGCGGTTTACTGTGTTTGACTTTTCAGTCACTATTCGGCCATGAATACCGACGTCCCCCTGAATGAAACCGGCAAGCGCAGCAGTGGCCTGAATATCTTCCTGATAGTGCTGGTCACCATCATCGTGACTGCGGTACTGACCTTCTGGATCCTGCGTACCTATATCTTTCCCGCCGAATTCAAGCCGGTAGAATTATCCGCCCGTGAAGAGCAGGTGCTGGAACAGAAACTGGAACGCATCGATAGCATCCAGTCCCACCGTACCCGCGGTGCAGCCAAGGCGGCACAACGTGCGGAAGATGCCGCCGCCGAGGCACTGGAACCCGAGGCCTACAGTGAAGCTGGCGCCAATCGCAGCATTACGCTGACGGAACGCGAGCTTAATGGCATGCTGGCCAAAAATACCGACCTGGCGAAAAAACTGGCCATCGATTTATCCGAAAATCTGATGAGTGCAAAATTACTGCTCCCGGTCGATGAGGACTTCCCGGTCATGGGTGGAAAAATTCTCAAGGTGCGTGCCGGGATGGAACTTGCCTACCGCAATAACCGACCCATTGTGATACTGAAGGGTGTCAGCATCATGGGTGTACCGGTACCCAACGCCTGGCTGGGCGGCATCAAGAACATCGACCTGGTCGAATACTATGGTACCGAGTCCGGTTTCTGGAAAACCTTTGCCGATGGCGTTGATAACATTGAAATCAAGGATGGCAGTGTCACCCTGTTACTGAAAGAATAGCTCCGCTTCCCATCCAGGTATACCCGGGCAAAAGACCTACAAGGATGTCCCGATGCGAGTAAAAACCTTTGCACCTGCCCTCTTCCTGGCAATTGCCGGATGCCTGGTTGCCTGGCAATTCGTCAAGCCTGCACCACCCGACACCATCACCATCGCCACCGGTCAGCCAGGCGGAGCCTACCTGCTGTTCGCAGAACGTTACCGGGCGATACTCGCCAGGGAAGGCATTACGCTGAATATCGTGCAAACCGCTGGCTCCGTTGAGAACCTCAACCTGCTGGAAAAGGACAAGGACAAGGTCGACCTCGCCTTTGTTCAGGGCGGCACGGCAAGCGTGGCGAATACCCCTGAACTTGTATCACTGGCCAGTCTTTATTATGAACCCTTATGGGTTTTCTATCGCGGACCAGACACCCTGACCCGGCTCACCCAGTTACAATCCAAACGTATCGCCACGGGAAAGCCCGGCAGTGGCACACAGGCGGTGGTCATGGCACTGCTTGAAGACAATCAACTGCAGGCAAATAGCGTGGACATCCTTTCGCTGGGTGGCGAGGAGGCCGCGGATGCACTCATTCGTGGTAAGGCAGACGCCGCCTTTTTCGTTGCCTCGGTACAATCCCCACTGGTACAGAAACTGTTGCACCAGCAGGATATACAGCTGATGTCTTTTGATCGCGCCGATGCCTATACCCGACTGCACCGTTTTCTGTCCCGCATTACGCTGCCCGAAGGCACCATCGACCTGCAGAACAACATCCCCCCGCAGGACACTGTGCTACTGGCGGCCACCGCCAACCTCGTTGCTCGCAGTGATTTTCATCCCGCACTGGTCGGGCTGATTCTGCAGGCCGCCGAGGAGGTTCACAGGGCCGGCGGCCTGTTTGCGAGCCCCGGCTATTTTCCCAATGACCGGAATCTTGACTTTCCACTCGACCACGGTGCACGCCGGTTTTTCAAATACGGCCCCCCCTTGCTGCAGCGCTACCTGCCGTTCTGGACCGCCAACCTGATTGATCGCCTGAAGATCATGCTGATCCCGCTGATGACCCTGCTGATCCCACTGGCCAAGATCATGCCGCCTACCTACCGCTGGCAGGTACGCAAGAAGGTGTATCGCTGGTACCGGGAACTGAAATCATTCGATTTTGAACACCCTGAACAACTTCCTGCAGAAGCATTGCAAACCTCGATACGCAAGCTGGATGCCATAGAAGAAGAGGTGCGCAAGGTTACCATCCCGCTGTCCTACTCGGATGAGCTTTACAACCTGCGCCTGCACATCGACCTGGTTCGCAGCAAGCTGAGAAAAGCACTGGCGAACAAGGCCTAGGCGCTGAAGGTGCCACCGACGGAAGCCAGTGGCACCTGGTTACGGCTTCCTGCCAAGCAACTCGATCTGGTAGCCATCGGGATCTTCAATGAAGGCAATGATGGTGGTGCCGGCATTCATCGGGCCGGCCTCCCGGATAATCTTGCCACCGCGCTGTTTCACCTCTTCTGCAGCCGCGTAGACATCATCGACTTCAATCGCAATATGGCCGAAGCCAGCGCCCAGATCATAATGATCCGTTCCCCAGTTGTAGGTGAGTTCGATGACAGTATTGTCAGCTTCATCGCCGTAACCGACGAAGGCCAGGGTAAATTCACCATCCGGATAGTCCTTGCGCCGCAGCAGTTTCATACCCAGTACACGCGTATAAAATTCTATCGAGGTATCGAGGTTGCCGACACGCAGCATGGTATGCAGTAGTCGCATGATAGTGGCTCCGCTTCAAATAGGACAGGATACAGACGGCCGGATCGTGCCCGGCTTCATGGTTCCTCACAGCTGCGGGTGCTCGCAGGTGTAAGATCCCGGTGAGACATTATTTTTTCCGGCGGTCTGTTGTTTTCTGGCGCCCGGCAATTCGCATGCGCAGGGCATTCAGCTTGATAAAACCTTCTGCGTCCTTCTGGTTATAGGCACCGGCATCGTCCTCGAAGGTGGCAATGCGCTCATCAAACAAGCTGTCTGACTCTGACTTTCTGCCAACCAGGATGACGTTGCCCTTGTAGAGCTTCAGGCGCACCGTACCATTGACATGCTCCTGCGAGGCATCGATCAGCTGCTGCAGCATGCGCCGCTCCGGACTCCACCAGTAGCCGTTGTAAATCAGGGTTGCATAGCGCGGCATGAGTTCATCCTTCAGGTGCGCGGCCTCGCGATCCAGCGTCAGTGATTCCATGGCACGGTGTGCCTTCAACAGGATGGTGCCTGCCGGCGTTTCATAGCAACCGCGTGACTTCATACCCACGTAGCGATTCTCGACAATATCGGAACGGCCAATACCGTTTTCGCCACCCAGCTTGTTCAGCGTTTCCATGATCTGGCCAGGACTGTGTGACCTGCCATCGACAGCCACCGCGTCGCCCTGTTCAAAGGTGATTTCAACGTAGCTGGGTGTATCCGGTGCCTTTTCCGGTGACACCGTCCATAACCACATGTCCTCTTCCGGCTCTGCCCAGGGGTCTTCGAGCAGATCACCTTCGTAGGAAATGTGCAGCAGGTTGGCATCCATGGAATACGGCGACTTGTTGCCCTTCTTCTTCTCCACCGGGATACCGTGCTTGTCGGCATAGGCCATCAGGGTCTCGCGTGAAGTCAGGTCCCATTCGCGCCAGGGGGCAATCACCTTGATATCGGGGTTCAGTGCATAGGCGCCGAGTTCGAAACGAACCTGGTCATTACCCTTGCCGGTGGCACCGTGCGCAATGGCGTCGGCACCGGTCTCCCTGGCGATCTCCACCAGGCGCTTGGCAATCAGCGGGCGCGCGATCGATGTACCCAGCAGGTATTCACCTTCGTAGATCGTATTAGCGCGCAACATGGGAAACACAAAGTCGCGCGCGAATTCCTCCTTGAGCGACTCAATATAGACTTCCTTGACGCCCATGGCGTGTGCCTTTTCACGGGCCGGTTCGATTTCCCCGCCCTGCCCCAGGTCTGCGGTAAAGGTAACGATCTCGCAATCGTAGACCTCTTCCAGCCACTTGAGAATGACAGAGGTATCGAGCCCACCGGAATAGGCGAGTACCACTTTTTTGATGCCAGACATAATTACGCCCTTGTGGTTTTTCTGCTGCGGCGCAGACGCGACAGCAGGCGCCGCGCCATGTCACCGAATAATTCTGTTTGTGTCGGGTGCGGATGGATCGCCTCCCCCACCTGCTGCAGCGTCATGCCAGCCGACACCATCATCACCGCCTCACCGATCAGGGTGTCAGCGTGGTCGGCCAGGAAATGCACACCGATAATGCGCTGCGTTGCCTTGTCGGCAACGATCTTGATCATGCCATGGGTCTCATGGTTGATCATTGCCTTGGCGTCGATGCTCATTGGTACCTTTACCTCGACCGCATCAATCCCTTTCGCCTTGGCCTGTTCAACCGAAACGCCGACAAATGCAGCCTGCGGACGTGAAAAGATCACCCCGCAATCCCTGTCCTGGTCATAATGCAGGTTTTCACCAAGGATGGTGGCTGCCGCCACCCGCCCCTGTTGTGCGGCAGTGTGCGCCAGCATCAGGCCTCCAACCACGTCACCGACGGCAAAGATATGCGGCACATTGGTACGGCTGCGGCTATCCACCGAAATGATGCTGCGCTCATGGGCAACACCCGCGTTGTCCAGATCCAGACCATCCAGCACTGGCCGCTTGCCGGTCGCCATGATGACATAGTCCACGGTGAGGTTGTGTTTCTTGCCTTCACTGTCCGTGAAGGCCAGCTTCATCGCTCCCGGTTTGCCACTGATGCGGTTGACCGTTGCAGAGGTATGCACGTCCAGCCGTGGTTCTTCCTCGAGGAGAGCGGACAAGGAATTGGCAATCTCCGACTCGACCTCGGCAAGGATCCGCTGCTGCGCTTCCAGCAAGGTCACCCGGGCACCGAAATCCTGGAAGATCTGCGCCATCTCCACGCCAATGGCACCAGCGCCGATCACGGCCAGTTTTTTTGGTGGCGCCTGCAGCGCCCAGACCGTATCGGAGGTCAGTACACCGCCACTGGCCAGCCCCTCTTCCGCGCCGGGGATGGGCGGGATAAAGGGTGGCGCACCGGTTGCCACCACGGCACAACCAAAGCGGATGGTTTTGCTTGCCGTACCAACCGGTGTAGCAGCACGGCGGTGCGGGTCGTCCTGGTTGGTCGAGGTATGCAGTGCCAGCGTGTGTGCATCGAGAAACTGGCCAAAACCCTGCAGGTAGTCAATACGCACACCCTTGTCGGTCTTGAGCGCCATCTCGCCGCGCGTTTCCAGTACCTGTCGGCGATGTGCCTCGAGGTCTTGCCACACCAGTCTGGCCTTGCTGGTACCGGTAACACCAAGGTGCACATCCTCGGCACGATCACGCATGCGATCAGCAGCGGCGCGCCAGGCCTTTGAGGGTATACAGCCGCGCCACAGGCATTCACCGCCGGGAAAGGGTGAGTCGTTGACCAGCGCAACCTTCAGCTTGTGTGCCACCAGGTCGCGGGCACAGTCTTCCCCACCCGGCCCGCCGCCGATGACCACCACGTCATAATCCCAGTCACCCTCAGGGATCGCCGGTCCACCCGGGCCCATCCAGTCGGCAGGCTGTTGCAGCAGTGATTTCAAGGTTTTCAGGAACAGTGCCACGTCAGCGCCATTGACGACGCGATGGTCTGCGGTAATGGTAAAGGCACTGCCCTTCTCTGTATTTGAGGAAATTGCCAGTATCGTCGCCAGCCCGGGGGTTGCTATGGCATCGAAGTAACTGACATCGAACATGCCCATGTTGGAGATCTGGAAACTGGCGCCGGTAAATTCTTCCGGATTCAGGTGCCGGGTGCGCGCACGCCCCACCAGGTCTTTCCAGTCATTGTTCAGCTCGGACAATTCGCGCGATTCGCAGGCACGCAGAATGGGCACAACCAACCCGCCATCGTCGGCGGCCACGGCCATGCCGATATCGACCTGGCTGCGTTCGATCAATTTATCATCCGGCTGGTAGCACCAGTTCATCTTCGGGTGCTGCTGCATGGCAAGACCACAGGCCTTGGCGATCGCCACGGTGACCGAGACACCGGCAGTCTTGGCGGCACTCATCAAGTACTCGAGATGAATGTGTGACGTCATCCGGAAGGTCGGCATCGAAATGGACGATGCCATGGCCCTTGAGATGGCCTTCTCCATCGACTTCATCGGTCGTCCATGACCCGGGACAGCTACCTCGAAGGGCGCCGGGGCATGTTGAATATCACTCGCAATAACCACGCCACCCGGGCCGGAGCCGCTGATACGATCGATGTCGGTGCCTTGTTGTGCCGCCAGCTTACGCGCCAGTGGCGATGCCTTGGCACCCTGAGGTCGTGGAGTCGCTGCAATGCCCTGCGCGCTTGGGGCAGCGGCTGCGGTTGTTGCGGGTGCTGTCGCGGTTTTCGTTGCCTCGCCCGCTGCAGGCGTAACCGCCTGCTCGGACTGGCTGTCGTTGACGTCTTCCCTGGCATCCACCAGGTAAGCGATCGGATGGGTTACCGCAACCACCGAGTCGATCGGCGCAATCGGACCGGAGAGAAACCCGTCGCGAAAGACCTCTACGTCCATGACGGCCTTGTCGGTTTCCACCGTAGCGACGATATCGCCGCGTTTGACTTCATCGCCAATATTCTTTTCCCAACTGACCACAACACCCTCGGTCATGGTGTCGGAGAGTTGCGGCATTTTGATTACGTAGGGTTCAGACATTCAGTAATTATCCTGTTTGTGGGCAAGCAAACACCAATGCCCAGATTCGAACGACACTGACTCTAGAGTGAGCTGCCACGGAAGCACATGGAAATATTTCTGTAATGCCATTCATTCTTCCGTGGGCTTCCGTGGCCAATTGAGTATCCAGCAGTAAAGATCACTTAAGTAAGCACCATTATACTCATACACCAAAAATCCCACGCACAGCTGTTACCACGTCATTGGCATTCGGCAAGGCCGCCTTTTCCAGGGCATGGTTATAGGGGATCGGTACATGCAGTGCAGACACACGCACCGGTGCAGCATCCAGTTCGAAAAAACATTCTTCATTGATGATTGCCATCACCTCCGCGCCCACGCCGACGGCAGGTTCCGCTTCCTCGACAATGACAGCTCGATGGGTCTTGCTGACCGAGTTGCGAATCCCCTCACGGTCCAGCGGACTCAGTGCATACAGGTCGATCACCTCTGCCTCGATGCCGTGGTGCTTCGACAACTCGGCAGCGGCTTGCAGGCACCAGTGCACAGAAATGTTATAGCCAAACAGGGTGACATCGCGGCCCTCGCGGACAACCTCGGAACCTTCCAGCGGGTGAAAGTATTCGTCATCGGGGACCTCGCCCTTCATGTTGTACATTAACTCGTGTTCATTGATGAATACGGGGTCGTTACAACGCACCGCTGATTTCAACAGGCCATATGCCTGGCGTGGACTGGAAGGTGTCACGACACGCAGGCCGGCGACCCCCATGAATACCTTCTCCATGCGTGCGGAATGCTGTGATCCCAGCTGGTGTGCGGTGCCGCCCGGGGAGCGAATCACCACCGGCGCCTGCAACTGGCCACCGGACATGTAGCGAACCTTGGCGGCGGTATTAAAGATCTGGTCCATGGCAAGCCAGGCAAAGTTCACTGACATGATTTCGATGATGGGGCGCACACCGAGGAAGGAGGCACCAATCCCCAGGCCGGTATAGCCATTCTCTGAAATCGGTGTATCAATGACTCGCGTCTCGCCGTACTTGTCATAAAGGCCCGAGGTGGCCTTGTAGGTTCCGCCGACGACACCGATGTCCTCACCCATGCAAATCACCATCGGGTCATTGGCCATCTCTTCATCATGGGCACGCACAATTGCTTCCCAGTACATCATCTCGGCCATTAGTGCACTCCGCCACTGACCCAGGGGTCGTTCTCTGCAAGGACGTACTTTTCAACGTCTGCAATATTTGGTTCCGGTGATTCGGTCGCATAGCGAATCACCTCGTCTTCTATCTCGTCCAGGATGGCGGTATCCATATCCTTGTATTCATCCAGTGTCAGATCACCTGCCTCGATGAGTCGGTCGCGCAGGATGATGACAGGATCCCGCCCACTCCACATGCGTTCCTCCGTCTTGGCCCGGTAGGCATTGGAGTCCGACATGGAATGGCCGCGATAGCGGTAGGTCATGAGTTCAAGAAAGTACGGTCCCTTGCCGGAACGGACATGCGCCACCGCCTTGGTCGCTGCCTCGTGGACGAGGTCAAAGTCCTGTCCGTCCTCCTGGGCCGAGGGGATGTTGTAGGCCGCGACCCGCTGGTACTGGTCTACCACCGCGGTCGATCGGTCGATGCGTGTCCCGATACCGTAGAGATTGTTTTCACAGACATACAACACCGGCAGATTCCACAGCGCGGCCATATTGAGTGACTCATGAAAGGTACCCTGGTTATTGGCGGCATCACCGAGAAAGCAGATGCAGATTTCGTCACCACCTTGCATCTGGATACCCTTGGCAATGCCCGCGGCCAACGGAAAGGGGCCACCGACCAGTGCATACCCACCCATAAAGCGGTGTGCCAGGTCGAACAGGTGCATGGAACCACCACGTCCCTTGCTGACCCCGGTCTCCTTTGCAAACAACTCGGCCATGATATGGCGGGGATCGGAACCCGACTTGATGGCATGTACATGGTCACGGTAACTGGTGATTACGTAATCATGGCCAGGTTGCGCCGCCTCCAGCACGCCAAAGGCACAGGCCTCCTCGCCCGGATAAAGGTGCAGGAAGCCACCGATGTTACGTTCCACATAGGCCTCGTAGCAGCGTTCTTCAAAGCGACGGGCGAAAAGCATTTCCCGCAACACACGTTTTTTGTCAGCGTTATTCATAGTTTAGAGAATCAGCAGTATCCGAATCACGGCAAGCGCGATATGATCAGCGTTTTGCGTTAACAGGTCAAGGCAAAAGCATGCAGATACCCTATAACCACAGTGAAAAAGTCAAGTTAAATCAACATACAAACAGACCTGACAGCAAGCAGATGGATGCCGTGCAGGTGGCACTGCTGCTGGTCCCGAAGCCGCCTGCCAAGGCCGACTGGGAGCAGATCCCCGGCTACGCCGAAACCCTCAAGTCACGCTACCGGCAACAGCAACGCCTGCACAAGGACACCAGCCGTCTGTGCACAGACCTGCCGAACAAAAGCGGCACCCGTGTAATCCTGCAAGCGGTGGACAAGAATGCCACCATGTTCGAACTACTGACCACGGCGCGCGAGCTGGCTGCGGAAGTACACCAACATAACCCGACAGCGTTGCTGTTGCAGCTGGCAGGCTTCGAACAGGCGACGGGCGCCCGCCTCCTGGAAGCACTGGCAGCCGCCCTGCTGGCCTCGGTATGCCCGATGCCAAGTTACAAATCCGAGCAGGACAAACCCGCCACCCTCAAGCGTATCGATTGCTACGGCCTGGCGGATAAGGTCGATCTTTCACAGCTGCGGGCAGAGACTGCCGGCAATCACCTGGCGCGCTGGCTGGCTGCGTTACCACCGAATGAACTCACACCCGCAACCTACCGGAAGTTTGTCAGCAAACTGGCTGCCGCCGAAGGCTGGAAGATGCAGTTCCTGGATACCCGTGCACTGCTGCGCAAAAAGGCCGGGGCCTTTCTGGCGGTCTGCCAGGGCAGCCCTGCCGATGATGCCGGCATCGTACACCTCACTTACACACCCAAAAGACATCGCACAGGTAAAAACACCCCCCGCAAGCTGGCACTCGTGGGCAAGGGCATTTGCTTTGATACGGGCGGTGTCAATATAAAGCCTGCCAAGTACATGAACGGCATGCATGAGGACATGCAGGGCAGCGCCGTGGCACTGGGAACCCTGCTGGCACTGACCCGCCTCAATTTCAAATACCCGGTAGACTGCTGGCTGGCGCTTGCAGAAAACGACATCGGCAGCAAGGCCTACAAGCCCAACGATGTTGTGATTGCCAGCAATGGCACCAGCATCGAGGTGAAACATACCGACGCCGAGGGCCGCATGGTCCTCGCCGACACACTGGCGCTGGCCAGCAAGGCAAGGCCGAAGTTGCTGATCGACTATGCGACGCTGACCGGCGCCTGCATCTATTCACTGTCTTCAAGATACAGTGGCGTGTTCAGCAACCGGGAGACCCTGAACAGTACCCTGACGATGGCCGGGCGCGATAGTGGTGAACGCGTCTGGCCCTTCCCGCTGGACAAGGATTTTGACGAGTCACTGAAATCAACCATCGCCGACACCCTGCAATGCACGCTGGAGGGTGAGGCAGACCACATTCTTGCCGCACGCTTTCTGCAGCGCTTTGTCAACGACGAGATTCACTGGGTCCACATCGACCTGGCTGCAAGCAATCACAAGGGCGGGCTCGGCCATATACCAACCGACACGACCGGTTTCGGGGTACGCTACACACTGAACCTGTTGCAGCAACAGTCGCTGATGGAACACACATGGAACTGACACTGACACGACCGGATGACTGGCATCTGCATGTGCGTGACGGCGCTGCACTGGCATCGATCCTGCCACACAGCGCACGCCAGTTTGGCCGGGCCATTATCATGCCAAATCTGCAGCCGCCGGTCGCCACCACGGCACAGGCACTCGCGTACCGCAAACGTATCCTCGCCGCCGTTCCGCCCGGTGCTGACTTCAGACCCCTGATGACCCTGTACCTGACCGACAACACCCTGCCGGACGATATTATCGAGGCGCATGCCAGCGAGCAGGTGTGTGCGGTGAAACTGTATCCGGCCGGAGCCACCACACACTCCGACTCCGGTGTCAGCGCGATCAGCAAGACCTATGCTGCACTGGAAGTAATGGAACATCTGGGCGTCCCGCTGCTGGTACATGCCGAGGTAACCGACCCGGAAATTGATGTTTTCGACCGCGAGCAGGCCTTCATCGACCAGCACCTGGAGCCACTAACCGTGCGCTACCCGGCGCTCAAGGTAGTGCTGGAACATGTGACGACCCATGCAGGAATCGAGTTCGTAAGCTATGCCCCCGACAATGTAGCCGCCACCATCACCGCGCACCACCTGCTGTTAAACCGTAACGCCATGTTCAGGGGTGGCCTGCAACCGCATGCCTACTGCCTGCCGGTGCTGAAACGGGAAAGACACCGCACGGCACTGGTCGAGGCCGCAATCGGCGGCAGCGGCAAATTCTTCCTCGGTACAGACAGTGCACCGCATGCAAAAGAGCGCAAGGAAACGGCCTGTGGCTGTGCCGGTATCTACACCGCACACGCCGCAATGGAACTCTACGCACAGGTGTTTGAAGATGCCGGCGCACTGGACAAGCTGGAAGGTTTCGCCAGTCATTTCGGGGCCGACTTCTATGGCCTGCCACGCAACACCACCCGCATCACTCTGGAAAAACACGACTGGCAGGTACCGGAGAACTACCCGCTGGGAGACTCCGTGGTAGTGCCCCTGTTTGCCGGGGAGACACTGCACTGGCGAATGAAAGAGCAAACCTGAAACCACCATGGCCTGCCTTGATCCAGGTCGCTGAGGTAAGGCACTCCTGCGAGTGTTTCGTTAACCGGCTACCCTGAGCCTTCTGCCCGAGCGATTACTGGCGGTTGCGCGATACCGCTTAGTAAAGCCGGCTGATCGTATAACCACGCTGTTCCAGCGTCGACAGCAGGCCCGACTTTCCTGGCAGGTGCAATGCCCCAACGGCTATGAAGGCCTTGCCCTGCTGAAGATACGGCTGCATCCGCTCGGCCATTCGCTGGTTGCGATCATCAACGAGACGCCGCTGAAGGTCTTCTGCAAGCCGCTGATCACCGCTTTGCATCGAGGCTTCGTAGATCGTGAGCAGGGCGTCTAGGTCACGCTGTTTGTAGGCTGCAAGCAATTCCATCTGCATGGCGTCCAGTTCCTGGAAATGATCCACCGTATCCTTCAGCAGGGCAATCTGGTCGGCCTCCGGCATGGTATCAAATACCTGCAGTTGTTCCCGAATGGTCTCCAGTCCGTACACCGCCTTGCCCTGTTGTACCGCATCCTGATACAGCCTGCGGTCAAGCACCACGCCCGTTTCGGGTGCCGGTGTTGACAGGGTAACCGCCACCGCCCACGGCTTCATGCGGTTCAGAACCAGCTCGGGTATAGCGCGTGTCGCAATGGCCTGGGACACCTTCTGGTACAGCGGTAGCCCGATCAAACCGGACAGGGAACGGCCATCCAGCATCAGCATGGCGGTACTTGAATACTTCATGGCATCCGCATCCATGAGTATTTCAAGCACAACACTATCAGAGGCATCGATTGCCTCGTTAACCGGTGCCGGCAGGTTCAAGACTTCAGCATCCTCGGAATGGATGGTACCGAACAGGTAGGCTGGCTCCCGACCGGGCGTACTGATTTCCCATAGCAGGCCATGACTTTTGTCGGTGTCAGCCTGACCGCAAGCCGCCAGCAGGAAAAGCCAGACCATGGCAAGCAGTCGTGCGCTAAGCGCTCGACGCATGGTTACTTCTTCCAGGTTCTGCATGTCCCCAACTCCTCCGTCAGACAACGCATCCAGACATTAGCCCTCATCCGCGCAGTTACAATAGACCTGCCTGAAGAACCCCAGATTATGCAACATCGCCAAAGTTGCGACGATTCGGTATGCTTTGCTGATGAGCACCGCCGCAGAAATACCATCCATTGCCACCCGATTCCGTGGCTTCCTGCCGGTGGTCGTTGATGTTGAAACCGCCGGATTCAACGCCAAACGTGATGCCCTGCTGGAAATTGCCGCGGTAATTCTGGAGATGGGCGAGAGCGGAACCATGCATCGGCGCGAAACCATTGCCTGCCACGTAGAACCCTTCCCTGGCGCCAACCTTGACCAGGAGTCTCTTGAATTTACCGGCATTGATCCCTACCACCCGTTCCGCATGGCAAAATCCGAGCACGATGCACTGGAGCATATCTTCAAACCGGTACGCCGCGCCATCAAGGAAAGTGGCTGTAATCGTGCAATCCTGGTCGGCCACAATGCGGCATTTGACCTGTCATTTCTGAATGCCGCTGTTGCCCGAACTGGTATCAAACGCAATCCTTTCCATCCATTCAGCACCTTTGACACCGTCAGTTTCGCCGCCCTTGCCTATGGACAAACGGTACTGGCACGGGCCGTGAAGGCCGCCGGTTTTGACTGGGATAACGAGAAAGCGCATTCCGCCGTCTATGATACCGAAAGAACGGCCGACCTGTTTTGCTCAGTCATCAACCGCTGGAATGAGTGCAACCCGCACCAGCCTGAAACCATAACAGCCATCAAGGCCACAGAAGGTATCTAACACATGACACAGACTGATCTACAAGAACAAATCCTGCAAACCCATGCAGGCCTGATCCACCGCGTTGTTATGCATTGCAACCATCCTGGTTCCGTCCCGGACCTGGAACAGGTGTTGCAAATGGCCGCAGAGAATGACTGGACAACCCTGGTAGCCGCGATACGTGACATCATGTCAGGCAATCGCGATGAATCCATGCTGCTGCAACTGGATGATGAGGATCGCGTGATCGTTGCATCGATCCTGCGAGGACTTCAGGATCCGAGCACCCTGCCCGGCCTCGAGACCGATATCGATTCCAGCATGGCCGCGCCCGGCATTGCCGGCCTGATACATGCCTCCCGCAATGGCAATGCCCAGGCACTGCAGATCGTCGGCAACATCGCCGCACAAATGCTCAAGGCCGGTGGAGACATGAGCATACTGGCCGGCCGCATGCGCCCGCTGGTCGAGGGTGAACGCGATGCCGACAAGCTCACGGAAAAGATGGGTAGCAAAGGCCAGAAGCTGATGCTGGAGATTATTGAAGAACTGCTGAAGCTCGAAGCAAACTGACACACTGCCAGGGTGCCTCATTGCATCCTGGCAGGGCTCCGCGAGAATTGATGCGTGCCTTTGTGATCAGTTTCGGCATCCCGGTCATTGCGAGGCTGATGTGCCGATCACGTAACCGGGAGTCGGACACCTGGAGACTGACCTAGCCCTTCTCTACGGCCTCTTTGACCATCTTCTGCAACTCGCCCTTCTGGTACAGGTCCAGGGTGATATCGCAACCGCCGATCAGCTCGCCGTTGATATACACCTGGGGAAAGGTTGGCCAATTGGCATAACGCGGCAGATTCTGGAAAATCTCGGGGTCTGCCAGCACATTCACATGCGCAAACGCCTGACCACAAGCCGCCAGCGCCTGTGCAGTACGACTGGAATAGCCACACTGCGGCAATTGCGGTGTACCTTTCATAAAAATGACCACAGGGTTTTCCTTGACGGTCGCATCGATTCTTTCCATCACATCCATTCTGATGTCCTCGTTACATTTCGTGAAATTAATCTATACAGCGATTGTGGCGAATTGTATCCCCGTGCCCGCACCATAAAAAGCAACCATTCAAGTGGATTTATCCACATTGCGCTGCAACCAGAACTCAAGCAGGGCCAGATGCCATAACTTGCTGCCTAGCAGCGGCGTATGTGCCTGTTCGGGGTTATCCAGCAGGGACTGCACATACGGTCGCTGGAACAGTCCGCGTTCCCTGCAGGCGCTCGATTCCAGCACCTCGCGCATAAACTCCAGTACCTGGCCGCGCACGAACTTGAGTGAAGGTACCGGAAAATAGCCCTTGGGGCGATCAATGATCGTATCAGGCAAGCGGTCACGTGCAATCATCTTCAGTGGATGCTTGCCGGCAGATTTGATTTTCAATGCTGCCGGCATGCGGGCTGCCAGTTGTACCAGTTGCTGGTCAAGGAAGGGTACGCGCGACTCCAAACCCCATGCCATGGTCATGTTATCAACCCGCTTCACCGGATCGTCCACGATCAGGGTGGTAACATCATAGGCCAGTACCCGGCTCAAAAACTCTTTTGACTCGAACTGCGACAGACCATGCGCGACGCGTGCGGATGTGTAGTCAGGACCATGGTAGGCGGAGCTGACCGTGCGCCGGTATTCGTCATGCGTACGGTCGAAGTACAGCGGCCGAAAACGTTCGATGTCATCACCGTTCGCTGCCTGCATCTGCGGGTACCAGAAGTAACCGGCAAACACCTCATCGGCCCCCTGCCCGCTCTGCACCACCTTTACCTGTTGTGACACCTGCTCACCAAGCAGGTAAAAGGCTACCGCATCCTGGGCAACCATGGGCTCGGCCATATTGTCGATCGCCTCCGGCAGGCGAGCCAGCACCTGCTCGTTGGCTACGGTAAAGCGATGATGCCGGGTAGCGTACAGGTCAGCGACCAGGTCGGAACACTCAAACTCGTTGCCCCGTTCTTCCGGCTGGTCTTCAAAACCGACAGAGAAGGTCAGCAGATCACCGCCGCCTGCCTCTGCAAGCAAGGCAACCAGCAGGCTGGAGTCCAATCCGCCTGACAGGAGAATACCGACTGGCACATCCGCAATTGTACGGCGCCTGGCAACAGCCTTCCTCAGTTCCTCATGGATCGCATCGATCCACTCCCATTCACTCAGCTCCCTGGCTGGCGGGGTGGTATCAAGCATCCAGTAGCGACGTAAGCTGTGGTCACCCTGCAAATTGAATGTCAGGCTGTGGCCGGGGCGTAACTTACGCAGCCCCTGCAGCAGCGTACGCGGCGCCGGTACCACCGCATGCAGCGTCAAGTGATGGTGCAGTGCAACCGGGTCGATGGCGACATCCAGCTCACCCCCGGCAAGCAGTGCCTGGCTGGTGGAAGCAAAACGCACGGCGTGCCGGTCAAGGCTGTAATAAAACGGTTTCACGCCAAAGCGATCACGCGCCATGAACAGCTGTTGCGTGTTGCTGTTCCAGATGGCGAAGGCAAACACCCCTTGCAGGTATTGCGGACAATCCTCGCCCCATTCCGCATAGGCCTTGAGGATGACCTCGCTGTCACCGTCTGAAAAAAAGCGGTAGCCCTTGCCGCGCAATTGTTCACGCAGTTCCGGATAATTGTAAATCGTGCCATTGAATACCAGCACCAGCCCCAGCGTGACATCGACCATTGGCTGGCTGGAACGTTCGGAAAGATCAATGACTGCGAGACGTCGATGACCGAGGGCAAGCGGCCCGGAAAAATATTCTCCACTGGCATCGGGACCCCGACGCGCCAGCTTGTCAGTCATTTTCCTTAGCAGCTCTTTATCAGGGCTGCTGCCGTCAAAACGAAGTTCGCCGCATATCCCGCACATACATCGTTATCCTGTCCTAGTTCACTCGCGACCGAGCTGACTACGTACATGCTTACTGCAGGCTTGCAGAAGCTTGATGACCGCACGGCTTGTGCGCTCGCATGAGCATCCCATCAGGGCGTGGCTCCCCAGCCACCGCCACCCGGGGTAGCGACCGTGAGGCGCTCGCCAGCAGAAAATACCGTGCTGCACTTACCGGGTAACAGCTCCCCGTTGCGGCGGTTCTCGCCGCGTTCACCGGGTGCGCCTGCCTGCAAGCCCCAGGGCGGATGTCGTCGACGTTCCGTCAATAGCGTCACCGTGGCGGGCGCCAGGAACTCGAACTCTCTCAACAGGCCATCACCTCCGTAATGCCTGCCGGAACCTCCGGATCCCCTGCGTATCTGGTAGCGATGAACCCGTAAGGGGAATGTCATCTCCAGCACTTCGATGGGGGTGTTCAGGGTGTTGGTCATGTGGGACTGGATGGCATCAAGTCCGGCCTGATGACTGCCACCGCCTGTCCCCCCACCGATGGTTTCGTAATAATCCCAGCAGCGACCACCTGCATGTGCACCCATGGCAAGGTTATTCATGGTGCCCTGACTGGCAGCTGGAATTTGCAGCGGCAGCGCCTGTGCCAGCGCCCCCATGACCACGTCCACGATCCGGCTGCTGGTTTCCACGTTGCCGGCAGCCACAGCGGCAGGATGTTGTGCATTTACCAGACAGCCGGGCGGTGCTGACAGACGGATGTTGCGAAAGCTGCCGGCGCAGGCGGGGGTGTGTGGTGGCATCAGGCAGCGAAAAACGTAATATACAGCGGCGGCGGCAACCGACAACGGACAATTGATATTCCCGGCCACCTGTGCAGCCGTGCCGGAAAAATCGACATCGATCATGCCGTGATTGACCCGTACGGTCACTGCAATGACGATATCCATCTGTCCCAGTCCGTCATCATCCATGACATCCTCAAAGCGATAACAGCCATTGGGTATGACTGACAAGGCACTGGCTGCCAGCCGCTCACCATAGTCATTCACTGCTTTCAGACCCGCGTGATACGCGTCAGGACCCAGGCTGCGTACCAGCTCGAGCAGGCGCTTCCTACCCGACCGGTTGGCGCTCATTTGTGCCGCAAGGTCTCCTTCCATCTGCATTGGGTTGGCCGTAGCAACGATAATTTCCTGCAGCTTGTCCCGGTTCATTTCTCCGGCCCGTACCAGCAGGGCGGGAGCGATCACCAGGCCCTCCTCATCGAGGCTCGTGGATATGGGCATGGAGCCCGGCGAAGCAGCGCCAACATCGGCATGGTGTGCGCGATTGGCCACGTAGCCAAGACAGCTGTCACCCAGGAAAACCGGTGCTATCAGGGTGATGTCAGGCAAGTGAGTCCCTCCCAGATAAGGGTCGTTCACGATCAGCACATCGCCGGGTGACCAGGCGGTCCGTGATACCAGACCCTGCATGGCAAATGCCATACTGCCAAGATGGACCGGGATATGCGCTGCCTGTGCACACAGCCGCCCGTCGGTATCAAATACCGCACAGGAGAAATCCAGCCGGTCCTTGATGTTGGTGGAAAATGCCGCACGCCGCAGGACGGCGCCCATTTCATCACACACCGCTGTCAGGCGACTGGAAAACAGGCTTAGTTCTATAGAATTCAATGCCATTCCGAAACTGTCCAGGGTAGCACGCGCTCACACAGATGCCTCAAGAACATCAAATATATCAGTTAGTTACTAAAGGGTACAAACACATCTGGCATATTGCATTGTCGCCATCCCTGCCGTATCCTCCCATTCCCGAGTATTTTAGTCACCTATTTCATTTCCCGCGGGCATGCCTTGCGGACAACAAGGAGTAGAAAATGAATCCGTTAACCTCTGTACTGGGCACCATACTTTCCGGTTTCGTGCTGGCCATCCTGATTGTCATGGGACTTGGAGTGTCAGGCTTCAATCTCTGGGCGATGGAGGTCTGGTTCCACGTACTTGCCGGTGTTGTCTGGATCGGCTTGTTGTATTACTTCAACTTTGTTCAAGTACCTGCCGTAGGCCAGGCACTGGCCGATGAAGCTGGCCCGGGTCCGGCAGCAATCAACAAGTATGTAGCACCTCGAGCCTTGTTATGGTTCCGCTGGGGTGCCGTTGCCACCTGGTTGACCGGTGCCGCCGCACTGGAGACCATGGGTATCGGTATCGTCAATGCCTTCACCCTGCAACCGGGTGCCGCTGTCATCGGCACAGGTGCCTGGCTGGGTACCATCATGCTCTTCAACGTCTGGGTTCTGATCTGGCCAAACCAGAAAAAGATTCTGGGCATGGTAGACGCCAGTGCAGAGCAGATCGCCAGTGCCAAGAAGGTTGCCCTGATGGCCTCGCGTACCAACACTCTGCTGTCCATCCCGATGCTGATGTGCATGGTCGGTCATGGTCATGGCCTGCCGTTATAAACGCGGCACCCTCAACCAACCTGAGATCTACTCTGTGTAAACAGGTCTGATCAACACCTGATTTTAAGCACAAACCCGGTCACTGGCCGGGTTTGCGCTTTTTAGTCAACAGGCTATAAAATCAGGGATCAAACAAGACTGGCAGTCTGAAACGGGCTGCCTTTTCTATTTTGGACAAGGAAATAATGGCCAATCACATCATGTCGACCTACAAACGCCTGCCGATCCAGTTTCAACGCGGAGAAGGCATCTGGTTGTGGGACAGCGAGAACAAGCAATACCTCGATGCGCTGAGTGGTATCGCCGTTTGCGGCCTTGGACACGCCCACCCTGCCATTGCACAGGCAATCGCAAATCAGGCCGGTTTGCTGGTGCATACATCCAATCTCTACGGTATAACCCTGCAGGAACAACTGGCCGACGGGCTGTGTGAACTATCCGGGATGGACCGGGTGTTTTTTTGCAACTCCGGTGCCGAGGCCAACGAGGCCGCCATCAAGATCGCACGCCTCTATGGCCATAACAGGGGCATCCATAGCCCGACCATTATCGTAATGGAAAAGAGCTTCCATGGCCGCACACTGGCAACCCTGACGGCCACCGGAAACCGCAAGGTACAGGCCGGATTCGAACCGCTGGTGCAGGGATTCATACGCGTGCCCTACAACGACCTGGCTGCAATACAGACCGTAGCTGCAAACAGCAACGATGTCGTGGCTGTGCTGGTCGAACCGATACAGGGTGAAGGCGGTATCAATATACCCGATGCCGATTACCTGCAGGGCATTCGCAGCCTCTGCAACGAGAATCACTGGCTGATGATGCTGGATGAAATACAATCAGGCATGGGGCGTACCGGAAAGTGGTTTGCCTGGCAGCACAGTGATGTGACTCCCGATGTCGCCACGCTGGCCAAGGCCCTCGGCAATGGCGTCCCTATTGGCGCCTGCCTCGCCAGGGGAAAGGCAGCCGAGATGATGAAACCCGGCAGCCATGGCAGTACCTTCGGCGGTAACCCGCTGGCTTGTCGTGCCGCCATCACAGTGCTTGAAGTGCTGGAACAGCAGCATCTTGTTGCTCATGCGGCCACACTCGGTGAATATTTTCTTGCGGGATTTCATGCGGCCCTGTCTGGTCAGAAGGGAGTAACCTCGATCCGTGGCCGCGGTCTAATGATCGGCATCGAACTGGATCGTCCCTGTGCGGAACTGGTGGAGAAGGCCCTTGAACAGGGCCTGTTGATCAATGTCACTGCAGAGCGCGTGATACGGCTGCTGCCACCCCTGGTCACCACGGTCAAGCAGGCAGACATCATCATTGAGCATGTCAGTGAACTGGTACGTGAATTCCTCGCCGGATAAGTCATGAGTCACCAGCATTTTCTTACCCTGCTTGATCTGAATCCGGAGACTCTCCGAGGCCTGGTTACACGCGCCACCGAACTCAAAAAACTGCATAAGGCAGGGACGCCGCATGAGCCACTGAAGCGCAAAATTCTGGCGATGGTCTTCGAGAAGTCATCCACACGTACGCGCATGTCATTCGAGGCAGGCATGGCACAACTGGGCGGACACGCCATATTCCTGTCCCCGCGGGATACCCAGCTGGGTCGCGGCGAAACCGTTGAAGACTCGGCACGTGTCCTGTCACGGATGGCAGATGTCATTATGATCAGGACCTTCGAACATGAAAAAATAGAGCGCTTCTCAGCACACTCCGAGGTGCCCGTCATCAATGCGCTGACCGATCGCTATCACCCCTGCCAGTTACTGGCGGACATGCAGACCTATTCTGAACATCGTGGTGATATCCGTGGTAAAACCGTTGCCTGGATCGGAGATGGTAATAACATGTGCCACTCCTATATCAACGCGGCGCGACAATACGACTTTACCTTGAACATTGCCTGCCCAGAGGGTTATGACCCGGATGCAGACATCTTGCAGGCCGCCGGCACCAGCGCCAGCATCATTCGCAATCCCCTCGATGCAGCCAGCAACGCAGACCTGATCGTTACCGATGTCTGGGCCAGCATGGGACAGGAAGAGGAACAGACGAAACGCGAAAGCGCCTTTGCCGGCTATCAGGTCGATCACGGTGTCATGCAGGCAGCCGCAGGCGATGCCCTGTTTATGCACTGTCTGCCGGCACACCGTGGGGAGGAAGTCGCAGCCGAGGTCATTGACGGACCACAGAGTGTCGTCTGGGACGAAGCGGAAAACCGCCTGCATGCCCAGAAGGCATTACTTGAATATCTGCTTCGCTAACGTATCAGGACCATGTGCCGACTCGCTGCCTACCTTGGACCAGACATCACCCTGCAGCAGTTTCTGTTTGAGCCGGATCACAGTCTCTACAAGCAATCATGGGAACCGCGCGAGCTGAAGTACACGAAGTTTAATGCCGACGGCTACGGTTTTGGCTGGTTCAGCCAGGATGGTATACCTTCTGCCTACACCAGCATTCTGCCCATCTGGTCCGACAGGAATCTACCGTCACTTGCACGGACCCTGACGAACTCCCTGTGGCTGGCCGAAGTGCGCAGTGCAACTGCCGGCAACCCGGTTCACCAGTACAACACTGCACCCTTCTGTGACGACCAGCTGGTGTTTGTTCACAATGGCTTCATCCGGAATTTTCATCTGCAAGTACTGCCACGGATCAGCCCGATACTGGCGCCGGTAATTGCAGCCGACATTCACGGTAATACCGACTCCGAATACCTTTTTGCCTGTATGCGCCAGATGTTGCTGGACGATGAAGATCTCGATCTGACAGGCGCCCTGCAGAAGTTATTTGAATGGCTGGAAAAACGCATCACGGACGAGGAAGCGCTGCTGAATATTATTGTTAGTGACGGTAACCGCCTGTACGCAAGTCGCCATGGATTTAACCACGAATGTGCATCACTGTATTACACCACAGATGATGAACTGTTTCCCGGCGCACAGCTAATTGCCTCGGAACGATTCTCTGAAGACAGTTTCTGGCAGCCGGTACCTGAACACCATTTGCTAATTCTGGACCGCGACAACCCACCCGAGCTACTGGCCCTGTGAGTTCAGGGAGGCTACTGCACCAACCACGCATGGCAAGGCACCCGCTAGCGGCACTGTAAAGCTTCATGAGTCCTCCGGATAACACAGACGCATCATCGAAGGCCATAGGAAAAGGCATGGTCATTGCCGCGTGGGTATTACTGCTGGTGTTACTGACCCTGTTTTTTAACGATCGCCTGGACAAGCAAAACAACCCCAATCGTCACCTAGCCACTGTTACGGCAACGGAAACAGCAGAAGTCCAGCTGCAACGCAACCGCTACGGCCATTATGTAGCAACGGGTTCTATTAACGGGCAGGCAGCTGAGTTCATGCTGGATACCGGCGCAACCGATGTCTCCATACCCGTGCCAGTCGCGGAAAAGCTGGGACTGCAACGTGGTCGCAAAATGGTTTATCAAACCGCCAACGGTTTCGTCACTGCCTGGCAGACGACACTCGACGAAATCCAGATTGGCCCCCTGCGTCTGGGACCAATACGCGCCAGCATCAATCCTGGTGATCGCAGCGATACCGTGCTGCTGGGTATGAGTTTTCTCAAACACCTGGACTTCAGCCAGCAAGGCAACACCCTCACACTTGCATACCCGAAAAGGGAGATAGATTGATGGACTTTTTCGAGCAACTTACTGACTGGAGCGGCCAGCTTTCCAGTTTGTTGTGGGGCAGCCCGCTGACCTTGCTGCTGTTACTGGGTACCGGGCTTTACCTGACGATTCGCATGGGCCTGATACAGGTGCGCGGTTTTGCGCATGCCGCCAGTCTCATATCGGGAAAATACAGTTGTTCCACTGACAGTGGTGAAGTCTCCCACTTTCAGGCACTGTCAACGGCCTTGTCCGCCACGGTAGGCACCGGGAATATCGCCGGAGTCGCAACGGCCATCACCCTTGGAGGGCCTGGGGCCCTGTTCTGGATGTGGATTACGGCATTCCTGGGCATGGCAACCAAGTTTACGGAATGCACCCTGTCGCTGAAATTTCGCGAGATCTCGCCGGATGGCGAGGTTGCCGGCGGCCCCATGTACACCCTGTTGCATGGCCTGAACATGAAACGTACGGCAGCCCTGTTTGCAACTTTCGCGCTGGTTGCCTCTTTTGGCATCGGCAATATGGTGCAGGCCAATTCGGTCATGGATGGCCTTGGTTACGTTTTTCCAGGATTCATCGAGTACAAATGGCTGGGAGGCGTCATTCTGGCAACCTTTGTGGGCATGGTTATTCTTGGTGGAGTGAAACGCATCGCACGTGTTGCCAGCACGGTCGTACCGTTCATGGCGATTACCTATATCACTGCTGCGCTGATTGTCCTGTTCAATCATGCCAGCGAAATTCCCTCAGCCTTTGCCCTGATCTTTGACATGGCGCTTAATCCCTGGTCAGTGGGTGGTGCTGTCGTCGGTGAAGCCATTCGCTGGGGTGTTGCCCGCGGCCTGTTCTCCAACGAGGCGGGACTCGGCTCTTCACCCATGGCACATGCTGCAGCCCGCACCAATGAACCGGTACGCGAAGGCCTGGTCGCCATGATGGAACCCTTTATTGATACCCTGGTTATCTGTACCCTCACAGGACTTGTCATCGTGGTTACCGGGGCGTGGCAGGAAAGCAGCGATTCGCTGATGGGGGCTGCATTAACCGCACACGCCTTCAGTAACACCATTGGCAGTAGCGGTGCCATGGTCGTCGGCATAGGTCTGTGTCTGTTTGCTTATTCAACGATCATTGCCTGGTCGTATTATGGTGACCGCTCTGCCTATTACCTGTTTGGTGAGGGGGCAGTACGTCCTTACCGGGTCATCTACACCTTGCTGGTTGTTGTCGGTGCCGCGGTACCGCTGAAGCTGGTGTGGAATATTGCCGACATCACGAACATCCTGATGGCCCTGCCCAACCTGCTGGGACTCATTCTGCTCGCTGGACTGGTGAAAAGGCTGAAGAATGACTATTTTTCAAGACCCCATGTAAAATCCGAATAAAACAGGCAGGCAGCCAAGACAGGAAACAATCATGACCGAGACGATTACCGAATCAGGACTCCGTTATACCGACATCCGGACTGGAAGCGGCGCAACGGCTACCGGCAAGGGTCAAACCGCTATCGTGCACTACACCGGCTGGCTCGAAGATAATACCAAGTTCGATTCAAGCCATGATCGCAATGAGCCTTTCAGCTTTCCAATCGATTGCGGCTATGTGATTCGCGGCTGGGATGAAGGCGTCAAGGGCATGCAGGTCGGCGGAATTCGGCGTCTCGTGATTCCTGCCGGGCTGGGCTATGGTGCAGGAGGTGCCGGTGGTGTTATCCCACCGAATGCAACGCTGGTGTTCGAAATTGAGTTACTGGAAATTTCAACCTAAATGTTGCTCGACGTTCTTGACGAAGAATTGCTGCACACCGTGCAAATTGCACTGGCGGAGGACATCGGCAGCGGAGATATTACCGCCGCTCTGGTTCCGGAACATCTGAGCACACGGGCAACGGTCATCAGCCGCGAGTCTGCCATCGTCTGTGGCATGGCCTGGTTCAATGCAGTATTTGCAGAACTCGATTGCCGTATTACCGTTGAATGGCTGGTTCACGACGGTGATGCCATCCAAAGGGATCAACCCCTCTGCAGATTGTCCGGCCCTGCCAGGCCACTGCTCAGTGGTGAAAGAACCGCACTGAACTTCCTGCAGACCTTGTCTGCCACTGCAACCGTCTCGCGTCGATATGCCGAATCCGTGGCAGACCTTCCGGTCAGGATCCTGGACACACGAAAGACCATTCCCGGCCTGCGCAATGCCCAGAAATATGCCGTGCGGGTCGGTGGTTGTCACAATCACCGTAGCGGTCTTTATGACGGTATTCTCATCAAGGAAAACCACATTGCAGCCGCCGGCTCCATCTCCCGCGCGGTCACCCAGGCCCGGTCTGGCAATCCCGGCATGCCGGTGGAGATAGAGATTGAAAATGCATCTCAGCTTCTGCAGGCGCTGGATGCCGGTGCAGACCGGCTGCTGCTAGACAACCACTCGATCCCTGAACTAAGCGCCGCTGTAAAAACAGTAGACGGTCGCGCCAAGCTCGAGGCCTCCGGAGGCATCACCCTGAAAAATGTCCGCGAAGTCGCTCTCACAGGCGTTGACTACATATCTACCGGAAGCCTCACAAAAGACATAAAAGCCATTGATTTATCAATGTTATTCGAATAGTCACCCACCACCGTTCAGCAGCAGCGTGTGCAGTATCAAGCGACGACCAGTCGTGTTCAACAAATGCCAGTAATAGTCGATACATTCTGGACGGAGACTGTTTAAACGGTATGAATTCACTGTCAGGCAACGGCTATGAAACTGTATAAAAAATCCAGGGGTTTCACGCTCCCCGAGATCATGATCACCATGGGCGTCATTGCGATTGTATTGTCCACCGCAGTCCCGAGTGTCAACTCAGTGATCAAGAACAACCGCCTCGCAACCCAGCTCAATTCAGTCGTCACACACATCCATATGGCACGAGCCGAGGCAGTCAAGCGTAATGTACGTGTCATCCTGTGCAGAAGCGCATCACCCAATGCAACTTCGCCCACCTGCGGTGGTGACACCAAAATCTGGGAAAGCGGCTATATCGTATTCGCAGATGACGGCAACAACAGCAATAATGTCTACAATGCAGCCACAGATACTTTGCTGGCACGTGGTCAGCCTGCAGTACCAGGCGTAAAAATGCGTACGAACTCAACCTGGAACAACAACCTAGAATTCAAGCCGGACGGGTCAACCAACGAGGGCGGGGGCATCGCCCTGATGTCTTTCTGTGATGATCGTGGCAATACCCATGGACGTCAAATCAGAGTTGCCGCGAATGGGGTACCAAGAATGTATGCAGAAAACATCAATAGCTGTTATCCCTGACTACCTCCCGGATGGTTCACCATAAGTCAAACGTGACACCTTCCCCCTCAGGCTCAACCGCTCTCCCGTGGGTGATCGATGACTGGACAGCAAAAAAGATAGCCTGCCGGAAACCAAAGACCACGTGCATTCCTGAAATTTACATCCACCTGCACTCTGGGTGCTGTGATTTTTGCGATGGTGGATATAAGATCCATGAAGTGGAAAAAAACCAGCGCAATAGCACTCGTACTGACAAAATTCCCACTATCAAGCCTGCATGCCTCCACTTGTTCAAGTTATATACTCAGCCAATACAGTGCAGCCCTTTCCTGATAGCTTGTTCAACATCCAATTTCATGTCTGCTTATTTTTACGAATCTTCCGGTTAGCGGGCGGACTATCAATTAGCCAATCGGCAATCTGAATACTAATCCACAACGTTGAGAGGTCGCTTTCGCTGAGCGGACGCTCCGAGGCGAGCCGGCTAAGGTCGGTTCAGGGTTAGAAGTCGTCGTCCAGAACCCGTCCGAGGAACGACCGGTTCTAGTAGATTCTGTAGAAAAACTCTTTTTTTCTGTAGGCAGGCCATTCTCCCCTTAAAGATCGTGCACGAGAGTGCCCTCAAATCAATATTTCAGTGGCATTTGGCAAAGCAGATCACTCTCGTGCATGGCCGATTTTCAGATGCAGAGTTTTTCAACAGAATAAGCCGAAAAGAGACCTTTAGCCCCGACACTAACAGCAACTGAAGCCGCCGCACTTCTCAATCCTCGTTGCTAATTACTGGCATTCTATGGCACGCGCCATGTGTACATTGTTCGTAGTCTTGTACTCATCATATTTCTGAATGGTTGGTGCAAAGCCATCCGCATAGACCTGTAGCTTGAA
>JAJDNX010000028.1 GCA_022340485.1 Gammaproteobacteria bacterium | reverse complement strand
AAATAGGTATACGTGGATGATTCCGGTTCAAAAAGCTGTCTGAAGATCATTTCGCTTCCTCCGTCGAAAGTTAGCGCCCGGATACCTGACTGCCCTAGATGCAGTTATGCAGGGCACCCAGGTTATGGACCGATGAATGGCCAAAAATACTCAGCGCCTGTGCAGCCTGTTGACTGCGCCTGCCGCTGGCACAGTACAGGATCACCGGTTTATCCCTCTCCAGCTGCTGAATACCGGCCAGCAGGTTTTGCAGGGGTACGTTGACGGCTCCCGGCAACGCACCTTGCGCAAACTCCTGCGAGCTACGCACGTCGACCAGATGTGCGCCTGCCGCCACCAGTTTGCGGGCCTCATCACAGGCAATTGTTTGTTGATGATTCATCTTGACACCTCTTCTCCAGTTAACCGATTCAAGCACCCTATCCTTCCGCGGCAACAGCCGCTTACTCGTGACTTCCTACCCAGTCACAAGTCAGCGCCCTTTGCCGTATGATCATTGCCGAGTGCTGCTATTTCTGTCAGGAACCGGGTTGTTTCGTGTATATAAGCAAAGACTAGAGGCTGGAGAGCAATAGATCTAATGATTTATATCTAAATCAATGATAGTTATTTACTATTCTGTTGGGTTATTCTATATCTAATTGTTTTATATGGTTTTATCTACCCTGCGGTTTTTAGCCACTTGACACAGCTGAGTTGGCAGCGGGCCACTGCCTGATGCAGCACCTCGATGACCTGTGGACGGGGAAAGGTCTTGCGCCAAGCAAGCACTACCTGGCGACTTGGGGCCGGCTCCGGAAAGCGGCGAATCGCCAGCAGCCGCTGGGAATAGCGATCCGCACCCGCCGCGGTACAGGGCAACACCGTAATCCCCATGCCAGAGGCCACCATGTGTCGAATGGTTTCCAGGGAACTACCCTCGACCGTGTGCTGCAGCCGGTGTTCGCTGACATCCCCCGGTAGGCAGTCCGGGCAGGAGCGAATGACCTGGTCACGAAAACAGTTGCCACTGCCCAGCAACAGCATGGATTCGTTCCTCAACTGCTGCTGCCCGATGGTGTCCTGTTTGCTTAATGGATGGGATGACGGCAGCAACACCACAAACGGCTCTTCATACAATGGCAGCGTTACGACCCCGGATTCCTCATAGGGTTGCGACACCACGATGACGTCCAGCTGCCCCTGCTTCAGCTTTTGCGTCAATACCGCCGTGAAGTCTTCCTCGACAAACAGTGGCATCTCCGGCGCCAGTTCATGCAGATTGGGGATCAGGTCGGGAAACAGGTAGGGCCCCACGGTATTGATGGCGCCCAGCCGCAGTGGCCCGACCAGCTGGTTCTTGCCATGCTCGGCAAGCTGCCGGATGACCTCAACCTCTTCCAATACACGTAATGCCTGCTCGACGATCTTTTCACCGGCCGATGTCACACTGACCTCGGAGGCTGTACGCTCAAACAACCTGACCCCGAGTTCGTCTTCCAGCTTACGCACCGCAACACTCAGGGTCGGCTGGCTGACGAAGCAGGCCTCGGCCGCCCGGCCAAAATGCCGCTCACGCGCAACGGCGGTTATATAACGCAGCTCGGTAAGGGTCATGCAGCCATGATACTAGCGATCACCGCCAGGAAAAAAAGGGCGGCCACCCGGGTGGCAGCCGCCATAGCTTGGAGAAGTTTCTGAAAAAGAAACTCATCACACGCCAATCGGGGGAAGGAAGGCGTGTAGACAGATTCTAACCAGACACTATTAAGCTTTCATTAATAGTCACTGCGACATAGTGTCGCATCTTGCCGCCCCCTATCCCGCAGCGGGCCTTTCCTCACGGTGACGATCACGGCCTGGTGGCACCTACCGCCCCGGCAGGCCGGGTGTTGGATATCAGGTACATGGGCCGGTCCGGGGGCATGCCCTCCGCGAAGAAGAAAGGTACCTCACCAGGGCTGTTGAACAATCGCTTGAAGTATTTCGGTTCGATCAGGATATAGGATTCTGTGCCCCTACCATCCCCTTTCAGAATCCGCATCAGTTCGGCCTCATTCACCTCAGGCACGTGGCGGTTGAGATAGAAGCCGTATTCCTCGTCCCAGGAACGATACACATAGACAGGCCGCTCCCCCACCAGTCTGGCAATGGTAGCAATATAGGATCGGGTATCTTCCCGTTCCTTGCTGGTGGAATGCATCATGATCAGAAAAAAGGCCAGCACGATTCCCTGGAACAGGATGTATAACCGGATCAGCGGCAACCGCTCGCGCAGGGTCCCGCCATACCACCAGAGGCACCCCAGCAGCAGAAAGCCTCCAACGAGATAGCCGAGCCACTCTCCCAGGCTGGACAGGTAGGGTCTGGCCTCCTGCAATCGGTCCGGACCCAGCCAGCTTGTCACCCAGGCCTGGCCGGCATCTGAAGAGAGCAGCGGCGGAACAAGGGCAAGTACCAGGAGCAGCAGCAATACGATCCCGCCAGTGATCAGGAACACCCGGTGCAGAGAGCGGGTGCCTATCTCCAGGCTGAGGTAACCGGCCACAAGCCAGGCGGCAGCGGGATAGATGGGCAGGATATAGTCGCTACGCTTGATCCCGGAGAGGGAAAAGAAGAGTAAAATCCAGAGAATGTAGATCACCAGCAGGCCGTCAACCCCGGATCGGCGCAGCCGGTCACGCAGCACTTGAAAGATGATCACGGGCAGGAACAGTGCCCAGGGGAAAAAACCCCACAAGAAGTGCGCCAGATATTGCCAGCCTGGCTGCCGCTGGAAGGTCGTGAACTGCAGTCCGCTGAACAGATTGCCAAAGCGGGACAGGTTTTCCTCCAGGATAAACCAGCGAAAGAAGCGCCCCTCGGTCATGATGGAGGCGTACACGAACCAGGGCAGCGCAATCAGCAGAAACAGCAGCATCCCCCTGCCGAGGAAGACCCTGGACAGTTCCCTGAAGGCACCCTGTTGCAAAAGGAACAGGAACACCGGGACAGCGGTGATGATGAAGCCAACCGGCCCCTTGGTCATAACTGCCAGGGCGGCCGCGATAAAAAACAGGTAGTAGTCCTGGTTCCGCTCCCCTGTCTCTCGTGCAGAGGATATCCAGTAACGGGCGAAAAAAAGCACCGATGCAAAGGTAAACAGACTGAGCATCAGGTCCATGCGCGCCATTTGTGCCATCCCGATTACCTTCGGGCTGGTGATCAGGATGGCGGCAGCCAGCAACACCGGTACTCCCTGGTCACCCTCCCGGGGCAACAGCCAAAACAGGAGCATGATCAGTGCCACACTTAGCACGGAGGGCAAGCGGGCAGCGAGTTCCCAATGTGCACCGGTCACGGACCTGACCAGACCGATGACCCAGTAATAGAGGGGCGGTTTGTCGTAATCCTCCGCCCCGTTCATGTGATTCACCGTCCAGTCACCAAGCTGCAGGAAATGCCGTGCGATGTCCGCGGACTCCGCCTCCAGGGTGCCATTCAAGGCCCTGTCAGAGGCCAGCCAGACCACCAGCCCGGTCAACAACAGGATGGTCGCCAGGGGAAGCAGCGCAGAAAATCCGCAGCGTTCTTCGGATAAGGCGTGTCGACTAGCGTCGGAAGGCTGCTGTATTGTCATGAAAATGTGCCCCCCACAAAAGGCCTGTAATTGAACCATCGTCACGGCTTGCCGTGCAATGCCGGCAGGGCCTGTGCCGTGACATAAGCACCCCCGGCAAACAGGTTCCGCGCATTCTGGTCAGCCGGCTCCCCAACAGCCAGGCGCTCCGGGTATTCGACCGTATACTCACCCCAGCGCTCCAGCTTGCGGCCGGCAGCAAAATCGAGCAGTTCATAATCGCCCAGCAGCATCTCTACGCTCGCATCGAGACTGCCAATTTTCGGGTCATTGCGATCTTTCATGGTGTGTGCCACCTGTCACTGGATTGCGCTCGAAGTATACGCAGCAGCTACGCAAATCGCTGTGACCCGGCAACTCAGTGCATAATAGGGCCGATACGCTGCAGACATCACTGCGCCTCTCATGGTCACCGGAAAGACACACATGAAATATTTTCTTGCCCTGCTGGTTTTCATCCTGGCCGCGGTGAGTCTGCTGTACTTCAACGGGAATCGGCAGACGGATGACCATGAACGCCGCACTGAGCCGGTGACCGGCCTGCCCTGGCAGATCGACAGGCTGCCGGACGGGGACACGCGGGTGTTTGGGATCACCCCCGGGAAGACCACCTTCGGCGAAGCCATCACGCTGCTGGGCGACGATCTGAAACTGGCAATCATCGCAGCACCCCACGAGAGCGGTGTGGTGGAGGCCTATTATAGCCATCACGCTGCCGGCCCGATCACGGGCAAGATGATCCTGGTGCTGGATATTAGCGTCGACGAGCTCTCCGCCTTGCGCAAGCGCGCCTTCCAGGAAGGCGGCACGCGCCGCTATCGACTGCATCCCGACGATCTCCCGGTTGCCTACCGGTCACCGATCAGGGCGATCACCTTCCTGCCAAGCTTCGACCTGGACGAGGAGATTGTGCAGGCGCGTTTCGGAACCCCCGCCGAGATCATTCAGATCGATGAGCAGCAGCAACACTGGCTCTATCCGGAGAAGGGACTGGATCTCATCCTCAATGCAGACGGCAAGGAAGTCCTGCAATACCTGCGACCCGCTGCGTTCAGCGCCCACTGGGCGCAACTACAGTAAGGGTGCCGGGAACCGGATCAGACCCTTATCCGCAAACGAGCAAGCAGACTGCCACGTCAAAGGGCATTGCCTGGCAGGGAGGAAACCACCTGATCAGCCGGCCTCATCCGACAGCATCATTAACAGACTTATAAAGGCAGTAACAGACTCCAGGGAGGCAGACTCCTCCATGGTGTGATAGCCAGTGGTCGGAATCTGTATGGTAGTGCCATCAACCAGCCCGTTCGAAGCCGCGATGATTCGGCCCATTTCCGTGCTACCCAGTGAATGGGGCTTTTCACCCAGGCGTTGCAGGCGCGCATTATCAGCCTCCACGTATCGATCCTTGAACAGATAGCTGAGTTGCTGGCATTGGCACATCTCCTCGACAAGCAGCGTCGCCCGCTTGTTGAAGGTGGCATTGGCATCCTTCTCACGCAGCACCAGCAGCTGCTGATTCGCCAGCTCGATACTGGGAAAAGGACTGGTATCCACAACAAACAGTCGATTGGTCGAACCACCAAATCTGCGGAACCACTCCAGTAAATAGCGCCAGCTTTTCCCCGCTTCTTCCTGGGCGGTAAAAAATGCGGTGCCCTTGAAACCGAGACTGAACAAGTGCACCAGCACGGCGGCGCTTAGTACATTGTCCAGCTGACCCTGCAGCCGGCCAGTATTGATCTTCAGCTTATCCTTGAAGGCGACCGGCGTTCCTGCAACCACATCATCGAGCCCGTCAATCTCGAAGATGAGGTTGTTTCTGAATTCACACACATAGGAATTCCTGATTACACCGGTCCCCCGGTACACACCAGACCATGGTTCATAGGCAAAGACCTGTTCAGTCCTGAAGCGTTCCGTTACCTTCGTCATCATCTCTTCAGAAACAGAATTGTTTAACAGGTCTGTTCTGTTCGCCGAGATGAATGCGGCATACTGAAACTCATCCGGACCGGTGCAAATCAGGCCATGGCGGTCAATGTGCGCTGAAAACATGGTGCTGAATGGCTTACTGCCCTGAGCAACCAGCAGCCCCTCGTACCAGGTAACGTGTGTCCCGCGTTCCTCGAGTTCGCGCTGCAACACCCTGAAAAATGAATGCTCAGCGCCTACGACACTGGGTTGCCTTATGATGGCCTTGAGCAGATCAATGAATTCGTTACTTATCATGGCCGCCCCGGGAGTTGAATGACCGCTGCGGGTTGATGTCAGGTTGCCGCACGAAGCTCTACCATGGCCGAGGTAATCACGCGGAGTGCAGAACGCATCAGGAGCCACACGAGACCCAGCGCAACCAGGAGATCCGGCCAGCCTGAAGCGGTCAGCCAAACCGCTGCGGCGGCCACAAAGACGGATAGGTTGGCAGCAATGTCGTTACGCGAACACTCCCACACCGAGTTCATATTCACATCTTCATGGCGATGCCGCCACAGCAGGTACATGCACAGGGTGTTTGCCGCAAGGCCGAGGAGGCTGAAGGCACCCATGATCTCGAAGACCGGGGTGCCCGGGACAAAAAGCCGGTAGATTACCTGTGCAGCAACGGCACAGGCCGCCAGTAAAATCAGTCCGCCCTTGAACAGTGCGACCCTGGCCTTGGCAGCGGCACCCCTTGAAACCACATACAGGCTCAGACCATAGGTCAAGGCATCACCAAGGTTATCGAGACTGTCGGCGAGCAGCGCGGCTGAATCACCATAGCGTGCGGCCACAACGATTACCAGAAACATGAGGACGTTGATTGCGAGGACAATTTGCAGCGTTGCTCGCTGGCTTTTATGCAGGGCATCTACGGAACATTCGTTATCACAACAGCCACTCATCTGGACAACCTCATTGGGGAACCTGATGCTGAAATAGCGGATGCAGAGCCGTGCAGTTGCGGAGCATCCCGTATTTTCAGGTACACCGGGCGGAATTGCTATCTTATAGGATGCCCGCTTGAATTCCACGAAAACATTGCCAGGCAGTCAACGGCATGATTGTATGGGCAATGATGTGGCTGGCCAGGGACCGGCATTATCCCCGTTAACGGCCTGGAGTTACACCCAGGCCTCGCAGTCTTCACCGAGGTGCTCGGGTTCGATCACCAGGTCACCATGAGGATGTCCGACACAACACAGTCCCTTGCCCTCGTCCTCTTCGAATAACGCCAGTGGCTGACCATCGGGATAGTCAATCTTTCCGGAAAGAATGCGGCTGATGCAGATACCGCAGATGCCGTTGTGGCAGCCACAGGGTAAGGCAATACCCTGGCGCAACGCTGCCTGCAGGATTGTCTCACCGTCCTCAACCAGGAATCGTGTACCGGTACTGTGGATGGTCACTGTATAGCTAGTCATGATATGGATGCTCCGCGAGCCGACCCTTTTCGCTTATGCATGTCTCGCCAGTCCCTGTGTAACAATGGCCAGTAACCCGGGATAGAGGAAAAACGGTAACCCCTCATTGCGCCAGGCGATAATTTCCCCGGCACCCATAGCCGGCATCCCCGTATACCTGACAGTCCGGGATTTGTCTGGGTATAATCGCACTCGAGCCTGAACCCGCAGCTCACACAGGTGCTTATCAAGATGGTTTTCCAGGAAAAGCTGACATTTGCAACACACGGACGTGGCACGATTTCAATCACGGATGCCATACGCCAACAAGTGCATTTGTCCGGAATAACCACCGGCCTGTGTCATGTATTCCTGCAACATACAAGCGCCTCTCTGCTATTCTGTGAGAATGCCGACCCCGATGTGCGTACCGACCTGGAGCGTTACATGGCACGACTGGTCGCTGACGGTGATCCGATCTTCGAACACACGGCGGAAGGTCCGGATGATATGTCCGCTCATATCAGAACCATGCTCAGCGGCTCGGACCTGACCCTGCCCGTCAGCAATGGACAATGCGACCTTGGTGTCTGGCAGGGAGTCTACCTGTGGGAACATCGCACCAGCGGACATCGACGCAGCCTTACCGTGACGGTTTCCGGTGAGTAATACAATGGATCAAACGCACCAGCCTCCCATGTTGTCTGCTGCAAGGCATTCAGAAATTCTCCACAGCGCTTTTGTCCACAATATGCAGGTGGGTCTTTCCATCCCGGTATCCTGAACCATCGAAGGCGCGTTCCGCCAGGCTGCGCAGTTCATTCGGGCAGGAGGCCACAAGCACCAGCCTGAAACGATTCAGTTTCCTTTCCTCACGCTCTTTGACACCCTGCTCCAGCAACGAGGCAACCACGTCCTGTATGCTGGATTTCCTGTCCATGGTGTTGATATAGATCAACAGGCGATCGCCCACAGTGACTTTTTTTCCAGCAATGCCAGCAGCTTCTTTTTGGTAGTCGATGTGATCGAATACCTCATCCGGACAGGAGCAGCCAAGTGTTTCCTGGACAAAACGTTTGACCTCCGGATATTTTTTCATCGATCGTCCTGTTACCCGTGGAATTCCATGGTGCCGCGGAGACAGACCACGTTTCTTATGCCTTCACTGTGCTGCATCCCGGTACTTTTACTGCTGTGCGCACTGTAACGAAATCCAGGAGACCTCGCATATCCCTGACTCTGCGACAACATAGGCAGAATTGCCACTAATGGTGACAGAAAGATCCATGGTGCGCTGCACCAGCAACGTCAACGCCTGAATAGTTTCCCACCGAAACTGAAAAACAGACACCGCCAGCTGCTTGAACCCTGACCGCCCCTGGTCCCACCAGACACCCGCTTTGGAATGAAAGCTGTAAACCTTGACGGCCGGGGAGCGCCGTGTTGCCTTTTTTATTCTTGCGACTGCCGGCTCCCCGACATCGACCCATAATGTAATTTGATCATCCTGTGTGCGGACCCACAGGTCGGGTTCGTCCGCCGCGCACAGTCCTTTGGTAAATGACAGGTTTTCCTGTGCGTTCAGACAATAGGCCAGAACACGTACCATCATTCGCTCAAGTGTTTCAGAGGGGTGTTGGGCGATTGTTAGAGTAAGCGTGTCATAATAATCCCGGTCGATATCGGACAGCGTAATTCTTGATTTATAGATGGTTGGCTTGAGTGCCATTTGCGTCTTGATGGCCCACTTTGAACAGCGCGGTCAGTAGCGTGTCCTGTCTGACGGGTACTACCTCAGCAGGATTCATCGGTGGTGCTGCATTGCAGGCACACTTTCAGTCCACAGCGACCAATGGGGGGCCTGGAACGGACCAGTCACATGGATCGCTGTCACCCTCATGGCTTGAATGCCTTGACATCGCCAGGGAGCCGCAACATTTTATTGACCTCATCGAGATGCAACTCCTCTGCAACAATCATCTCCCGGGCGTACTCCTCTATCAGCACCATTTTTCCATGTTCCGCAAGTTTCAGTAACTCATAATAGGCATCAAGTGCTGTCTGTTCATGCTCGAGACTTTCCCGAAGAATGTCACCGATATCATGCTTCTCTGTTTCCAGCAGGGCACCAATTTTTAGCGAGGGATGCCCACCCAGGAGCGTCACCATCTCTCCTGCCCGGTGCGCATGAGTTAAGCCTTCCTGGGCATTCCCTTTCATCCAGCCAACGATGGGGATTCTGTTATAGCCAAACACCATGAGGGAATAATGGGTATAACGGACGACACCCGCCAGTTCCAGCTCCATGATCTTGTTCAGAAGCTTGATCACCTTCTTTGTATCTGCTGCGCTCATTTTGTAATCCTCCGTTACATCGTCTGTTTTTTCTGCCGGTTTGGGCAGCTTGCACATTGCCCATTGCAGATCTTTTTCCCGGCAGCGGTAATGGCCGACGGGCGTCGTGGCATCTTCAATAGATCAACGGCAACCCGGACCTCTTTCTCTGTACGCTTCATGTTTGCTCCCCACAGGTGGTCTGGAGCAAGAAGTGTAAATGATAATCATTCGCATGTATAGCCCGGATTTTCGGCCGGTAACAGCCCCATCCTACTCCGAGTGTAGCGGAACAGCGGCCAGACACACGGTGTGATCGAGCGCGGCCGTAGAAAACCGGAATCGGGTGCTGCCCCCTACATTCCACCTAGCCGACCTGATCGAGTGCCTGTCTCACATCCTCAATAATGTCATCGATATGCTCGATACCCACCGATATCCGCACCAGATCCGCACTGACACCGGCAGTTTTCAGCTCGGTCTCGCTCAGCTGCCGGTGAGTGGTTGAGGCCGGGTGGCAAGCCAGCGACTTGGCATCGCCGATATTCACCAGGCGCAATATCATCTGCAGTGCATCAATAAACTGCCCACCCGCCTCGATGCCACCCTTGATACCAAAGCTTAGAATTCCAGAGGCCTTGCCACCGGTAATCATCTGGCACAGCGCGTAAAAAGGACTATCCGGCAGCGCCGCATAGTTAACCCAGCTGATCTTGTCATGATTGCGCAGATAACGCGCAAGCTTTTCCGCATTTTCACAATGCCGTTCCATTCTGATACCCAGCGTCTCCAGCCCTTGCAGGATAAGAAATGCATTCATCGGCGAGAGTGCGGCGCCGGTGTTTCTGAGCGGCACCACCCGGCAGCGCCCGATATAGGCCGCCGGTCCGAGCGCTTCTGTATACACAACACCGTGATAGGAAGGGTCAGGCTCGTTCAGCATACGAAACCGTTCCTTGTTTGCCACCCAGTCGAAGCCACCGGAGTCGATAATCATGCCGCCGATCGAATTCCCATGGCCACCGATGTATTTTGTCAGGGAATGTATAACGATATCCGCGCCCAGCTCGAACGGGCGACACAGGTACGGCGTCGCAACGGTATTGTCCACCATCAAGGGAATACCGTGGCGCCCGGCAATTTCAGCCAGCCGGGCGATGTCAACGATATTGCCCGCGGGATTGCCGATAGACTCGCAAAAGATTGCCCGGGTGTTTTCGTCAATTGCCTGCTCGAATCCGTCAAAGTCTTCTGCGGACATCATGCGGACTTCAATACCCTGTCTTGGCAGCGTGTGTGCAAACAGATTGTAGGTTCCACCGTATAACTGGCTGGTGCTGACAATGTTGGATCCAGTGTCACAAATGCACTGGATGGCGTAGGTGATCGCAGCCATCCCGGAGGCCACTGCCAGTCCGGCGATCCCTCCTTCCATGCTGGCCAGCCGCTGCTCAAGCACATCGGTGGTTGGATTCATTATCCTGGTATAGATATTCCCCTTGACCTTCAGGTCAAACAGATCGGCACCGTGCTGGGTGTTATCGAAGGTATAGGAAGTGGTCTGATAGATGGGTACGGCAGCCGCGTTGGTTGTTGCTTCAGACTCATAACCGCAATGCAGGGCCAGGGATTCCAGTTTCATATTAGCTCCTCGTTGGTAATAACTAGTTCACATTATTGGATTTACACAGAACCGGGATCTGACCCCTGATTTTTTATTTTATTGGACCGTGTGAACTTTCTGAGAAAGTTCAGCAAGCATGCGCAAGCAACTTTCCCCACTTAAAAGCCGCGGTTCAAAGTTCCGGGAGACGGAATACTTTAACAGCGTCGGTTGCGTGACAGATGATTCCGGCATATAACCCATGGACCAGGTCGAAAACAACCGCGTGGAAAGTGTCCGATAATCAATCAGCAGAGGGTTCTGATGTCGCGTGTCCCTGACAATCCTCGCGTAGGTTTTGTTTACCACTTCACGCGACCCTTCCAGGCACTGAACAACGTTATTATTGCAGAACAACAATATGCCAGTGATGCCCTCTCTTTCATTTCTGGCACGTGAAACCGCAAGAATATCCGTGAAATCAGTACTAACATTCATTTCACTGGTGTAGATCAAGCTCACTAGAAACATAGGCATACCTGTGATGTAGTAAAAGGGACGTATGGATTTCTTCAACCGATGTATCCGGCCCCTTTATACACTATCTTTTTCAGGGTAATACAATGAATTTCTCAAGCCCGGCAGTTTCAGCAAATATACGCCTGCTCGATGCCTGCCTTGCAATTGGAGACGAAGATCCATGGCCCAACCCTGCAGCGTTGCGCATCGGGCAAGGCTCGAGGCACGGCAAAGTCACCACCGTCAGTCCTCTGTGGCTCGATCTGCAGCCTGTTGATACCCTTTCACTCCAGCCTGCCATCTGCAAACATTGAAACCGATCCCCTTCCAAAACACGTACGCGAACCTGGGCACTGACTTTTTTACCAGGACCAGGCCCTCGCCCGTTGCGAATCCGGCACTGGTTATTTTCAATCATGGGCTGAGTGAGGCACTTGGGTTATCGGAGACCCGCCTGAGCTCAGCCGAGGGCACTGCCATCTTCGCCGGTAATCGTGTCCCCGAGGGTGCCGAGCCCCTGGCCATGGCATATGCCGGCCATCAATTCGGAAACTTCGTACCACAACTGGGAGATGGTCGCGCCCTGCTGCTGGGCCAGATTGCCGGGGCGGACGGAATTCACCACGACCTACACCTGAAAGGGTCCGGACGCACCGCCTTCTCGCGTGGCGGTGACGGGCGAGCTGCGCTGGGACCGGTACTGCGCGAATACCTGGTCAGCGAAGCCATGGCAAAACTTGGCGTACCGACCACGCGTGCACTGGCCGCCGTGACAACCGGTGAGCGCGTCGCCAGGCAGGAATTCCTGCCCGGCGGTGTCATTACCCGCGTTGCCAGAAGCTTTGTGCGTGTCGGCACCTTCGAGTACTTTGCATGGAGGGGTGACCAGGCGGCCGTAACAAAGCTGGCCGATTACGTCATTGAACAACACTACCCCGCCTGCCGCGAGGCTTCCAATTCCTACCTTGCCCTGTTTGAGGCAATTATCCAAGGTCAGGCCGCGCTGATTGCGCAGTGGATGCAGCTCGGCTTTATCCACGGCGTGATGAATACCGACAATATGTCGATTGCCGGCGAAACCATCGACTATGGTCCCTGTGCATTCATGGATCATTACGCCCACGACCAGGTATACAGCTCGATCGACCGCCACGGACGCTATGCCTACAACAACCAGCCGTCCGTCGGGTTATGGAACCTCACTCGCCTGGCCGAAACACTGCTGCCCCTGCTGGCAGATGACCACGAGGCTGCCATCGAGGCTGCTCAGACGGCATTGCAAACGTATCCCGTGCTGTACGAGCGTTACTGGCTGGACGGCATGCGTGTAAAAACCGGCCTGCAGACCCGCGACGCACATGACAAGGCACTGATCGAGGAACTGCTCGAGATCATGGCGGCCAACCGGGCAGACTTCACCCTCGTTTTTTATTATCTATCAACGCTGCACATTGACTCGCCGGGGCAGGACGGATATCTGCGTGCCCTGTTCAATGACCCGCAACCCTATGATCAGTGGTCAAGGCAATGGCGCGACCGCCTGCGACAGGAAGGCAGCAATGATGCCACACGCCAGCAGCGAATGCAGGCGGTTAATCCCGTGTATATCCCCAGGAACCACCGGATTGAGGCCGCCATTCGCGCGGCGGAAGATCAAAATGATTTTTCCCTGTTCCATGAGTTGCACGCGGTGCTGCAAAACCCCTGGCAGCGTCAGCCGGGGAAGGATGCCTACCTGCTGCCACCGGAACCGCACGAAGTCGTTCAGCAGACGTTTTGCGGCACATGAAAAAAAGTGGGCCTCACCGAAAAGTGGCCGGGAGTGAGAAAGATTTGATTCGCTGTCGGGCTTGTTCAGGGACTGGGATTGGGATGCGCCTCATGGATGGCCTGTATCCCCTCCAGCACCTCGGCGGACAATTCGATATCGATGCTGGCGATGTTGCTGCGTAGCTGTTCCATGGACGTTGCCCCGACGATGGTGCTGGTGAGGAAAGGACGGCTATTGGCAAAGGCCAGCGCCATCTGTGCGCTGTCGAGTCCGAAGCTACGGGCCAGTTCGACGTACTTCGCAGTGGCGGTTTCGGCCGCCGCGCTGCTGTAGCGCGTATAGTCCGGGTACAGGGTGAGTCGCGTCCCCGGCGGGCGGGCACCGTTCAGGTATTTGCCGGACAGAACACCAAAGCCCAGTGGAGAATAGGCCAGCAGACCGCAGTGTTCGCGCCATGACACCTCGGCGGCACCGACTTCATAGGAGCGGTTCAGCAGGCTGTAGGGGTTCTGCACCGTGACCACTCGTGGCAGGTCCAGCTGTTCGGCGGCCTGCAGAAAGCGCATGATGCCCCAGGGGGTTTCGTTGGAGAGGCCGGCGTGGCGGATCTTGCCAGCCTGCACGAATTCCTGCAGCACCCCCAGCGTCTCGGCAACGGGGGTGAGTTCATCCTCGTCCCCGGGCTCGAACCCCAGCTGGCCGAAGAAATTCGTGTTTCGCTCCGGCCAGTGCAGCTGATACAGGTCGATGCAATCGACCTGCAGGCGCCGCAGGCTGCCATCCAGCGCCGCCTGCAAGTGCTCCCGGTTGAAACGTGTCCGGCCCTTGCGGATATGGTCGATCCAGCCCACCCCGGGACCGGCTATCTTGCTGGCAAGCACAACCCGTTCGCGGTTGCCGGTCTTTTTCAGCCAGTCGCCGATGACTACCTCGGTCTGTCCATAGGTAGCCGACCGCGGCGGTATCGGGTACAGCTCCGCGGTGTCAAAGAAATTCACGCCCCGCGCAAAGGCGTAGTCCATCTGCTCGAATGCCTCGGCCCGGGTATTCTGCTCCCCCCAGGTCATGGTGCCAAGACAGATTACACTGACCTCGATATCGGTGTTGCCGAGTTTGCGGTATTGCATAGATGATGCCCCTGTGCAGGTATACTTGCTGCCAGTGTAGCGCGAAACAGGATTTTATCCCCGTTCAGTAACAAGGGAGCATACCGATGAGCACGACGATAGTGGGCCCGGATGGTAAACCACGTTGCCACTGGTGCGGTGCCGTACCGGAGTTTCTCGACTATCATGATCGTGAATGGGGCTTCCCGGTCAGTGATGATCTTCGCCTGTTCGAGAAATTGAGTCTGGAGTGTTTTCAATCCGGACTGAGCTGGCGCACCATCCTTGCCAAGCGCGAGAACTTCCGCAAATCATTCCATGATTTCGATTTCGACAGGATAGCGCGCTATACCCGGCGAGACCTCAATCGGCTGCTGCAGGATGAAGGCATCGTCCGCCACCGTGGCAAAATCGAGGCGGTCATCAACAATGCACAGCGGGCACAGGAAATTGTCAAACGGGAAGGCTCGCTTGGAGCGTTCCTGTGGCATTACGAAGCCGGCAGAAAACCGCTTGCGGAACCGCAGACGGCATCGACTTCAGCGGAATCGATTGCCCTTTCGAAGGATCTGAAAAAGCAAGGCTGGAAATTTGTCGGACCCACTACCGTGTATGCCTTCATGCAAGCCATGGGGTTGATCAACGATCATGTTGAGGACTGTGTCATCAGAGCCAGGGTCGAGCGCGCGCGCAGGAATTTCAGACGACCTGGACGCTGACGAAACCATCGTTTCGCCCGTTTAAAAAAGTATCCGGCCTTGTGATCACCCTTCGGGTGCGCTGGCGATAATGGTCTTGACGACATCGAGATAGACATTGCTGACCTGTTGCATTTTGAAGCCGGCCTTTTCCACGTTCGCCACTGTATCACGATTCATCTCCGGTCCGATCGGCTTCCAGATCGGTGTCATGACATCCAGCATCCGGTTGAAGGGGAACACTCGGCTGCCGGTATGCTCGAACATATACAGTTCCCCGCCGGGCTTCAGTACCCGACGCAGTGCGATGAGTGCCGCGACAGGATCCGGCACCGAGCAGAGCGTGCAGGAGGTCACAACCTGGTCGAAACTGTGGTCGGGGAATTCGAGTGCATGGATGTCCATCACTCGCAACTCCAGTAAACCGGGATAGCGTGCAGCACGCTCCCGGGCCTTCGCCAGCATACGCGGGCTGATGTCGATGCCGATGATGTCCCGCCCGGGCGGGAAGAACGGAATGTCCTGCCCGGTGCCCACGGCAACAAACAGTACCTTGCCGTGCATGCTGGAAAAAAACTCCCGCTTGCGCGGTCCCCAGCGCTGCTCGGCCCCCCAGGCCAGCAGATCATAGAAGACGGCGGAGAAGTTCCACTTTTTCTGCGTCGAGGTATCCATCATGACGCCTTGCTGTGAAGGACGGCATCAATGGCATAGGTCAGCAACAGCACCAGGATTCCGATGGAGCCACCCGCCAACAGCAACAACGGTATCGTGGGTACCTGCATGGCGCTCGCCATACCGGACAGCATGCCGGAGAGCATCGCCGTCAGCATGACGGGCAGCATGACCTCCATGGCGCCGAACAGGCCCACAAATACCGGCATCATGAGCAGTCCCAACCCCATCCCGGCCAGCATGCCAGCCAACATACCAGCCGGCATAAACCAGGACGAATCGACAATCGCGGCGGCCAGCCACGCGGTGGCCGCTCCCGTGACGGCGTTGGACAGGACATCTCCCGCCAGAAAGTAAACACGACGATCCATCAACGCCTCCCTCGGCGACGGCAACCCGTCTGTGCAAAAAACCAGCCTGCCGACGCGATCACTTCCTTCCTCGAATGACGATGTCTCTCAATATAGGCGAAAATCTGCTTCTGATCCCTGTTTTGCTGTGTTGGCCAGTCAATAGGGGTACTTGAAAGCGTCATGCCGTCAGGCGTTCACGAATGTATGAATCACCGGGTCTGAGCACATTGTTTCTAGTGGCAGGTTGCCGGAAACACGTTCTCCAGCTACCGTAGCATGGCAGGAACACCGAATAACGTTGACTTGACAGTCCGTCAGGCAACCCGGACAGACATCAAGCAGGGGACACACATGCTAACAACAGGGGACAGGGCTCCGGCCATCGAGTTACCGGATACCGATATGAAACTGCGCAGCCTGACCGAGTTCGCCGGCTCGTGGGTCGTGGTGTACTTCTACCCGAAAGACGACACACCTGGTTGCACCATCCAGGCGAATGAATTTACCGACCTCAGCGAGGAGTACGCAGACGCTGGTATCACTGTGCTTGGCATCAGCGCGGATGACTGCTTCAGTCACCAGGCC
>JAJDNX010000076.1 GCA_022340485.1 Gammaproteobacteria bacterium | reverse complement strand
CTGGCATATGGTGGCTATGCGCCGGTACTGAAATCTGGTGATGATGTCGTTTACAACGAGGAAATGGGGTATCTGACGATTACTCCTGTCGAAGTATTTTTCCAGTGCCCGTTGCTCCCGGTCATGTAATCACACTCGGTTGCTCAATAAAAGGGCCAGCGGATACTGGCCTTTTTTTACGCACCTTTCGCCATGTATTCTTCTGGTGAGTTGCCGCACCAGTTATCGGTATGCAGCCAGAAGCGGAACTAGCGATGTCCGCTTTGGCTTCACTAAAGCTAGGCGATAGCGGACTTCACGGATTTCTCCGGAACGATTGGTAGCCGATGCGGGGTTGTTGTTTCACAGGGAATGAGCGTTTTTCCCGTAAGCGGCATCCCCTGCCCGAAAAGTATACTCAACCGGAAATGCCTGGTTTCTGGTTAGGACCTCTGTTATTAGCAACTCGGAGAGAAGAGGGCGGATTTCAAGCGATCGAAAAAGCGATTCAAAAACTCTCCTTACGTCATTCCGAGCATATAAAAGGTGTACGGTGCCCATAACGAAGAAAGACTGACCGGACTGCATGAAACGGCGCCAATCCATGAGTTTCGGTTTGGCAACAGGGACAGAACTGCGTCAGTGCATATCCCTATGGTCATGGAGCGTCACGGTAAAGGATATTTTGAAGACCGTCGGCCGGTGGCGAACATGGACCCTTGTGAAGTATGTGCGGTAATGCTAATGACTGTTTGCGCTACTAGATATTTTTTACCAATGACCTTATCAGTTTGAGCGTTTCATCGGAACGGTATCAGACAGAGATCGTCGAACCGATTGCGGATCGACAGCCTCTTTTTTATACAGACATGACGCCTGCCGTATCCCAGTTGACCAGGATCGGATTCAGGATCTTTCCAGTAAGCCCCCAGCACAGGATCACCGATACTATTAGAGTAAGTCGCATTCTTCACATCAACCGTATCAACTACCAGCGTTTTGCAACGACCATCGGTATCAATTTTTCGATCATCCGACACCGCCACATCAAAAATACGCTCACACCTCTTTCCGTTTCATTGCATCCCAGATGGCTTCTCGGGTATTTTCCCGTGCCCAGACAGCGGCGATACCAGCCGCCGCACTATCACCAACAACCTGATCGTCGGAGGGATCATCGGGCGTGAACCGACCCGTATTGAAATCAAGCACGAGTGCAGCATCATGGGTAAGGCAAACATCGCCGTGAAACAGCCTGCGGTAGTTACCCTGGAGACAGGCGGCGACTGCTGGTGCGCCCCGTGGCAGGTCGGGCAACCAGTCCTTCTGAGAGGTCTTGCACCCGGGCACCGGAGTTGAACCCATCGCGTTTGAAATCGCGCCAACCGATAAAGTAGCCTTGTGCCAGTGCAAACGCACCGGCGCGCCGCCATACTGCGATGGTACACACAACAGGCGCTAGGACCGAGGTAATAATCAGCAGTCAACGGGTGGCGGCACAATACTCTGCCACTGTTTTCATACGCAACAGGAGGTAACGGGCATTGCTTGGCCGGACACTCATCCAGGGAAACAAACATCATCTGACCGTAGTCGCCGCCCTGCTGTCGATGGTGGGACCGTTCACCATCGATGCTTACCTGCCCTCGTTTCCCGATATCGAAGCGAGTTTCGGCATCAGCCGCAACCTGCTTTCACAGAGCCTCGCGGTGTACTTGGCGGCGTTCGCGGGTTCAACCCTGCTATGGGGGCCCATGTCCGACCGCATCGGACGTCGCCTGGTGATCCTGTTCAGCCTGTCGGTGTATGCCCTTGCCTCGGCCGGTTGCGCGCTTTCTACCGAAACCAGCCACTTCATGTTTTTCCGGATATTGCAGGGTTTTTCCGCAAGCGGAGGTTTCATTGCCAGCCGTGCGATGATTCGTGATGCGCACGACGCCGCCAGCGCGCACAAGGCAATGTCGCAGGTCACCCTGCTGTTTGCCGTTGCACCCGCGATTGCACCCGTGCTTGGCGCCTGGTTACACGACCACCTGGGCTGGCGCAGCGTGTTCTGGTTCCTCACGGTTTTCGGTGCATTGCTTGTCGTCATGACGGTGTTTATCGAAGAGACTCTTGCCAGGGAGCAGCGCCGTTCGTTTCACCCGGTGTCGGTGTTCAGGGTCTATGCCAGCACGCTCCTGCACAAACAGTTTCCGGCCATGACCTTGAGCCTGTCATTTGGCTTTGCCGGTGCGTTTCTCTACATCGCCGGTGCGCCGAGCGTGATCTATGATTTTCTCGGCCTGGGCACAGACGATTTCGGCCTGCAGTTCATCCCCATGGTGGCCGGCCTGATGACGGGTGCTTTTGTTTCCAGTCGGATGGCGCACCGACTGCCACCCGCGCGGGTCGTGCTCATTGGTTTCATCATCATGGTGCTGGCAGTCGTGCTCAACCTGATACAGCTCAGTTTGCTCGAAGCCGCCGTGGTAAATGTTATCGGACCGCTGGTGATATACGTTTTCGGGCTTGCGATCATGATGCCCGCGGTAACCATCCTGGCGCTCGACTGCTTTCCCCGTAATCGCGGTGCCGCCGCATCGATGCAGGGGTTCTTCCAGATGCTGGTCAATGCCAGTGTCGCCAGTATTGCCGTGCCATTGCTGCACTCACGGCTCGAATACTTTGTGCTGGGACAGCTTGTATTCTTGCTGATATCGCTTTCGCTGTGGGTATTCGCACAGAAAACGGAATCAGGGTGCGTTCTTTCCTGAACAAGATTCAGTTTTTCCCCTTGTTCCCACTAAATTCCCGCCGCTCGCCATTGCGACAACGGCACGATACACACAAGGAACCGCCACGGTAAGGTCCTTGCCTGATTGACACGGAATCGTGACTACTGACGTGTGGCGACGCGGTGAATCCCGTGTTCTCGCTGTGCGGCCGCATCAGTGAATTACCAGCAACCGTCGTGGTTACTGTGAGGCTTAACGCATCCAGTCTGAACGCTTTTCACCGGAATACAGAAGGGGGCTTTTGTAATATTATCTGTCAAACTGGAGTTGCCTTCCCTGGTTCCGGAGCGTTGGCCATGAGCCATGAGGGCCCGCAGTGGTGATGGCAGGCGACAATGGATCTGCTAGGCCTCCACACGCTGGTTCGTTTCCCAGTCGGTCAACATTCATTCCGAGTTCCTCATGGAGAGAGCTACCGTGAAATCCGCCATCAGTGGAGTGTTCCGTATGTGCATTCACAATTTAATCAAAGGAAAACAGGTCATGAAGAAGGGGATACTGGCTATTGCCATAATCATCGCATCCTGGATGACGTCAGCACTGGCTGACTGGACCGAGGCGCGTTGCGACATCTACCCGCGTGGATCGGACAAGCTCAGCAAGATGCTTGCCTGTACATTCTCGCAGCGCCAGGGCGCCGTCACCATCACCCGCAGCGACGGCGTGACCTATGATCTGACACCGGTCGGGGACGAACCCGGTAATTACCGCGACCAGCATGGCAAGCCGGTATACCGGCAAAGTGGACTTGGGGGTCTGGGGCAGATCTATCGTCTAGCGCATGAAAGCGTCTATGTTTACTGGGATACCTCGGCCCTGCACCCGCAGGACAACGCGGATAACCCGACGGCACCCTTTACGACGACGGACTACGATGCGACGACCTTGTTGCGTTGTCGTGCGGCTGGTAACCACGACTTCAGCAGCTGTCCAGCCGGGATTCTCCGCATGGAGGACGAGCAGGCATCGATTGTTGTGCTCAGTCCCGGTGGTGAGACCTTCACCATGAATTTCATGAAAGACTACGTCAATGCCACTAACCGGGAGGTCAACGCAAGCCTCGAGGGTGCTGTCTGGACCGTCACGGTTAGCAATGGGGACGTCTACCAGGTCCCGCTGGCGGCCATCATAGGAGACTAGGGCAGAGATTTCACAAAGCCTGGGTCGGCAACAGCCGTTTAGCGTTATCTTAATAATAGCCCTGACTAACGGTTCCGAGATTTGTACCTTTACAATTCTTATACTAGCAGCGGCTTAAAGGCAGGAGCCGACCGATTTGTTGAAAAACTCCCCGTGTGATTCGGTACAGGCGGGGCTACTTGACAACCGTCAGGTGTGGCCGCCTCGGCTGGTCAGGCTTCTCAATACTGTTATCCAGTAACCTGCGAACAACGGTTTCTTGGAGAGCCGCTATCCTTTTTAGTTCTGCCAGTCGCTTGGTGTGCTTCCCGTAGCATGTTTCCTGACGCTCCATTTCCAGGATGATTGCACCCAGGTCAGCGGCTGACTCTTGCAGGATTTTATCCTGATTGGAATAACTGGCGATGATATCTGCAATGTTGGGTATGTCGTCTTTCATTATTATCACTTTCTTTTCAAACTGCGGTTTTTACCCCGGAGGAACTGGTTCAGGGTCATGCTACAAGCCTCTTTGGCTTCACTCCCTGACTGAGAGGCTTTAGTGGGCATAGGGTAATGTCTGTGTACAGCCTGGTGTTTCTGTTCGAATACTACAAACGGTGCAAAGGCTGCTATTACCATAAAATTCAAGTTGTCCCATCTATCGCAATTCATTACCCGGCCTTAGTTACCATAATCTTAGTCTATACTATTCACTGTAGCTGAGGTGAATACCATGACGACAGTACAGTTCGGTCTGTTACTAGCCATAATAGTTTGCTTTTTGACAGGCTGCACTGCCGGGTTGGTAATGTTGGCGGATGACAAGCGGAGTCTTGGAGAGCTTACCGATGACACCGCGATCACCTCTAGCATCAACATTAAATATGCTACTGATGAACTGGTGAGCCCACTGGATGTGAATGTGGACACCTTCCGTGGAGTGGTAACACTGAATGGTTTGGTAGCCAACCAGGAAACGGCAACACGAGCAATAGATCTAGCACTTGCTACCAAAAATGTAACGAAGGTTATTTCCAATCTCACCCTTAGGAATCAGGCTCTGTCGCAGAGAGGCCTGGTATATCAGTGATCCGCAGCAGGCACACCATTCGTCGCAGAGTACAGTACCACAACGCGAACTATGGCTGCCATGTAACGCCCAAGCTGGCTGCTTTCTCCTGAAAAATCATGCACGAGAGGGTCCTAGCATCAATGGTTCAGTTCGCCAGCATGCGGCTCGATAAGAGTTATGCAAGCATGTTCCAATAGCGTGCATTGTGGCACCCTATTGGTACCAAATGGCATTTAGCCGTGTTGCCGCCCCCTTCCTATTTCGAGGAAATACGGATAGTTACGGGGTCATCATCAACGGCATAGCGTTTGCTTCATTTGATTAGGATGCCTACTGTAAGGTCTGTGAGCATGATAAGAACGAAAACACCACTTCTCGGCTGGATTTTTAATGATGTACTTAATGAACTGCATCAGATTGTATTCGAGGGACTGCCCGGCGAGACTGCCCCCTTTGAACTAACTCATCTTGAACGCGAATACATTGCATACGTTCTTGCCTGTTACTACCAATGCGGCAGATGCCTGCAATTTCACGAACGTGCCGTACAGCTTGCGCGCAAAAAAGAAAATGCACCTGAATGGAACTGGAAGGATGATCTTGTAAGTGCAACCCTGTTTTTACACCTTGACGGTACAAAACTTTCAGAAATGGAGTGGGAGCGCTGGGTAAAAAACTTGGCGATCCTATGCCCATAGTATCGACACGAAACACCCTGGTCTTGCCTGCTACCTTGCTTATGCAATCGGTATCGCACGGCACGACAAACACCTGATGGACCTTGCCTTTGAATCCATCAGCAGCGGCAATGAAAGCAATGAGCGCCTGAAAGGCATTATCCGCGATATCGATGGCGGGGTTTCACCGGCGCGTAGTGCAAGCAAGGTCTCAAAAAGAACGAAGGTGTCCTTGGTAACGACGTCATTATCGCGGATGTAGAACCAATGGTCACGATACTGTACGGAAAGGAAGGCATCCGTGGGTCTTCATGCAGAGGACTCGATTGTGAACAAATGCTCTCTGATGTGTCTCCGGTTGTAGGGGGAACCATCCTGGTCGAGTGTGATTTGCACCACCCCACTGTAGACATTCCTGTAATACTGCTCAGCCCGAGTCCAGGTTTAGATCCATGTGACCACGAACACCCTGTGCGAGAGGACTTCTCAGGGGGTATCGGATGGAATTTGAGGCATGTAATGAGGGATTATCCTGTACATACGCTAAGGAACCCCCAGAATCCAGCTGTGAGTCCGGGGAATCTAGATGGCTATGACAGGATTCGTGATCTGATAGAGTAACCATAGATAGGGAGATAACAGAAATCAGTTTAACCAGGCTGCTGTCCGAGCCAATCGCCTCTCATGCTAAAGCATCCTGTGGTGGCAGGTGATGTAGGGCAGGGGGCGTGGCCCACCGTCTTATTGGTAGTCAGATAGATTTACCTGCGCCACTCTACTGTACTGCTCATTCCCAACATTTCTCCGGTACAATCACACCTGCTAACGTCAGGATATGTAAGAGCCTGCAAACAATTATCCTCTGATAACCTGATGGAGTCTCAGGATAAAGCGGGTATCGTTGAGGGTATTAATAGCTTAGTATGAATTGTAAATATATAAAAATCAGTAGGATGAATTAAACATGCTCCTGATGATCGATAACTATGACTCGTTCACCTACAACCTCGTTCAGTACCTGGGCGAGCTGGGAGCGGATGTGCGTGTGCACCGCAATGACCAGATTAGCCTGCGGGAAATAGAGGAAATGAATCCGGAGAGAATTGTTATTTCACCGGGCCCCTGTACACCGAACGAGGCCGGTGTTTCCATCGAGGTGATAAAGCAGTTTGCCGGCCGGATACCTATTCTGGGTGTGTGCCTTGGTCACCAGAGCATCGGCCAGGCGTTTGGCGGCCGCATTACCCATGCGCGTGCGATCATGCATGGTAAGACCTCGATGATTTTCCATAACAACACAGGTGTGTTTTCGGGCTTGCCAAACCCCTTTGAAGCCACGCGCTATCATTCCCTCGTTATCGAGCAGAAATCGTTACCGGAGTGCCTCGAGGTGACGGCATGGACGGCAGACGATAAGGGCGGAATGGATGAAATTATGGGTGTGCGACACAAGACGCTTGCCGTAGAAGGTGTGCAGTTTCACCCGGAATCCATTTTGACTGCCAGCGGGCATGACTTGTTGCGTAATTTTCTGAGCCAGCCGTGAATGACGGGCCTGGGTTGCTAACTTCGTCGTTCGAATCATACGGAATGTATTGATGGACATTACAACAGCCATTGCAACTGTCATAGATCGCCGGGATCTGGAGCCTGACGAGATGGAGATGGTCATGCGCCAGATCATGACCGGACAGGCAACCGCCGCGCAGATCGGAGGATTCCTGGTTGGTTTGCGCATGAAAGGTGAAACGGTAGATGAAATCACTGCAGCTGCCAGGGTGATGCGCGAACTTGCGACTACCGTTGATGTCAGCGGGCCACACCTGGTGGATACCTGTGGTACCGGTGGTGATGGTGCCAGTACCTTTAATATATCTACGGCCAGTGCCATTGTGACCGCAGCGGCTGGAGGGCGTGTGGCAAAGCATGGCAATCGCTCAGTTTCCAGCAGTTCCGGTAGCGCCGATGTGCTGGAGGCAGCCGGTGTGAAGCTGGACCTCAATCCGGCACAGGTGGCCGCCTGCATCGACCGGGTGGGCGTAGGGTTTCTGTTCGCGCCGCAACACCACAGTGCCATGAAGCATGCCATTGGTCCACGCAAGGAGTTGCGGGTGCGAACCCTGTTTAATCTGCTGGGTCCGTTAACCAATCCTGCCGGTGCGCCGAACCAGGTGCTGGGTGTGTTCAGTTCGCACTGGATTGAACCGCTGGCACATGTACTGAAGCAGCTTGGTAGCCTGCATGTGCTCGTGGTGCACGCAGAGGACGGGCTGGATGAAATCAGTATCGCAACAACCACACGGGTCGCAGAACTCAGGGATGGCGCGGTTTCAATGTATACGGTTACGCCTGAAGAGTTCGGTATGCAGCGTGCAAGCCTTGATGCCATTACCGTTCAAGATGCTGCACAGAGCCTGGCGATGATCAGGGCCGTTTTTGATAATCAGCCGGGTCCAGCACGTGACATTGTCTGTCTGAATGCCGGTGCGGCAATCTATGCCGCCGATCTGACAAAATCGTTGTCACAGGGTGTTGTGCTGGCCAGTGAAGTGATCACCAGTGGTAGGGCAAAGCAGACGCTTGCGTCATTGATAGACGTGTCCAATGAAGTCTGATGGCCATGAATAATACGCCGGACATCCTGCAACGTATTCTTGCGCGCAAGCTCGAGGAGATCGACGAGCGCATTCGCAAGACCGGTATGGAGGAACTGAGTCAGCGTGTCGCCGAAGCGGATGCGGCTCGCGGATTCAGCAGCCATCTGCAAGAGAAACTTCAGGCGGGAGAGGCGGCCGTTATTGCCGAGATAAAAAGGGCTTCTCCAAGTCGGGGTATGTTGCGTGAGGATTTTAATCCTGGCCAGATTGCAATGAGTTATGAGAAGGGCGGGGCGGCCTGCCTCTCTGTCCTGACGGATGTTGATTTTTTCAAGGGCGCAGATACCTATCTGCAACAGGCGCGAGCTGCCTGCAGTCTCCCGGTGTTACGCAAGGATTTTATCGTTGACCCATACCAGGTGTACGAGGCGCGCGTCCTGGGTGCTGATGCCGTGCTGCTGATTGTCGCTGCATTGAGTGATCCCATGTTGCTGGAGTTGTTGCAGCTGACCAGCCACCTTGGTATGGATGCGCTGGTTGAGGTGCACGATGCCGAGGAGCTTGAGCGTGCGTTGGCGGTTCCCGCGACCTTGCTGGGGATTAATAACCGTGACCTGCGCTCATTTGAAACGAGTCTGGAGGTTACGCTGGGTTTGCTGAAGCAGATACCGGAAGACCGTGTGGTGGTGACCGAGAGTGGCATACACACGGTCGAAGACGTTGCACTGATGCGTTCGCACGGTGTAAATGCTTTCCTGGTAGGTGAGGCCTTTATGAAGGCACCAGAGCCCGGTGAAAAACTGGCAGAACTGTTTGCCTGGCGCGATGCAGGTTAACGGGGAAATCGATTTGTAGAGCTATTCGTCTCGACAGTTGGCTATGCCGTTGTTTCGGGGATGTTTTTTTAGCGTGTCCCGAATACAACAATCGTTTTGCCCTTCACCGAGATATGCCCCTGTTCACCCAGCGACTTGAGTACCCGGCCCGCCATTTCGCGCGAGCAACCTACGATGCGTCCGATTTCCTGACGGGTAATTCGTATCTGCATGCCGTCAGGGTGGGTCATCGCATCCGGCTCCTTGCATAACTCAAGCAGGGTATGTGCAATGCGTCCGGTCACATCGAGGAAGGCAAGGTTGCTGACTTTGCGACTGGTTTTGCGCAGGCGGGTTGCCAGCTGTGCGGTCAATTCCAGCAAAATATCCGGATCTTCCTTGGCGAGCGCACGAAAGCGCGAATAGCTTATTTCGGCTACTTCGCATTCCGTTCGGGTGCGTATCCATGCGCTGCGATTGGGGCTTTCGCCAAACAGTCCCATTTCACCGAAAAAGCCACCGGCATTGATATAGGCGAGTACGATTTCATGGCCGTCCTCGTCCTCGATCAATACACTGACCGAGCCGCTGATGATGTAATAGAGGACATCGGGCGCATCGCCGGCGTATATAATGACGCTCTTGTTCGGATACTTGCGACGGTGGCACTGTTCAAGGAACCGCTCAATACATGGGTTGGCTCTGCCACGTACTGGCGCGCTATTTGCTTCAAATGTCAGAGGAAGTGCTTGCATGTCCCTTTATCGGGTAGTCCGGTAATAGCTTTAGCGGTTCGAACACGGTAAAAGACTGCGTGCAACTGTGGTAGGATTCCCGCTTTTTCAGGGTACCGGGTAATGATGAAGGCACGGGTTAAATGGGTTGAGGCAATGACCTTTGTCGGAGAATCCGGCAGCGGTCACTCGGTTGTCATGGATGGAGCTCCCGAGAGCGGCGGGCGTGACCTGGGTATTCGCCCCATGGAAATGCTGTTGCTGGGTATGGGTGGCTGTACCTCATTTGATGTGGTGATGATACTGAAGAAGGCGCGGCAGCAGATTACCGACTGCGTGGTGAATCTAGAGGCAACCCGTGCGGACACGGATCCAAAGGTATTCACCAGGATTCATGCACACTTTGTTGTGACGGGCCACGCGCTGGCTGACAAGCAGGTTGAGCGCGCCGTGAAGCTCTCGGCAGAGAAGTACTGTTCCGCCTCAATCATGCTTGGCAAGACGGCAACCATTACACATGACTACGAGATCGTACATTCAGACCGCGAGGCCGGCTAGTGCAGCAACCCGAAAAAACGCTGGGCATGCGGCATGTCGCTCTGAATGTGACAGACATTGAGGCCTGTGAACGCTTCTATGTCGACTTGTTGGGTATGGCCGTTGAATGGCGGCCGGATGCAGACAACGTTTATCTAACGTCTGGCAATGACAATCTGGCGCTGCACCGTGTTGCCGATTACAACCCTGCTGAAAGGGGACAGAGGCTGGATCACCTGGGGTTTTTTGTCGCCAGTGAGGCGCAGGTCGATGACTGGTATGCGTACCTGAACGCTAGTAATGTCGTGATCAAGACTGAGCCACTGACGCATCGCGATGGTGCAAGAAGTTTTTACTGCGCAGACCCGGAAGGGACTGTGATCCAGCTGATCTATCACCCTCCCATTGCCGGTTGAAGCAATACCCGTGCATGGTTCCTGTTTACAGAGGTTTTAATGCGTAAGCTCAAGTTACACGGGTTTAACAACCTTACCAAAACACTCAGTTTCAATATTTACGATATCGCTTTTGCGCAGACGGCTGCACACACCAGTGAATATATCGAATATATAGACGAGGTATATAATGCCGATCGCCTGACCGCCATTCTGAATGACGTCGCCAATATCATAGGTGCGACCATTTTGAACACGGCGCGCCAGGATTATGATCCACAGGGTGCCAGTGTCACCATGCTGATTTCAGAGGAGCCGGTGGCCTCGGAGTTGCTGTCCAATACCGAGGCACCGGGTCCTTTGCCTGAGGCGGTGGTCGTACACCTGGATAAAAGCCATATCACCGTGCATACCTATCCGGAAAGTCACCCTGACCACGGGATAAGCACCTTCCGCGTCGATATTGATGTCTCGACCTGCGGCCGGATTTCACCCTTGAAGGCACTGAACTATCTGATTCACACGTTTGAATCGGATATCGTGATCCTTGACTACCGTGTCCGTGGCTTCACCCGAGATGTCCGTGGCAAGAAACATTTCATCGACCACAGGATAGACTCTATACAGAATTTTCTGTCTCGTGATACACGCGAGCAATACCAGATGATCGACGTGAATGTGTACCAGGAAAATATGTTCCACACCAAGATGATGCTGAAGGAAATCGACCTGGATGATTATCTGTTCGGTATCAGCAAGGATGAAATGTCAGAGGCTCAACAACACAAGATACACAGACAGGTCAAGAAGGAGATGCTGGAGATGTTTTACGGCCGCAATATGTCGCGCAGCGCGAAGTAGGAGCTCGACCTATATCCGGGAAGCGGTGGACGTCATGACCCTGGATACGAGCGTCATTGTCTTCTTGACCGGCTCAGGTAGGGGGGCGCCGCCGGCATTCAGGGCGCTGCTTTTATGCTTCGCTTCATCGCTTTTCATTTGTTCGAGTATGGCATGGGATTTCTCGTCAGCAGCAGGCAGTTGCTGCAGGTGACCTTGAAGATGTTTGACCACCTGGTTCTCGGTTTCTGCTAGAAACCCCAGGCTCCACTTGTCTCCCATCAGGCCCGAGACAGCACCGATTGCGAGCGAGCCCCCATACCAGATCGGATTGAGCAGACTGGTATGACCGCCCAGCTCATGGATGCGTTGCCTGCACCATGCCAGGTGGTCATTCTCTTCAATGGCAGCCTGTTTCATTTGCTGCCGTGTTTGTTGCTGCCGAGCCGTTAGCGCCTGCCCCTGGTAGAGTGCCTGGGCGCACACCTCGCCAGCGTGGTCTACCCGCATCAGGCGAATACTTTTGGCCTTTTCGGTTGTCGAGAGCGCATTTTCTGCAAGCGGTTCTGCCGGGTTCTCACGGCCCGAACCAACGGGTTCGCCAAATACGGTCCGCAGTGCCTGGTCGGCATGAGCAATCATGCGGTCAATAAAAGTCTGCTCACGTTCTGTCATGGTTTTAAGATAGCATGATCCTGTCACAACGTCGCCGATGGAATTTCCGGAAAATGTCTTACTACAGCCATCATGTTTTTTTCTGTACCAATCTGCGTGAGGATGGCAGCGATTGCTGCCAGCGATTCGACGCTCTCGGCCATCGTAACTATGCCAAGCAGCGCTGCAAGGAGCTGGGACTCGCCGGCAAGGGCGGGGTGAGGGTCAATACTGCGGGATGTCTGGATCGCTGTGAAGAAGGGCCGGTGATGGTCGTGTACCCGGAGGCAGTCTGGTACAGCTATATTGACCGTGAAGACATCGACGAGATCATCGAGGAGCATCTGAAAAACGGACGTGTCGTGGAACGTCTGAAAATCTAGCCTGCCATCGTGCCTATATCATGTAACCAATTGATAGTAATGATTAAAAAATAAAAAACACGATCGTCCAATGCCACGATCAGCGAATACCCCGGTCAGGCGCTTAGCCATATTTGCCGCTATTTGATAAACGTTGCAGTCTTTTGGTCTTGACAAGAAAGACAGAATATTAGAAGATACTAACACGCTGATTGGCCTGCCCCCCTATTTGGCCGGTCAGCGCTCCTCCACCTCCCCCCAAGGAGGTTTTAAAGCGCGGCCGCATTGGACCGCGCTTTTTTTTGTCCGGAAACATGTCGTAGGTAATCTCTGGCAAGGGAAACCTTGTAAGTTACTGGCTACTTTTGTAACATCCCCGCTCTTTGATTTGGCATGACCCGAGCAAATACCGATGAAAACATTTTCCGCAAAAGCACACGAAGTGAATCGCGACTGGTATGTCGTTGATGCCACAGGTAAAACATTAGGCAGACTGGCCTCAGAGATTGCGCGCCGCCTGCGCGGAAAACACAAACCTGTGTATACACCCCATGTAGATACCGGTGATTACATCATTGTAGTGAATGCTGACAAGGTGCATGTCACGGGTCGCAAGGCCACTGACAAGATGTACTATCATCACACCGGTTACATCGGCAGCCTCAAGTCTGCCAGTTTTGAGAAGATGCAGGAACAGGCGCCTGGCCGGGTCATTGAGCTTGCGGTAAAAGGCATGTTGCCGAAGAATCCACTCGGGCGCGCCATGTTTCGCAAACTAAAGGTATATGCCGGGTCAGAACATCAGCATGCTGCCCAGCAGCCGAAACCACTGAACTTTTAATCAGCCCACGTCATTAAACCAATCCGCTGGTGACAAATTGTGAGCCGGCAACAGGGAACACAGCATGAGTGACACCTATTACAGTACCGGACGCCGTAAAACAGCCACAGCACGGGTATTCCTGCGCAAGGGCAAAGGAGACATTGTTGTCAACAAGCGTCCTCTTGATACCTACTTTGGTCGCGAAACTGCCCGCATGATTGTGCGCCAGCCCCTGGATACATCCAGCAGGCTGGGTGATTTTGATATAACGGTCACGGTTAAGGGTGGTGGTATGAGTGGCCAGGCGGGTGCCATTCGCCATGGTATCACCCGCGCGCTGATTCAGTACGATAACGAGCTTCGCCCTGTCCTCCGGCGTGCAGGCTTTGTTACTCGTGATGCCCGTAAGGTCGAGCGCAAGAAGGTTGGCTTGCACAAGGCCCGTCGCGCACCACAATTCTCCAAGCGTTAAGCCGCTACTGGCGGATCGTCTAACGGCAGGACAGTGGACTCTGACTCCACTAATCTAGGTTCGAATCCTAGTCCGCCAGCCAACAATGAAACCCGCCGTCAGGCGGGTTTTGTTTGGGTGGAAGGGATGGGAATCCGGCGCTCGCTCAATGAGAGCGATGAACTGGAGCCCCGCCATGCAACGGCAGCGGCCCGCACGGCGAGTGCGTAGCGCGAGTCATCTGCAGTGTGTTGAAAGTCATCCATTAGATATCAAGCATGGCGCATGCAAAACGTGACTCACCCTCGAGAATTGACGATTGAACAGGCCATATCACAGGCAAAAAAGGCCAGCAAGCGAGGCAATATTGCCCTTGCAGTGGAGCTCTACAACACGGTACTGCAGCACCAGCCCAACCACCCGATTGCAAAAAAAGGCGTGAGAAAGCTGCGAAAAGATCTCGCGCTCAGTCAATCCAGGCAGGCTCAAACTGCAAATCCTTCGCAGGACCAGATGAATGCCCTGGTGGATCTCTATCACTCCGGGCAGTTGGTGAAGACGGAGCAGGCTTGTAGGGAATTGCTACAAGTCTATCCACAAGCCGTATTTATTCTTAATGTACTGGGCGTGGCATTCCAGGAGCAAGGCAAGTTTCATGAGGCAGTGCAGGCATTCAACCGGGCGATCGAGCTCAAGCCTGATTATGCGGATGCTTACAGCAACCGTGGCAATGCACTCTGTGACCTTGGGCAGCTGCAGGAGGCGGTGGCAAGCTATGAGAAAGCAATCCAGCTGTTACCCGATTATGCGGATGCATACAGCAACCGTGGCAATGCACTGTACAAGCTAGGGAGGCTGCAAGAGGCGCTGCAGAGCTGTGAGATGGCCATCCGCTTAAAGCCGGACTATGCCGAGGCTTACTGCAATCGGGGCAATGCACTCAGGGAGCTATGGCAACTGGAGGAGGCGGTTGGGAGCTACGAAAAGGCAATCGAGCACAAGCCTGGTTATGCAGAGGCTTACTGCAACCGTGGCAATGCACTTAGTGATCTCGGGAGGCTGCAGGAGGCGGTGGTGAGCTACCAGAAGGCGATCGAGCTCAGGCCTGATCTTGGAATCGCGCATGCCAATCTTTGTGACCTCTATGAAAAGCATAACAGGCTCGCCGATCTGGAAACCGCTGTGCATCATGCACGGCAGGTGCTTGCAGAAAATCACCCGGAACTACTTTTTATCCTGGCTCTGCTTGCGAGCAGGGAAAAGCGCTTTGAGGCGGCTCGCGATTTCCTTGAGCGCATCACTCCTGAAACACTGTTGCCGCGTACAAGGCTGCGGCACTCGGAACTGCTTTCAAAGACATATGACAGGCTTGGCGAGTATTCCAGCGCATTTGCCCAGTTTGAGATCACCAATACGACTGCGAGGCAATTGTCTGCCGGCCAACAATTCAGTGCACGGCGTTACCTTGATCGGGTCTTGAAAACTTCAGCATCCTGGGCGTCTGCAGGGAAAGTACAATGGTCAAAAGGGCAGGCAGCAACCAAGCAGAATCCGCTCGCATTTCTGGTAGGGTTCCCCCGCTCGGGCACCACGCTCCTCGATACAATTTTACGGTCACACCCCGAGGTATTGGTGGTTGAGGAGAAACACATGGTGGAGTCCATGCGGACTCACCTGGGAGGTCTTGCAACCGTTGACCATCTGACGGACCTGGATGACAAGCAGATAGCAGGGCTAAGGGAAGTCTATTTCGAGGAGCTTCATGCTCATGTTAACCCGGATGGTTCGCACCAGCTGATCATCGACAAACTGCCTCTGAATATCATCGACGCCGGTCTGATCCATCGGGTTTTTCCGGATTCTAAATTCATTCTGGCATTACGGCATCCGTACGACTGTGTGCTGAGTTGTTTCATGCAAAACTTTCAATTAAACGATGCCATGGCGAATTTCCTGACCTTGCAGCAAGCAGCCAGGCTGTATGATGCCGTGATGAGTCTCTGGGTTCATTACAACGATGCACTGGATCTTGAGGCTGGGGTTTTGCGATATGAAGATGTCGTCCTGGACTTGCAGGATGCCGTGGAACCGCTGCTGAACTTTCTGGGTTTGGCCTGGCATGATCATGTACTGAATTTTCAGCAGACAGCCTTGTCGAGGAAGGCGATAACCACTCCAAGTTATAACCAGGTCACACAGCGTCTGTATACACAGGCAATCGGACGGTGGAAGAATTACCAGGATCACATCAACGGCATAGCGCCACTGCTGGAGCCGTGGGCGAAAAGTTTTGGCTACTCGACTGAACCTTGAGTTTGCTGCTGTGCAATGTTTCCGTGAAGAGGCGTGTTTACTTCCTCATTGAATGGTCTGTGGTGGGTAGGCGACATCTGGAAATGGATGTAACACCATCCGTTCACGGAGCGTCTGCGCAGGTACCCAAGAGGGCTGGAGGCTTGACGCTGTATGGGACAAAAACTGTATCTGACTGAAAATAAAGTAGAATGTTGTTCTTTTCCGAGTCACAAGCGCTGCTGAGGAAAGAGTCGCAGCTTATTTCTGTAGCAATAAAACAACAAAAATAAGCAGCATGTGGTTTTTTTGAAAAAAACTGTTGCATTCTTGCATTCTGTTGTTGTAAAGTTTCCCCGTGCAATGACAAGTGGCTTTGTTAAATCTATTTTCAACTCTGTAAGGGGAATATCATGAACATGATGAAGAAAATCTTACCGGCAATGATTGGTGCCGCCCTTGTGGGTGGTACTGGGACTGCAATTGCCGACGTGACCGCAATGGGTCACATCGATACCAGCTTTAACAGCAGCAAGAACGATAACCTCAGCGGTGACCGGCTCAACAACCTGAACTGTACGACCTGTTCTTTTGGTTTCAAGGGCAGCGAAGACCTGGGTAATGGCCTGAAGGCGATCTTCAAGATCGACTTCCAGTACGATACTACCGAGCGTAATGGTGCGAGCCCCACTGGAGTTAATGCAATCACCGATCGTGACCAGTGGTTAGGATTGGGCAGCAACTTTGGTCAGCTGCGCGTGGGTACCATTTCTACGGTGTACAAGTCTCACGGTGCCATGCTGGATCCGATCTACCGTACCTCGGCCCAGGGTCGTGACTGGGGTCTGCAATCCAACCTGCATACCGGTGCCGGCGATACCGCCGCTCAGGGTCGTGCAACCAATACCATCCGTTATGACAGCCCGACCTTTGCAGGTTTCCAGGTCGCCGGTACCTACACCGTGCAGAAAGAAACCGACAATGATCCGAATGCCGACAGCCCATGGGGTATTGGTGCCCAGTGGCAGGCCGGTGGTTTCCTGGTCTTTGCTGACTACATCACTAGCGATGCCGGTGGTGATGACGATGCCTGGAAGGTTGGCGGCCGTTTTGGCTTCGACAAGTTTGCCATCTTTGGTCAGTACGAGGGAGACGGTGGCGCCATCGCTCGGCGTACGAGCTTTGATGTCAATGGCGGTGAAGTGGTTGGTCAGGATGTCGTCGGCGATGGTAAGGGTGCCGATGTCTGGTTCGTCGGTGGTACCGCCGGTTTTGGCAACAACCTGATCTATGCAGCCTACGGTCAGACTCAGGACGCTGACAACGGCACGCTCATCTACGATGACCCTGCGTTGGGTACAGAGTCCGTGGGTACCAAGTCCAAAAACTGGGAAATCGTCGGTGTGCACAGCCTGAGCAAGCGTACCAAGGTCTATGCCGGTTACGTTCAGCGTGACTTTTCTGACTTCGACAAGGTCAGCGACTGGACGCTGGGTATGAAGCACACGTTCTAATCGGTAGTCTCGAGCAGAACCGGGAAACGGGGCCATTGGGCCCCGTTTTCTTTTCTGTTGTGAAATCACAACAAGTCTGAGATTTTTGTTGCATATTTGTCCGTGGTTGGGTAGATTCACCAGTAATATTGAAGGGTTGCCTTTCAACTGAGATTCCAACCTTGCCGGGGTTATCCAACATGATAAAGAAACACTTACCGACCCTGATCGCAGTTGCCCTCGCCGGTGGCATGAGCGTTGCGTCGGCCGACGTCACGGTGTTCGGCCACATCGACACCAGTGTCGATTTCGCGGATCAGGATGGCGGTGCCGATACCACCAATCTCAATTGCACGACCTGTTCCTTCGGCTTCAAGGGCAGTGAAGACCTCGGCAACGGTCTGAAGGCGATGTTCAAGATCGATTTCCAGTACGACACCACTGAGCGTAATGGTTCAAGCCCCACTGAAGTAAATGCAATCACCGATCGTGACCAGTGGCTGGGTCTGGGCGGTGTATTCGGCCAACTGCGGGTCGGAACCATCTCGACCGTCTACAAGTCACACGGTGCCATGCTGGATCCGATCTACCGGACGGCACAGCAGCAGCGCGACCGTGGCCTGCAGTCAGATCTGCACCGTGGTGCCGGCGAGGATGGGCAGGGGCGTGCCACCAACACCCTGCGATATGATTCACCGACCTGGAATGGGCTCGGTGTTGGTGCGCACTACACCGTGCAGACTGAAACCGATTCAGACAGCAACGCAGACAGCCCCTGGGGTATTGGTGGTCAGTGGCAGGGTGGCCCCTTTCTTGTCTTCGCAGACTACATTACCAGCGATGCGGGTGGTGATGATTCGGCCTGGAAGGTGGGTGGTAAGTACGATCTGGGTATGTTCTCCTTTTTTGCGCAGTACGAGCGGGATGACGGCCTGATCAGTGCACGTGGCGGCAACCAGACCGACGGTTCCGGTGATGGTGCTAATACCTGGATGCTGGGTACAACCGCCAAGCTGGGCAACTCCATGGCCTATCTTGGCTTTGGACGCGGTGAGGAAGGTAGCGGTGGCAGTACGGCGTCCTATTATAATGTCTGGCAGCTGGTTGGGACCCATAGTATGAGCAGGCGTACCATGCTCTACGGTGGATACAGTGAAATCCGCTGCGATGAACAGGATAACGATGTCTGTTCGGACATTGGTGAAAACCAGGGCGATTCCAAGGATAGAAAGCTGTCGTTTGGTATGAAGCACACCTTCTAGGAACCATGATTGTATTGTGATAGAAACGGGGCCCGCGGGCCCCGTTCTTATATGGGATAGTCGCCTGTTGTGGTTGTCCGATAATCCGCCTGCATGATCTGTGAAAAAATATAGCGATTCTCTTTTCGATGCTTGCAAGGA